>JBGPQJ010000101.1:0-11233 GCA_041488995.1 Anaerolineae bacterium
ACGGGTGGTCTGGAGGAATCGCTGAAGTAAAAAACATGACCTATCCCGAACTTAAGGATAGGTCATGTTTGATGATACTAGAGGCGTCGACGGGATTCGAACCCGTGATGAGGGTTTTGCAGACCCTTGCCTTACCACTTGGCAACGACGCCCTAAAATTTTTGCTGATTGAGATTGCCATAACAATCCACAATCTTCAATCAGCATTCTGATCAGTTATCTAGGCTATTGTAGAGCGGGCGATGGGATTCGAACCCACGACCTTCTCCTTGGCAAGGAGACGTTCTACCACTGAACTACGCCCGCAATCTGGCCAATTTTCAGCCGAGAGTGCCGAGAGTCAGAATCGAACTGACGACACCGCGATTTTCAGTCGCGTGCTCTACCAACTGAGCTATCTCGGCGGGTAGATTTTCTTTCGTTTGTTAAGCGTGCGTGATTTTAATCGCACATGATGAGATTGTCAAGCAGTCCCATTGCAGTCGACCTTTGACCTGATTTGCACTGAAAATTCCAATTTTTACAGGAATTTTACACGTAGAATAAACCCCGATTACTTGTACCCGCTAAAATTCGGATTGAAAGTAAATCTAATTTGTTCAAAAAAACTGGAGGTTTCCCATGTTCAAGAAATTGATGTTGATTGGATTGGCAATTGTAATACTGGTCGCAGCACTGCCCGTTACCAGTGTTATCGCCGCTCCTCTTGGCGATGACCCGAATCCGGATAAAGGCAAAGGTGCCTACCCCCGGGTTGAAAAAGCCTTTGAACGGGTCAAGGGATGGTATAACAAGCAGGGTGAATTCATTGCCAAATCAGGTGAATTCATCAGCAAGGCTAAATCGCTGATTGCAAAAGCAAGCGAAAAGGGTCTCGACACTTCCGCTGTTCAATCTGCTTTGGATGTCTTCGCTGGCAGCATCCCAGCGGTGAAGGCCGCCCACGAACGCGCTGGAGCCATCATCTCTGCACATAACGGTTTCGATGGAACTGGCAAGGTGACCGACATCAAGCTTGCAGTTCAAACAGTCAAAAACGTTGCCTCAGCGTTGCAGGAGGGCCGACAGGCACACCTCGGTAAGGGGAAAGCCCTGGCGGAAGCGATCCGGGCTTTTATTAGGGCAAATAAACCGCAACGCTCTAATGATGGGAGTGGTACCTCTCTTCCTATCCCTAATGACCAATAAATGATCGTTCTGCCCATCAGCATAGAGACACGGTGGCAACCGTGTCTCTAATATTATCGTCCGGAATATGTTCCCTTATGGTAAATTTTGCCTTACAATCAGAGGAATATTCAAATTATCGAGGTGGATATGAAAAAAGTGATCACTTCCGAAAAAGCCCCAAAAGCGATTGGTCCCTACTCTGTAGCCATCCAGACCGGGCAGATGGTTTATACTGCCGGTCAAATCGGACTCAACCCGGAAACGGGTGAAATTGTCTCCGGAGGGATCGAGGCTGAAACCCGCCAGGTGCTGACAAACCTTAAGAATGTCCTGGAAGCTGCGGGTTCCAGCCTGGGGGATGTGGTTAAGACGACCGTCTTTTTACGCGACATGGCTGATTTCGCCAAAATGAACGCCATCTATGCTGAATATTTCAAGCAAAACCCGCCTGCCAGGACCACTGTGGCCGTCGCCGGTCTGCCAAAGGGTGGCAGTGTCGAAATAGAGGCTGTGGCAACCCTGCGCGAATATGCCTGAGCTGATCCTGTTGGTTGATGACGAACCATCCATCATTCAGCTTTCGCGCATGTATCTCGAGCGCGATGGTTTTCGGGTGGAATCAGCCGGGGATGGCGAAGCGGCGCTTGAGACGGTTGCCAGGCTCCGACCCAATCTGTTGGTGCTCGACGTGATGCTTCCCAAAATGGATGGCTTTGAAGTCTGCCGGCGACTTCGAGGGGAAAATAATCCCATCCCGATCATCATGCTGACAGCCCGGGATGAGGATATCGATAAAATCATTGGTCTTGAACTTGGCGCAGATGATTATCTGACAAAACCATTCAACCCTCGTGAGTTGCTGGCGCGAGTCAAGGCATTGTTGCGGCGCAGCGAACGAGCCGCAGGGCCAGTGACCACGGCGATCCAATTAGGGGAATTAACCATCGACCCTGCCAGTCGAGAGGCGAGATGTGGACAGACGACCCTTGACTTGCGTGCACAGGAATTCGACTTGCTGCTCACCCTGGCAGAGAACCGCGGAAGGGTGCTCAGCCGGGAGAAGTTGCTTGAAATGGCATGGGGATTCGATTATTACGGGCAGACCCGCACGGTGGATGTGCATGTCGGCCACTTGCGGCGTAAACTGGCTGAGAGTTCTGTTCGGATAGAAACCATTGCTGGCGTGGGGTATAAACTGGTGTGCTGACTTTCCAACTTATCAATAGAAAAGTCGAATCAGGGATCTAATTGTTTGCTTCTCTTCGGTCGCGCCTTTGGCTAAGTTACGCCCTCGTGATTGCAGTTGCGCTGGGAGTGGTTTCTGTTGTTCTCTTTATCTATATCGTCCGAAATCCAATGATCTACCGACAGGCAGCGGAAAAATTACTGGTTGTTCAAGGTGTGCTACTAAAAAATCAGGATAAATGGGCAGATTTGCCACCAGACGCACTCCAACCCTTTATTGACCAGCTTGGGACCACTTATGACACACGAATAGTGCTATTCGATGGATCGCGGCAGGTGATGGCTGATTCCGGGTTAGCAGAGTATGGGACTTTGCAAATGCCGCGACTGCCTCGGCTGCGAATATCATCCGTCCTTCGTGACAGCCAAAACAGAGCCTGGTTGTATATTCTGCGCCAGCTGGATAACAAGCGCTGGTTATTGGTTTCCGTTCCCCGTCCCAATTTGCCTCTAAAGACTATTCTACGAGATGACCTGTTCCTGCCAGTGGTCGGTGCTGGGACCGCGGCTTTTTTGCTTTCGCTTTTTCTGGCCTTCATGCTGTCACGCTGGGTGGGCGATCCGTTACAACGTGTGATAACCGCTTCAAAACGAATGCCTGATTCTGAGGCCGGTCTCATTCCTGCAGAAGGCCCACGCGAAGTGCAGGATCTCATTCACGTGTTTAATGATATGTCATCCCGGGTTCGAGTCAGCCAGCTATCGCAACGCCAGTTTGTAGCCAATGTTTCGCATGAACTCAAGACGCCACTCACCGTCATTCAAGGGTTTGCCCAGGCGATTCTGGACGGCACCGCCGATTCACCCGATGCACAAAAACAAGCCGCGCAGGTTATCTACGAGGAGTCCGATCGGATGCATCGCTTGGTGCTCGATCTGCTTGACCTGGCGCGCATGGATGCAGGGTTATTCGTACTCAAACACGAATCAGTTGATTTAGAGTTATTATTGAATCACGTCGTCGAAAGATTCATGCCACAAGCACGACAAGCCAATGTGTCATTGGATATTTCAGTTGCGCATCTACCCACCATATATGGCGATAGTGACCGCTTGGCACAGGTATTCACCAATCTGGTGGACAATGCCCTGAAATTTACGCCCATAGGTGGGATTATACAAGTTACAGCAGCCTGTACCGCCGATCAATTGCGTGTAGAGGTGAAAGACTCTGGTGTTGGGATTTCGCCGGAATCTCTGCCTCATGTTTTTGACCGTTTTTACCAGGCGAATCCCTCCCGCATGGGTGGTGAAAGGCACAGCGCAGGTTTGGGGCTGGCGATCATCCGCGAGATCGTGCAAGCGCATCGTGGTACAATTACCGCCCAAAGTATTTTAGGGCAGGGGAGTACTTTTACTGTGAGCCTTCCGCTCGCGTTGCCTGATGCCTCGACCATCAACCGACGCAGGAAATCGGAGCGGAAAATCGTCTGAAAATCGTCTGGTAATGCTCTCTGTCTCCATTATCGTCCCATGCTACAATGAAAAGGCGCGCATCCAATTGCTATTGGATGCTATTTATGCACAGACTTATCCCCGTTCACAAATGGAGGTGGTCATTGCAGATGGCCTGTCGACGGATGGGACTCAAAAGGTTATTTCCGAATGGAGCGATGCACATCCAGACCAAAAATTACGAATCGTGGACAATGAGAAGCAAATCATCCCTGCCGCATTAAATCGGTCAATCGAGAATGCAACGGGCGAGATCATTGTCCGGCTCGATGCACATTCCCAACCTTATCCTGATTATGTTGCCCGAATTGTATCTGCCCTGGAAGGTAGATTGGCAGATAATGTGGGCGGCATATGGGAAATTAAACCTGGAGCAGATACATGGATTGCCGAATCCATCGCAGGTGCGGCATCGCATCCTCTGGGTGTGGGTGACGCGCTTTATCGACATGCGAAAAAGGCTGCTTATGTTGATACCGTTCCTTTTGGCGCATTTCGCCGTGAATTGTGGGTACGTATCGGTAAGTATGATGAAACTCTATTGACCAATGAAGACTATGAGTTCAACGTGCGGATATTAAACACAGGCGGACGGATATGGTTAAATCCCGAAATCCGTTCAATTTACTTTTCGCGTTCAACAATTGGTGAACTGATAAAACAATATTGGCGTTATGGATTTTGGAAGTACAGGATGTTGAAAAGATATCCCAAAACAGTACGTTGGCGTCAGGCTCTTCCGCCATTATTTGTGCTTACCCTGCTCATAGATTCGCTGCTTGCCTGGATACCGCAATTCGCTCTCCTGCTCATATTTGAATTGCTGCTATACTCTTTTGCGTTGATCGTTATTGGACTCAAGGAGGCGTTGCGCACAAAGAAGGCGTCGTTTAGTATTGGAATACCCCTATCCATTGCTTCCATGCATCTTTCCTGGGGTGGCGGTTTTTTATGGAGTGTTGTTGCAGGAGTAAAACCGCGCTAATGGCTTCAGAGTCGACGACCCGTCCTAACAGAATTCATCTACGACCTTCGGAACAGCGTGCCATCCTGTTCATCGGTGATGTGATTGTGACTATCATTGCCATGGTCGTTGCGCTTTACTACTGGTCTTATCAGGATGCTCAGTTTGGATTCACACTGCAATTCATCCTGGAGCGCGTCCCAGGCTGGTTCTACTTACTACCTTTTGGCTGGCTGATTTTACTGGTCGACTTGTACGATGTCCACCGGGCAGCAAACTGGCGTGAAACATTCAGGGGTATTGCTGTTGCAGCGATTGCGGGTTTCGTAGTGTATGCGGTAATCTACCTGCTTTCGCCCAAGGGATCACTGCCTCGGCAGGGTGTAGGCGCTTTTCTTGCCTTGGCTGCCTCCCTTACATTAATTTGGCGGTTGTTATATATCCGTCTATATACGGATCCGGCTTTCATGCGGCGTGTGCTAATTATTGGCGCAGGGAATGCTGGACGGACGTTGGTAAATGCGTATCGCAGGTTATGGCCGCCACCTTTTTTCCTGGTTGGATTGATTGATGATGATCCCGAAAAGGTCGAAACAAACGTCGAAGGCTATCCCATCCTTGCAAATAGTGAAAAATTACTTGAAATCATAGAAGAGCAAGGGATATCGGACTTGATTGTTGCGATTAACGGTGAAATTCGAGGTGATACTTTTCAAAAGCTTCTTGACGCACAGGAAAAGGGCATCGAAATTATCCGCATGCCAACCCTCTACGAAGAGCTATTGGGACGCGTACCGATCCAGCATTTAGAATCGGATTGGATCATTCGCTCTTTTGTCGATGAGACACGTATGCATGGTCTGTTTGAAGTCGGAAAGCGGATCCTTGATATTACCGGTGCGCTCATTGGAATAATGATCCTTGCATTGTTCTTCCCACTTATTGCCATCATCACAATGCTCGATAGCGGTTTCCCGATATTCTATAAACAGGTGAGACTTGGGAAGGGTGCCAAACCTTACACGATCATCAAATTTCGCACCATGCGTAAGGATGCAGAAAGTGATGGCAAGGCACGACCCGCCTCGAAAAATGATCCACGAATCACGCGTGCAGGAAACCTCCTGCGCAGGACTCGCATCGATGAACTCCCACAATTCTTGAATGTATTAAGAGGTGAAATGAGTATCGTCGGTCCGCGATCCGAACGACCTGAATTAGTGGAGCATTACCAGAAACAGGTCCCCTTTTATCGAGCGCGTTTGCTGGTCAAACCGGGTATTACCGGCTGGGCGCAAATCAACTTCGGATATGTATCAACAGTTGAGGATACAATCATCAAACTTGAGTATGATCTTTATTACATCAAGCATCGCAGTCTTGGCACGGATATTTCCATAATCCTGCGGACGATTGGGACTGTAATGGGATTCCGCGGGAGATAAAAATGCCTATTGCTCTGGTGACCGGAGGAGCCGGTTTTATTGGTTCTCATCTCGTCCGCAAGTTGCTGGAAAATGGCTGGCAGGTGCGAGTACTCGATAACTTTTCAACCGGGAAGAAGGAAAATTTATCTGGTTTGAGAGACAGGCTCGTGGTGCGAGTGAGCGACCTCCGTGACCCTGCTGCGGTGAAAGAATCTGTCCGAGGGGTGGAGGTAATATTTCACGAGGCAGCTTTTGTTTCCGTACCCCAATCGATGGAACAGCCGGTTGAATGCTATGATGTTAATGTGCGAGGTACAGAGAACCTGCTCCAGGCTGCCAGAGAAGCGGGGGTAAGACGGATGGTGGTTGCATCGAGTGCGGCAGTGTATGGTGATACTGAAACACTCCCCTTGGGTGAGGACCTCCCCACGCGTTGTCTTTCCCCATATGCGGCATCAAAAAATATTAATGAAATTTATGCAGGCCTCTATACTCGTGCATTCGACTTTGAAGTGACTTGCCTGCGTTATTTCAATGTTTTTGGTCCACGTCAGCGACCCGATTCACAATATGCGGCAGCTGTCCCCATCTTTATTAACAATTGTCTGGAGGAAGAACCAATTACAGTCAATGGCGACGGCGGGCAGACTCGTGATCTGGTTTTTATCGATGATGTGGTACGGGCTAATTTAATCGCAGCTGAACACCCAGCTGCGCCCGGACAGGTGTTCAATATTTGCACGGGACATGAAACGCGCATACTCGATCTTGTGGAGGAATTGCAGGATTTGTTTCCAAATGCACCGACACCGGTATTCGCTGACCCGCGACCGGGTGATATTTACCGCTCGGTAGGTAGCCCGGTGCGGGCTTACAAGGAACTGGGTTTTCGTGCTGAAACATCTCTGGCTGAAGGGCTGCAGGCGACTGTTGAATGGATGCGAAGCTGAGTAAACCGCATATCAATGTGCGCAACCGCTATTTATTGCTGGTTGACCTGGTGCTGATCATCGTATCAGTGCTGGGGAGTTTCGCGATGCGGTTGGAATTGGACAACTTATACCCGTACTACCCTGCCATCATCCTTATGATTTTAGTTGCACTGGGGATCAAGCCGTTTGTCTATTATTTTTTTGGGTTATACCGGCGATTGTGGGTGTACGCCAGCGTAAACGAGTTGAAAATCATTATTGCTACGGTGGCTGTAGCTTCAGTCATTGTATCAGCAGTCATGATCCTCCTGTTCAGTCTGAAAATCATCACAGGTCTGCCGCGAACCGTGCTGGGGATAGACTTTTTACTCTCATTGGTGTTTGTGGGAGGCGTACGTTTTGCGCTGCGAATCCGGGCGGAATCACGCGCTCCACAGCCTCGCGATGGAAAAGCCCGCAAGGTGCTGGTCATCGGTGCTGGAGATGCCGGAATATTGGTGGTGCGGGAATTACAAAAGAACCGTCAATCGAACCTGGAACCGGTCGGGTTTCTTGATGACGACTCCGCGAAGCAGAAGCATGAAATATACGGCGTCCCAGTCATTGGTACATTGGCGGATCTGCCAGATGTGCTTGATAAGAATACTGTGGATGAAGTGATCATTGCCATCCCCTCCGCACCGGGGCGGGTGGTGCGTATGGTGGCGGATGTCTGCCGTTTGAAGGGTATGCCATTCCGTACCATGCCTGGAATTTTTGAACTGATTGGCGGAAAAGTAAGCGTCTCCCGTTTGCGCGAGGTGGACATCACCGATTTATTACGGCGTGAGCCTGCCCGTATTCATGAGGAGTGGATTGGAGTAGCCCTTAATGGTAAACGCGTTCTGGTGACCGGGGCAGGAGGTTCGATCGGTCGAGAACTATGCCGTCAGATCGCCCGATGGAATCCTGCCCAACTCATTTTGCTAGGCCATGGGGAAAACAGTATTTTTGAAGCCTTACTGGAGCTGCGCGAAAACACTCCTGCCCTCGAACTCATCCCGGTCATCGCGGATGTGCGCGATACGCAGCGCATCGAATCTGTTTTATCAGAATATCATCCCCAGGTGATATTCCATGCGGCAGCTCACAAACATGTCCCGCTGATGCAAATCAATGTCGAGGAGGCGGTTGCCAATAATATCATCGGCACGCGCAATCTTGTCGATGCAGCAGTAAAAATTGGGGTGGATCGCTTCGTCTTGATTTCCACCGACAAAGCCGTACACCCTGTCAATGTCTATGGTGCAACCAAACGCCTTGCTGAGATGATCGTATTGGATACCGCCCTGCGCACTAATAAAGCCTATTCGGTGGTCCGGTTTGGCAACGTGCTTGGCAGTCGCGGCAGTGTTGTGCCAATATTTAAACGTCAGATTGCCCAGGGTGGACCGATAACTTTGACCCATCCGGACATGGAGCGCTATTTTATGACCATCCCTGAAGCGGTGCATCTTGTTTTACAGGCTGCGGCGATGGGGCAGGGCGGCGAAGCTTTTCTACTCAACATGGGTCAGCAGGTACGAATTTTGGGATTGGCTGAAGACTTGATCCGCCTGTCGGGGCTCGAGCCCGGGCGAGACATCGATATCGTTTTCACAGGCATCCGCCCGGGAGAAAAACTGCGCGAGGAACTGTGGGAAACTGATAAGACATATGAAAAGACCGCTCACCCCGAAATTTTTCGTTCCGCGCAGGAAAGTGCTCCCCAGAGCGGTTCGCTTACTCAAACCCTTGACAAATTGGAGCAACTCGTAAGTGAGAGTAGACCTGAAGCTATCATCCAATTGCTGGATGAAACCATTCCCGGTGCTGCCATTCGTGAGACGCCTTCACCGCCGGACATGACATCGGTCTTTTGATGCCTCTCGTCTCTCTTTCAGATTGGAAACAATTTCTCACCCATCATCCCGATTGCCACGTTTTACAGACCAGCGAGTGGGGAGAGCTTAAAGCTGCCTTTGGATGGCGGGCTCTTCGTGTCATTAATGGGGAGGCGGGTGTGCAGATCCTGTTTCGAAAACTCCCTCTTGGGTTTACTCTCGCTTATATTCCCAAACCATTGCCATTCGACAGCCAACCTTTGTGGGATGAGATAAATGCCATTTGCCGTTCGCTCCGTTCCATCCTCCTAAAACTTGAACCGGATAGGTGGGAGATATCCTCAGATAAAAACGCCCTGACGTTTGATATTCCCCTGCGGGATTTTGTAGTAAGTCCTCATGCCATCCAACCGCCTCGTACCGTTGTGGTTGATATCCGTGGGACTGAAGAAGATATCTTGAGCCGCATGAAACAGAAATGCCGTTACAACGTGCGTCTGGCTGAGAAGAAAGGGATTACCGTCCGGGCGTGGGATGATCTTGGGGGATTTCATAATCTGATGACGGTTACCGGCGGGCGGGATGGGTTTGGGTTTCATTCATATGAATACTATCGCCGGGCATATGACCTTTTTCATCCTTCCGGCATGGTGGAATTATTGGTGGCCGAATTCGAAGGTAGACCCCTTGCTGCTTTAATGGTATTTGTGCATGGAAAACGTGCCTGGTATCTCTATGGCGCATCCACCAATGAGGAGCGCAACCGCATGCCGACGTATTCGCTTCAATGGGAGGCGATGCGCTGGGCAAGGGCGCGCGGCGCAGAAGAATACGACCTGTGGGGTGTTCCTGATGAAGATGAAATGACTTTGGAAGCCAGGTTTGAATCCCGCCAGGACGGCTTGTGGGGAGTTTACCGTTTCAAGCGTGGATTTGGTGGAGAGGTCCGGCGCGCGATTCCAGCCATGGATAAGATCTACAACCCCCTTCTTTATCGACTTTACCTCTGGCGAATGGCCGGCGGGGAGGCAGGATAATGCAAGCCTTTACCGGTCAACCAGAAGAATGGAATGCGTTAATCGCCAGTTTACCCAATCCACACCTGCTGCAGACCAGGGAATGGGCACAGGTAAAAGCAGCCTATGGCTGGCAGGCGATGCCGTTTGTCTGGCGGGATCAGTCTTCTGAAGCATCATCGTTGCAGGTGCGCATTGAGGCAGCTGCGATGGTCTTGAAACGGGTCATTTCCATTGCCGGGTTTTCAGCGAATATGTGCATCCTGTACTGCCCCAAAGGACCGCTTATGGATTGGGGGAATGAGTCTACCCGTGCGCGCGTGTTGGATGATTTACAAAGGTATGCTCGAAAAGAGGGGGGTATCTTTTTGAAGCTTGATCCGGATGTGGTGCTGGGGCATGGCATCCCTGGAAGCCAAGAGTCATTCGAAGATACGGATGGACAAGCGGTGATGGCGGACATGACGCAGCGTGGCTGGAAATTATCGTCCGATCAAATCCAGTTCCGCAATACCGTGCTGGTCGATCTGTCCCCTTCTGAAGAGGACATGCTTGCGAGCATGAAACAGAAAACACGCTATAACATCCGTCTGGCTGCCAAAAAGGGCCTGATGATACGCGCGGGGGGTGCTGATGACCTGCCCATGCTCTATCGCATGTATGCCGAAACCTCCATCCGCGATGGGTTTGTCATCCGAAATGAGCATTATTACCAGACCGTATGGACCACCTTTATGCGTGCGGGAGGATCGAGCGTTAACCCTTCTGCGGAGCCATTGATCGCAGAAATTGATGGAGAACCAGTCGCAGCGATATTTGTTTTTTATTTTGCCGGCCGGGCATATTATTTGTATGGCATGTCACGTGAGGCGCATCGTGAAAAGATGCCCAACCACCTTCTTCAATGGGAAGCGATGAGACGCGCCAAAGCGGGTGGATGCCAGACCTACGACTTGTGGGGTGCTCCGGAAGTCTTCACTGAATCAGATCCAATGTGGGGCGTCTATCGTTTCAAAGAAGGATTGGGCGGAGATGTGCTTCGCACCCTCGGAGGATGGGATTTCGCCCCCCATCCTTCTTGGTATAGACTCTATACGGAGTTCATGCCGCGCATCCTGGACGTGATGCGCTCCTGCGGGAAACGGAGCACAAAACAGAAAAT
>JBGPQJ010000102.1:0-11118 GCA_041488995.1 Anaerolineae bacterium
ACTTTGAGTTTGTTTCAACTCGGCCTGAGATGGTTGAAACGCACTCTTGCTACAGGTTTTCATTTCTTGCCTGATTTCCAGGCTATCTTGTCCAATCTTAAGCTGAAGCCCGTTGCAATTCCAATCACTCAAAACTCAAATGTGTAAGGTAATCAGGGAATTACTCTAATTCTGCAAATAAAAATAGAGCAACTCTATTTCGAATAGTAAATTCGACCTTATTACGAACGACGACCTATAACTTAAGAATCAACTTGCCTGCCATCGTATTTATGATGGGAGGCAAGTTGATTGATACTAGAGCGAATATGGATTAAACCAAATCGCTAACAGGCGCCTTGGACCGTGCTATCGCCCAGATAGTGGCTGCAAGAAGACCAATAGCGACAATCACGACAGCAAAGTTTAGGCTGCCATCGGCATTCTGCATAGAATATTTGACAATAATGGGAGCTGCCAATAGGCTGACTAGATTGGCGACTTTGATCATTGGATTCAAAGCTGGCCCGGCAGTATCTTTAAGTGGATCACCCACAGTGTCGCCAACGACACCCGCCTTATGGCGTTCTGAGCCTTTCCCAGTATTTGCAACCAGATCGCGCGGCTCGTCCTCGATTGATTTTTTAGCGTTATCCCAAGCTCCACCGGCGTTAGACATGAATACTGCCAGCAATTGACCTGAAAGGATGATCCCCGCTAGAAAACCTCCCAGAGCTTCCACTTGTAATACCAAACCAATCACCAATGGCATCAGCACTGAAATCGTTGCCAATGGGATCAACTCCTTTTGAGCGGAAGCAGTAGAGATCTCTACGACACGTCCATAATCTGGTTTAACAGTACCTTCCATGATCCCTGGGATCCTGAACTGACGACGAACCTCTTCGACAATCTGCCCGGCAGCACGGCTGACCGCCCGAATGGATAGCGAACTGAAAAGCCAGGGCAGCGCACCGCCTAGAAGCAGGCCAACAAATACTCTCGTATCCGAAAGCCGGATCACATCCATGGGAACCAAACCCAATTGGGTTTGCACGCGACCAACATCTGTTATATACGAAGCAAACAAACTCACCGCTGCAATAACAGCCGATGCAATTGCTACCCCTTTGGTGATAGCCTTGGTGGTGTTTCCAACCGCATCCAAGTCAGCCATAATTTGGCGAGCATTTTTGGTTTCCTCATCTTCCATATCGTGCCAAGCCATTTCACCGATGCCATTCGCATTGTCGCTAATGGGGCCGTATGAATCCATGGCAACATTGTTGCCGGTATGGCTGAGCATCCCGATACCAATCATTGCAACAGCGTATAACACGTAAACGGCGCCATCTCGACTGAAAAGTGACAAGGCAAGGAGAAAACTAATGACAATAACCACCAATGCCCACACACTGGATTCCATGCCCACCGATAAACCTGACAGGATCGTCGTGGCAGGTCCGGTGCCAGTGGATTTGACGATTTCCTTGACCGGCGGCTTTTTGGTAGAGGTAAAGTATGAAGTAAGAGGATTGAAAGCTACGGCTAATCCAACACCGATGGCAGTAAGAGCTGCAAAACGCCAATCATGTGCGTAGACGATTGCGATCAAAAATGCGATCGTGGTCGTGAACACACTGGAGACTTCGTATGAGCGAAACATAGCATCTTCTGCATCGTGGGCTCGCATGAATTTTATCGGGAACTTCTCCCAAATCGGAACAGTGAACGTACCCAACATTGAACTGATTACACCGACTGCACGGATGATCAACGGGTAGACGATCCACTTCAAGTCGCCTGTGATGGCAACTAAAGTCAGACCCAGGATTAATCCCGATACGATTGTGACTTCGTATGACTCGAAAATGTCAGCTGCCATACCTGCACAATCCCCGACATTGTCGCCAACTAAATCAGCGATCACAGCGGCATTGCGCGGATCATCTTCCGGAATATCTTTTTCAACTTTTCCAACCAGGTCAGCACCAACATCCGCTGCCTTGGTATAGATACCACCGCCTACGCGCATGAACAAAGCGAGCAAGGTTCCACCAAAACCAAAACCGAGCAATGCATCAGGAGCTGCCTTACCAAAAACAATGAAAATGAGCGTTCCTCCCAACAATCCCAATCCATCCGTAAGCATGCCTGTAATTGTTCCAGCATAATATGCGATGGAAAGGGCTTCGTTAAACCCGCGACGCGAGGCGGAGGCAACCCTGATATTTGCCTGCACTGCCATGCGCATGCCATATTGACCGACGATCAATGAAAATGATGCGCCCATAATGAAGGCGATTGTACGACCAAAGGCAATGACCATCGTTGTCCCCTGTGTGCCCAATGCCTTGAATTCCTCTTGTGCCTCAAGGCTGGGGGGAACTACGTAAACGCTAAAAAACATCACAAGTGTAAGAACCCCCACAATTGGCAGGATGGTTTTCAGCTGGCGGCCAAGGTATGAATCAGCACCGATGCGTATTGCATTCCAAATTTCCTGCATTTTCGCGGTCCCCTTGTCCTTTTTGAGGACCACGCCTCGCAACCACCAGGCATAAGCAAGACTGATGAATGCGGCAAATAAAACAAAAAGTATAGCAATCTGCTCAAAGTCATTCAGGCCATGACGACTGCCCAACAAAAAAATATCCATATTTCCTCCATGAGCGAAATCGGGGATTTTAATCACTTCACGCCCTGCAGCGCGAATGATTTTAAGTAATTTTACACTAATAAAATAATCAAAAACAGTGACACTTATCTATCTTGAAATATGACAATATTATATTTTATAAACACGAATTGATGTGGATCGGTCAGAAATATTAACATATTATTAGAGTTTCTGAAGCTACTTGACTTTGAAATGAATTTTCTGTATAGTGATACACGGTGCACAAACGACCATGGCACAGCTGCCTCAGGCTGCCGTGCCTTTTGTTTCGCTAAAGCTCCAAAAAACCAGAGTTTCTACCCAGGCTTCGGGGAATCAGGCCAAGAGCCTGTTAGTCTATCTACGCGCAACCCGATACCACCATATACGCCGGTGGCGTTTACTGAAGGCCTACAATTACCCAATTTTAATGGGTATTGTATTTAGGAATAAAAAAGAGTATCCTAATTCTGATTTAATATGAAGGACAAGAAAATTAAGAAACGTATTGATGACCCGCTGCTGATCGGTGTCGAAGAGGAAGACGAGGAATACTCTGCTCTGGCTCGGTTGATTGAGCTGGGACGGCAAAAATCCTACGTAACCATCGACGATATCCTCCACTTCTTTCCTGATGCCGAGCAAGATGTAGAGCAATTGGAAGAAGCTTTTGCCGCGCTATTAAGCGCAGGTATTCCTTTCATTGAAGACGCTTCGACGCTTGAACCATCCGAGGACGAATTAATTGCGGCAGAAGGACATGAGGCTGAACCCGAAGCAGAACCTGATATTTCCTTGGATGACTATTTGGCGAACATAGATACCGACGATACAATCGGTTTATATCTCAAGGAAGTTAGCAGAGTACCGCTTCTGACAGCTGGAGAGGAAGTCGAACTTGCCCAACGGATTGAGCGAGGGCGGATGGCACGCGAAGAACTCGCTAAGGGCAACGTAAATCCACGCCGCAGAATGGAATTACGACGACTGATCGAAGACGGATGGGCTGCGCGCGAGCATCTGATCACCGCCAACTCGCGTCTTGTAATTTCAGTCGCAAAAAAATACATGGGGCGCGGCGTGCCTTTCCTCGATCTGATCCAGGAAGGCAATATCGGATTAATCCGTGCAACGAAGAAATTTGATTATCGCCGTGGTCACAAATTCTCGACTTACGCCACATGGTGGATCCGCCAAGCCGTCACCCGTGCTATCGCTGATCAAGGACGCACCATTCGCGTTCCCGTTCACATGGGTGACCAAATTAACAAGTTGTTGCGTGTTCAACACCAATTGACTCAACGACTCGGACGAGAACCCTCTGTGGAAGAACTTGCAGACGCTCTGGAAGTGCCACCCAAGAAAGTTGAAAACATGATACAGGTGGCACGCCGGCCATTATCGCTGGAGACACCTACAGACGATGAAGAAGATTCTGTCTTGGGCGATTTTATCGAGGACGATGATGCGACTCCCCCCGATGACACAGCCACCTACAATTTGCTGCGGGAACACTTGAGCGAAGTGCTAAACGGACTCCCCCCTCGCGAGGTAAGGATATTGCAATTACGCTATGGCTTGCTTGATGGACAGGCGTACACCCTCGAGGAGGTCGGGCGTAAAATGGGTGTCACGCGCGAGCGCGTCAGGCAAATCGAAGCACAGGCTCTCAGCCGCCTGCGACACCCTTCAATCCGACGTAAGCTGAGAGACTATCTGGGCGAATAGTTTTCCCCGTTTCAAGAGTGGCATGTAAGAGCATGCCACTCTTGCTTTTTACAGTGTAAAATTAGATGGGGAACACTCTTATGCGAACGGGCGATTATCTCATCCAGGCATGGCGAATCTACACAGCGGCGCACTGGATTCCAACGGGAAGCCGCGTGTTGGATGTTGGCTGTTATCAGGGCGATCTGTTCAAATGGCTTGGTAACAGGATCGCGCCCAGCGTCGGCATCGATCCACTTTACAAGCAAACAGACGATCTCAGCCGCCACCAGTTTTTGCCCATCCTGTTTAAAGGGACATTACCTTTTCCGGACGGCTCCTTCGACGCTGTTGTGCTCCTGGCGACTATTGAACATATGCAGGATAAATTCGCTATTGCCCTTGAAGCCCGGCGGCTTTTGCGCAGGGGAGGCAGGGTATTAATTACAGCGCCTTCTGCACTTGTAGATAAAATTCTCCACTTTTTAATTCGGCTGCGCCTGGTGGATGGTATGTCCCTGGAGGAACACCACGGTTTTGAGCCATCTGAATTGCCAGCTATTTTTGAACAAGCCGGGTTCAGGACAATTGTCCAGCGCAAATTCCAGTTTGGGTTGAATAACCTTTTCGTCTTTGAAAATACTTAATTTTTTCCCCCATGCCCATTATGGACAAAACAGTAAAGTTATCCATCCTGATACCCTGCCTGAACGAAGCAGAAACCATCGAGAAATGCGTCTGCAAAGCGCATTCATTCCTGGTCGCGAACCAGATCGCCGGTGAGATCCTCGTTGCCGACAACGGCAGCACGGACGGCTCCGCCGAACTTGCCCGGCGGGCAGGAGCGAGGGTTGTGCATATCCGCGAAAAAGGCTACGGAAGCGCCCTGCTGGGTGGAATCCATGCGGCAGAGGGCGAAACCATCATCATAGGCGACGCGGACGACAGCTATGATTTCTCCAACTTGAAGGTGTTTACCGATGCCCTGGAACAGGGATATGAACTGGTTATGGGAAACCGTTTCAAAGGCGGGATCATGCCCGGAGCCATGCCCTTCCTGCACCGGTATCTGGGCAATCCGGTTTTAAGCTGGCTTGGCAGGTTGTTCTTTGGAAGCACAATCAATGATTTTCATTGCGGACTGCGCGGCTTTCGCCGCGACGCAATCCTCGCATTGAATTTGCAAACCACCGGAATGGAGTTCGCCAGCGAAATGGTAGTAAAAGCCTCGCTCAAAAAGTTAAAAATGGTGGAGGTACCCACCATTCTTTACCGGGATGGACGCAGCCGTCCGCCCCACCTGCGCACCTGGTCAGATGGCTGGCGGCACCTGCGTTTCCTGCTGATGTACAGCCCGCGCTGGTTGTTTTTCTATCCCGGACTTTTCTTGATCGCTGCCGGTCTAATAGTCTCGGCATTGCTGCTCCCCGGACCACGAGTAATCGGCAGGTTGACTTTTGACATCAACACCCTCATGTATGCTGCCTTCCTGATTATCCTGGGGCTGCAATCGGTGCTGTTTTCACTTTTCACCAAAGTTTTTGGAATCAGCACCGGTTTTTTGCCCAAAGATGCAGAGACCGAAAATTTCCTGAAGATGTTGAGCCTGGAGCGGAGCCTGCTCCTGGGGATACTGATGATTTTTCTCGGGTTGGCAAGCTCAGTCGGGGCAGTCATTTACTGGGGGGAACAATCTTTTGGTCCAATCAACCCTGCCCTGTCCATGCGGCTGGTAATTCCGGGAACAGTGTTGTTCTCCTGCGGGTTCCAAGTGCTTTTTTCCAGTTTTTTCATCGGCATTCTCACGACAAAGCGACGATAACATGATCTACCGCACAGAAAACCCAAAGATCGCACGCTTCCTCCTGCCGCAACTGCGGGATGTGCTTTTCTTCGTTATTTTCCTGGCAGCGATTTCCTTCGGGCCGCGCATGCTCAACATGGATGGCGACCTGCCGCGCCACCTTCTTAGCGGGCGTCTAATCCTCACTACGCACAGTGTGCCGATCACGGAACCGTTTGTCTATCCCTATGCGGGCCAGACTTATGTTTCGCACGAATGGCTGGCGGATGTTATCCTGTTCCTTGTTTACAAAGCCGCTGGGCTGACGGGGATTGTGCTTTTCTGCGCGGTGTTGCTCGCTGCTGCATTCACCCTGCTTTACAGCGAACTATCAATCCGGCTGGATCTCAAAATCCCGGTCCTATTCCTGGTGGCCTGGGGCGCGGCGATTTCCTCGCTCAATTGGATCACCCGCCCGCACATCATTTCGATGTTTTTGCTGGGAATTTGGCTCATTTGGACTGGCAGGTTGGCGCGTGGCGAGAAGGCGCGACTCTGGCTTTTTCCGCTATTCATGATCGCTTGGAGCAACCTGCACGGGGAATTCATCGCCGGGATTCTCGTCTTGTTCGCGTATGCCGCGGGCTGGTTGTGGGATTTCGTCTTCGATCGCGCCAACGCCGATATAAAGATTGGCAAAAATCTCTGGTTGGCGCTGGTCTTTTCGCTCCTGGCAACGCTGGCCAATCCGGCAGGGATTCTACCCTGGAAGACCGTGCTCGGATTTGTCAACAACCGTTACCTGATGTCGCGCATGGCGGAATCCAACCCTCCAGATTTTCACCAGCCACAGTTTTCTGTGCTGCTCGGCCTGCTAGTATTTTCCATTTTTCTGCTGGCGGTAAACAAAAAGAGAATTTCCACCGGACAGGCATTCCTGCTGGCAGGTTTCAGCGCGTTGAGCCTGATGGCGGCGCGCAACCTGCACCTGTACGGGGTCGTTGCGCCGTTCGTGCTGGCGGAGGCGGTTAGCGGCGCTCTGGCAGTCGGAGTCATTGCGCGAGTTGAAAATATACTGCGCAACGTGGAAAGCCGGCTTCGGGGCGTTCTCTGGCCGATTATAATCACCCTTGCCTTTGGCATTGTGCTGATTTTTTCAACGGCTGGCAGCATTTTCCGGTTTAACCCAGCGTTTTTCCCGGTGGAAGCGGTACAATGGCTGGAAACCCACCCGCAAACCGGAAATATGTTCAACAACCTAGATTGGGGTGGCTACCTTGCCCTGCACCTGTGGCCGGGACAAAAGGTCTTCGTGGACAGCATGGCTGATACCAGCGGCGAACTCACCCGCCAGTTCGAGACGGTGGTCACGCTTTCAGATGGCTGGCAGGATTTGCTGGCGCAATACGATGTGATCTGGGCCATCATCCCGGCACGCGCACCGCTGGCGAAAGCGTTCAACGAGGCTGGCTGGCAGTTGTTATACTCTGATTCCACTGCTGTAATTTTGAGAAAACCATGAAAAAGGCCTTCCTGTTTTCCCCTTTTTTATTTGCCATTTATCCCCTCCTGACAATGAACTTGTGCAATCCCGGCGAGATACGCGTGATTGAAACCCTGCGCATGTTGGGAATAACCCTGCTCATCACCGGCGTGGACACCCTCCTGCGCCCGCAGACCTTCACCCCTGCCTTGCAATACAACGGCACGGAATTGCCGATCGAAGACAACACCTTCTCCGCCGCTGTTGGTCGATGTGTTGCACCATACACCCAACCCCGGACAAGTTCTGAAAGAGTGTGCGCGCGCCTGCCGCAGGAGCATCCTTGTCAAAGACCATTTTTCAGAAACCCTGTTTGACCTCTCCCTTCTTCAATTTCTGGATTGGGTAGGCAACCGCCACCACGGCGTGGCATTGCCCTACAACTACTTCTCGCGCGAAAAATGGGAAACAATGCTTTCCGCCAACAGACTGGAAGAAAAACAACGCACGGAGAAAATACCGGGGTTGTATCCCTTATTCTTCCAAAACATCATCGGGGAAAAAATTCAGTTCATAGCGAAACTCTCGCGCGTATGAAGACACGGATTGCGTTTCACCCCTTTCTCTTCGTTGCATACGCCGTGCTTGGCGTCTATCAAATCAACGCTAACTTTGAATCTAATCTCCCCTACCTGGTGGATAAGATTTTTTATGCAACCGGGAATGGCTCTTGCCAATTTTTTGATGTTACTAATGAGGTCGGACAAGCATGCATTTTGAGTGATACTTCGGGTGAAAGTAATTTCCAACCCGATAAATCTATGTCGAACTCGTTTAGTAAATTTCATTAATCAGCATATTTTCTTATCCAGCTATAATTTATGAAAAAACCTATCCCAATATATCCATTTTTGATCGCGATCTATCCGGTGCTAACTTTATATTCTCGTAATCCGGGCGAAATACTACCGCAAGAAATTGTTCGGCCACTGGTTATCGCCATCGGAGCGACCGTCGCACTCATTCTAGCCTTCCACTGGCTGACCAGCAACCAGAAGCACGCTTTCTTCCTCGCCGCGTTGACGATATTCTATTTATCCTCCTCGCAGCTTGCATACCGCATTATCGAGGGCACCCTGTGGAAGCAGGTCAGCCCTTATCTGCACGTTGCCATCATTGCTTTAGAATTATTGCTCGTGGCTTTGTTCGCCTCGCGGACAATCTGGCGGAAATATTTGGCTTCTCGCATTGATACACTCACGCAATATTTCAATTTATTCGCTGCACTGGCACTTCTATTTCCGCTCTTTACGCTGGGCAGTTTCTGGACCAAGGCAGCCAACGACGCCCCTCACCCTTGGTCAACATATATTGGTTTAAAAGACTCGCCGCAGGCGCTGAGAACGCCAGCCAATGCGCCAGACATCTATTACATCATCCTAGATGGCTATGCCCGCGAAGATATTTTACAGGAATATTATCAGTTCGATAATTCTGAATTTCTGGATTATCTGCGCGAAAATGGCTTCTACGTTGCTGACCAAAGTCACACCAACTATGTGCAGACGGCGCTTTCACTCTCGTCCTCGCTTAACTTCGATTACCTGGAATTCGCTGCCGAGCTAACCGATAAGAACACGCTCAACCGCACGCCGCTTTTCGAGTTACTGCGAAACAATCGCGCCCGTCAAATGCTGGCAGAACATGGTTACCGATTCGCGGTCTACGACAGCGGCTACACCTTCACCGAAATTAAAGACGCAGATGTTTTCATATCACCCTACTACGGACAACCCACCGAGTTTGAGCGTTGGTTTTATAGCACTACGGCAATCAATGCCCTCTTTGAACCAGGTTTTTCATTAACGCCACAATTGCACAATCTAATGCCCCTGGCCAGCTACGCTACACATCGTGGTTTTGTCCTTGGGGAGCTGGATAATCTCGCCGCTGCGCCAAAAATTCCCGGTCCGAAATTTGTCTTTGCGCATATCGTCGCCCCACATCCGCCCTTCGTTCTTGCCGCGGATGGTTCGCCCATCACCCCCAAGCGACCTTACTTGACGGGAGATGGCGCGGGATTTATGGACAGTGTCGATGAATACCGCAGCGGATATATCGCTCAAATGGAATTCATCAACGCGCGAGTCAAGACAGTTCTCGACAATATCCTGGCTCAGTCTCCGGATGCCATTATCATACTGCAGGGTGACCATGGCCCCGGTTCACTCCTGAACCGCGATTCACTCGAAAATAGCTGTATGCGCGAACGAACCTCGATTCTCAACGCCTATCGCTTTCCTGGGCAGGGACAGGCACTCTATTCGGAAATTACGCCCGTTAACACATTCAGGGTGTTGTTTAATGCTTATTTTGAAGCGAATTACAACCTACTCCCCGATAAAACTTTTTTTTCACCGCAAAGTTACCCCTACGAATTCGTCGATATCACCTCGAATCGGGACGCCCCCTGCGTACCTTAATCGATTAAAACGTTGCGAACTGAGCGACAATATTAGAGTAGGAATTGCCAAAAGTCATCTAAGAAATAGGAACAGGATTGATGTGAACTTAAATCAAAAACGTCTTCGCCCACTTTTGACCGGCCTGCTTGCGTTGGTTTGGCTGCTGACGGTATTCATTGGGTATATTTACATCCACAAACCGTTTTCTGCCATGGAATTTGCCGGGATTTTGGCAATCGTCTGGAGAACTGTAGTGGCGTTAGCCATCATCTCCCTTGCAGGTGGAATCGGTTCATTGACAAAACTACGCGACCTCGATCTGCCTCCACTCACTCTGGCAGCACTGACTGCAGGACTGGGGCTGGGAATCATCAGTATCACTGTACTGGTAATTGGCGCATCCATCGGCATCAATGCTTTTCTTTGGGTAGTATTTCTCGCGGCGCTCATCTTGCTCCGCAAACCGGTATTTTCCTGGTGGAAATACTGGCAGGCTGCAAACCAGTTATGGGAAGGTACCAGCAGGTTTGCCCGAACCATTTTGGCCTTGACCATTGTGATTCTAATTTGCCAGTACGTAATAGCCTTGGCTCCGCCACTACAGTTCGACGCGCTCATGTATCATCTTGCCATTCCAAAGGCGTACCTCCAATTAGGTCGTATTACTTATCTACCGGATACTATCTTCTGGGGTATGCCCGAACAAGTTGAAATGCTCTACACGCTCGCCATGTCGATTGGAGGCGCCGAATCGGCAACCGTTTTAGGCTGGTGGATAGGTTTCCTAACGCTGGCGGGGCTGGCAGGTTATACGGAAAGATTGTTCAGCAGTGATGCGGCCTGTGTGGCGGTTGCCAGCCTGATGTGCGCCTCGGGACTGACGATTTCCCTTTCAAGCGGATACGTCGAATGGACAACGATGCTATTCGGGCTAGCAATGTCGGTTTGTCTCATCCAGTGGGCGCTTAATAGAGATCAGTCGACGTTGATTTTAGCGGGCTTATTTGCAGGAATGGCACTTGGCACAAAATACACTGCCGGG
>JBGPQJ010000103.1:0-10826 GCA_041488995.1 Anaerolineae bacterium
CAGTCCGGTGAGGGTGGCCTTGAATAAAGCCCTTAATGGATCAGGATCAAAATAACGAACTGTAATATGGAGGGCAATTATGATGGCGAAACCGATCCCGCCTGCCAGCATTCCTGCAGGATATCGATATCTGGCTTTTTCATTGCGAAAAGCGGCTAGGGAGACATCAAGTCCAAGGATAAAAACAAATCCGCCAATCCCGCCGAATAAAGCCCTGAGTAGAATGTTGTAAAAGTTAAAAGATAGAAACGAACCAATATCCCCAACATCACGAGTTTCCAGGTAGGGCATGATCAGATAAGCAAGTGCAAAGCCGATCACCCCTCCGATCAATCCTCTCAACGCCGAGGCACCAATGCTGCGAACCTGATTGAGAACTTCCTCTCTTGCTTGAACGGACGCTGAGCGGGTTTGCATCCACAATTGAACCCGTTGCCGTAAGCTTCCGCTGGCCAGCCGGTAATGCGATTCCAAATCCACCAGGTGGTTGAGTTGTAAATCCTCGAGGATCTTCACCGCCCGATCCTTTTTAACACCGTAAGTCGACTCTAAACGAGAGAATAATTGCGAATCCGATGTTTGATTTTCCATTTCTTCTGAAAGGCACGCTAATATCATCCATGCCGGTTCGCGATCGTCAGGAGGAAAGCGTTCGATGACTTTTTCCAGATAGTCACGCAGGATCCCGTCGACCTTACCGAAACTTTCGTAATGCTTGACGGTCCAATTAGTGATTAATGGTCCAGTTCCACCAGCCAGTGTATAGCAAACCAATTGAAGCTGGGCAGGGTCAACCGAGTCGCCTCCCAACCTGTCAAGCAGTTCATCCAAAAGCAGATTTTCTACAGAAATACCATTTGCCTGCGCAGGGACTATGATCGCCTCACGGGCAGCCTCTCGATTCAAAGGGGAGAGAACGGTCAGATTGGCAAAAGGTTGAATTTCCGGTTGAAACAGCGCCAGGAGATAGCTCGAGCCGAGGTGGATGCTGAATAACCAATGAACATCCGGGGCACCTCCCGTAATGCATAATCTCCACTCTGCTTTGAATTGTTGTTGTTCGATTGTCTGGTGGTCAAAGAACTCTTCCAATCGGTCAACGATAATGAATAAACTTTTCCCATCCTTCAGTTCATCTGAAACTCGCCTTAAAAATTCCGCCAGGGACATTTCTTTTATAAAGTCCATCGCCTCAATATTCCGTAGGAGCTGCCGCTTGATACTGAGTTCGAGCGATTCGCTCCCTACGGACACCATGAGTGGCAAATGTCCTTCCGCCAGAAGAGTAGGAATTATTCCTGCCTGCAGCAGGCTGGTTTTCCCGATCCCGCTGTTGCCCCCTAGAAAAACGGTCAGGTCTTTGTCGGCATGCTCAAGCACATCCTGGAGAATACGTTTGCGCCCAAACAGAAAATCACCCTCGTCGAAACCCAGAGGTTCAAGAAAATGAAAAGGATTATTGTTGCTTTGCCGGGATTTCCCTACTTGCTCCTTCAGGTCCATCATCTTTTGAGTAATCGCCTGCTTAAGTTCTTTTAATTCTGCGAGTTGAAGCTGCCGTTCAGCCTCCACAGGGGAAAGGTCCCGGTATATTTGTTTTATTTCAACATGTGCATCCGACCCTTGAACGACGACTCCTCCCCGGTGGACTTCACCGCCCATACTGAAACGGTCGCCTTCAGGAGAATTTCCTGATAAAGCTGTGGTTTTACCACGGTTTGCTCCGGATTTTTTAGTCGGGGTCATTTCACAATCCTATTGGATCACTCGCAAGAAAATCAAGCTTCCTGCCGGGCTTTATCAAGGATTTTTTTAAAGACAGTGGTAAACCCGGTGACAGGTCCGCCCAGTGAGGCTGCCATGACATCTACAACGTCTGGTGCAATCCCAGCAAGATATTTCAACCACCTTTCCACTTTGCTCTGGTTGGCTTTCTCATCCTTGGCGGCTTCCTGCTGGATATTCTGGACGGTCGCTTCGATTTCAGATTTGTCCACATCAGGATTGTCCGGCCGCGATTGAATGTGCTGGAAAACAGCATCAAACATCCTGGTCATCTCAGCGGCACTAACGCCAGTGTTCTGGGCGATTTTAACTTGCGCATCCGGTCCCATGACTACGACCCCGCCGGTTACTTTTCCGTCCATTGAGTACTTACTACCGGCCTTCACGACGGTCTTTTTGTGTTTCCTTTTTTCAGTCATATTTCCTCCACATTGGTTATTTCTAGGATACAGCAAAATTTGGTGTGAAGCAATACAGTCAGGGTAAACCCTTTTATTAAGACGAAATCAGTCTGAATTGTATCCTGTTCGATGATTTGATGAAAGTCCCCAAATTGCTTCTCTATAAGTATTTGGTTTAAGGGCAAGAGGTCCTACTCACCCGACCACCATATACTGAGTCCGAACGGCGATTTTTGCTCCAACTTACAATTGGCCGAGGGTCACCGGGGTTGGGAGGTGAACTGGCCGATTTCTACCTCTCCGAGGGCTTTCTTCAAGTCTATTGATTTTATAATGATGGCCGCACCGCGTTCTCCGGACCCCAGGGAAATTTCTTCCGGCAGGAATATATTTTGATCAGCAAGAATCCTCATGGGCGAGGGTAATCCGAAGGGCGAAACTGCGCCGGGGCGATATCCCGTCGCTTCGAAAACTTCCTTTTCGCTCGCCATGGTTAGTCTTGATTGACCGAGGAAGGTGCGTAAGGCTTGCCACGAAATCTGGGTTGGACCGGCGACCAGCACCAATAAAAATTCCCCTGCTCCTAAACGGAACACAATACTTCGAATGATCTGTTCGGGAGTCTGACCGCGTTCAATGGCAGCCTGTTCAAGGGAATGCACTGGTCCGGGATGACGGAAAATCCGATGAGGGATACCCCGTTCAGTCAATATTCGAGATACAGGAGGGAGGTCGATCATTGTTAAAATATACGCCGGATTGCTCTCTTAAGCAAATCCTTTGACATTTCCTGCCTGTTGATATATAGTTGACTAAATACATTTTCCCTGGAGGGCAACTTTCATGTTCGCAATCAGGCTTCTTGAAGAAGGCGGGACAACCGGTCCAGACATTTCCTGGCTCATCTGGGTTGTTCTCTTTGTATTCATTTCAATGGTTTTCCTGGGTTGGTGGGCGAGCAAACGTTTGCCCATAGAGGAAGAGCCGGTTCAGGGTCACGAGGAACATGCCCACGGTGAGCATGATTAATGATCAGTCTGATGTAATAATCCAAATGTTGATTAAAAGTCATCAATGATTTGGTAGAGTGATGGTCCTTAGAATTCGTGCCTAAATTCTCCCCGGAAAAGGGGAGTTTTTATTTAAGACACCTGTACATGGAAATTAGGATTTATGTCTCTACCTTATCACCTTAGGTTGGTGTAATCTAAAGAGGTATCTATCCAAATTATTTAAGGAGTACCTATGCGGCTTTATGCAGACAGTGCCAAATGCTCAGGATGTAATGCCTGCCGGGTGGCTTGTTCACTAAATCTGTTCGGTGAGACGAATCCGAAAAAGGCTGCCCTCATCATCGAACCCCACTTCCCTGAACCGGGTGTATATGAAGTCAAAGTTTGCACCCAGTGCGGTGAGTGTGCGCAAGTTTGCCCTGTGGAGTGTATCAAACAGGATGATCGCGGCGTATATTACGTAGTTCAGGAAGATTGCATCATGTGTGAAGCCTGTGTACCGGTCTGTCCGGAAGGTGTGATGTTCATGGATGCCAGTCTGGTACCTGACACCGCCTGGGAATGCGATTTGTGTGGTGATTGCGTGGAAGTGTGCGGTACCAGCGCACTTAGGATAGCCGAAAAAGAAACGGCATAGGAGATTGAAATGAACGGATATGGTGGAAGCATTCTACGTGTCAATTTGAGCACTGGGACAATCACCCGCGAACCAACCTCCCTTGAATTAGCCCGGGATTTTATCGGTGGTCGTGGCTTCGGCATCTATTTCTTGACCAAAGAAGTGCCTGTGCATGCAGACCCTCTAGGACCGGAAAATAAGCTGATCATCTCGAATGGTCCACTTTCCGGCATGCTTGCTCCAGGTGGGGGAAAATGCGATTGGACCTGCAAATCGCCGTTGACAGGTGGTTACGCTGACGCATCTATGGGCGGTCATTTTACTGCCGAGATGAAGTATGCCGGACTCGACAGCATAATTTTGGAAGGGCAGAGTTCCAAGCCAGTCTACCTTTTCATCGAGAATGCAAAAGCTGAACTGCGCGATGCCTCTTCGCTGTGGGGGAAAGGCGCTATTGATACCGAGGTGGAGTTAAAGCAAATGCATGGCGAACCTTACCAGGTTGCTGCAATTGGTCCCGGTGGCGAGAATCAAGTTCTATATGCCTGCATCAACCATGATTATGGACGGCAGGCTGGTCGCGGTGGGGTGGGTGCAGTGATGGGCAGCAAGAAACTCAAGGCAATAGTCCTGCACGGGACCAACTCGGTTCCAGTGGCGGATCCGGAAGCATATCGCAAGGCTGGTATGGCGCTCTATAAAGCCTGCAAAGCTGCAGATAACCTGGCTGATTGGACACGCTATGGTACGACGATTGTTGTTTCCTGGTGCGATGAAGTCGGGGCGCTGCCCACGCGGAATTTTTCCGCAGGTTCTTTTGAAGGCGGCAAGACACTGTATGGTCCGGTGATGCGCGAACAAATCGTCATCACGGATAAAGGCTGTTTTGGTTGCCCGTGCCCGTGCGGGAAGTACAGCAACATGAAACGCTATGGCACCCGGGTTGAAGGACCGGAGTACGAAACCATCGGGATGCTCGGCTCTGACGTGGGTCTTTCAGATATCCAGGATGTGGCGCAGGCGAATCTGCTCTGTGATGACCTGGGCATTGACTCCATTTCAGCAGGTGGCTGCATCTCATGGGCGATGGAAGCCTATGAAAAAGGCGTGCTAACGAAAGAAGATACCGATGGATTGGACCTCCGATTCGGCAACGTCGAAGCGGTCTTCACCGCTATAAAGAAAATCGCTGCCCGTGAAGGGAAACTGGGTGCTTTGCTTTCGGAGGGTTCGAAGCGCGCTGCGATCAAGGTGGGTAAAGGTACACAGGATTATGCCATTCAGATCAAAGGTATGGAGCAATCAGCCTACGCCATCCACAACGCGACAGCCATGCTCATCTCCTACATGACCTGCGACGTGGGCGCGCATCACAATCGTGCATGGGCGATCACTTACGACCTGCAGGTGGGTCGCGATAAGGTCGTGCCCGAAAAAGTGGCGCGCGTGATCTGGCTTCAGCACTTCCGCCCGATGTTCGATGTGCTCGGTGGCTGTCGCCTGCAATGGGTTGAACTGGGCATCGACCGCGATCTGTATGTGCCTTTGTTGGAAGCGATCACGGGCATTAAACGCACCTGGGAAGATTTGGAGAAAACCGGTGAGCGGATTTGGAATCTGACCCGCCTGTACTGGATGCGCGAAATCGATGGGTTTGGTCGTTCCTGGGATCAACCCTCCCCACGGTTCTACACAGAAGCGCCTATATCAGGGGCGACTGCCGGGCAGATCACTAGACTTGAGGATGTGCAGAAACTTCTTGATATGTATTACGAACAGCGCGGGTGGGATGCGGAAGGTCATCCAACTTCCTCGACGCTGGAGAAATTGGACCTGTTGGAATTTGCAATCTAGGGATAATTGATCAAGTGGTGAATGGAGAGCAGGAGTATTATCCTTACCCTCTATTCATCACTCATTCGTTCTTTTCTACCATGCCTGTCATCCTGCGCCCTGTGGGACATCTTAAATCATACCTGAAAGATCAGGCAGAACTTGTTGTTCCTGCTGGCAGGTCAATCCGTGAAACACTTCGCGCGGCAGGGATTCCGCCAGAAGTGGTGGCGCTGGTCGTGGTAAACGATGTGCACCAGACCGACAAGGAAATGGTTCTTCAGGATGGTGATGTAGTTCGCATCATGGCAGTGATCGGGGGTGGGTAAACCTCAGGCATCAGATAAATGATAAAAAAAAGATATCATAACAAAAGACGTGGTTTTGAAAATACCACGTCTTTTGTTTACCAGACTTGCTGGACTGTCATTTGCTTGGAATTTCTCATATATAAAAATTCTCTACTGCCAATCTGGATCACTTTAATGATTTTGGGGTCTTCCACTTTGGTGAATTTCTAATAAAAAAGATATAAATATCGAGCGGTATCAAGGTCGTTTTGAGATATAATCCCGCCTCGCGGGAGCATGATTCATCAGAAACAGGGATATGTCTTTCGTATAGACCGGAATTTTCTTCGGAGATACTCATGGAAAAAGAAAAGCAATTACAAATGTACTATGAGATGGTGCTCATCCGTCACATAGAGGAACGCGGGGCGGAACTGTACCAGGCTGGCCAGATCGGTGGATTTATGCATCTTTATATTGGTCAGGAAGCAGTGTCGACCGGCTTGATCGCAGCCCGAAAACCTCAAGACCGGGTCATAACAGCGTACCGCGACCATGGCGTTGCGATTAACTGCGGTATTTCGTCCAACGCAGTGATGGCGGAATTGCTCGGTAAAGCCACAGGCACCTCCAAAGGCAAGGGCGGCTCGATGCACATGGCTGATACGGGCAAGAATATGTGGGGTGGGCATGCCATCGTTGGAGGGCATCTACCCATTGCTGCTGGCTTTGCGCTGGGCGACCAGTATGCGGGAAATGACAATGTCACCATTTGCATGTTCGGGGACGGCGCGACGAACATCGGTTACTTTCACGAGGCACTCAACCTGTCGAAGGTATGGAACCTGCCAGTGCTGTGGGTCTGTGAGAACAACTTATACGGTATGGGCACGGCAGTTGAGCGGGCTTCAGCCGTTTCAGAAATCCGCCAGAAAGCGGAAGGCTATGGGATGGGCAACGAACGCGTGGAAGGGATGGACGTATTGAAGGTCTACGCTGCGGCTCACAAGGCCATCGAATATGTCCGCACGGAAAAGAAACCCTTTCTCCTTGAAGTAGTGACATATCGTTATCGCGGCCATTCGATGGGCGATCCCGAGCGCTACCGCAAGCCCGAAGAAGTCCATAAGTATCAGGAGAATGACCCGATCGGGATTTTCCGCAAGACGCTGATTAATAAGAAGGTCGCCACCGAAGCTGACCTCAACGTGATCGACGAACAGGTTGAAGAAGAGGTCAAGAAAGCTGTTGAGTTTGCTGAAGCCAGCCCCGAACCAGGTATGGATCAGTTGTTTGTTGACATTTACGCTGATAAATAAACACAAAGCTCCTGAAGGAAGCCAAAATACTTTCTGGACTTCATGGCTTAGAAGAGGAATTTATGCCAAAAATCACCATGCGCGAAGCAATCTCCCAGGCTCTCATGGAGGAAATGGACCGCGACCCGGCTGTCTTTATCCTCGGTGAGGAAGTTGGGGTATGGGGTGGGACGTATGCCGTTACGAAAGGGTTTTACGATAAATATGGGGCGGAGCGCGTCAAGGATACACCCATCGCTGAGAATGCGATCATCGGTGCCGCCATCGGTGCGGCGATGGTCGGTCAGCGCCCCATCGCGGAATTGATGACCATCAACTTTGCCTTTTCGGCGATGGACTACATCGTCAACCAGGCTCCCAAATTACACTATATGTTCGGGGGACAATTCAAGCTCCCTCTGGTCATCCGCACAGTCGGCGGCGGAGGGCGCCAACTCGGTGCGACCCACTCGCATACACCGGATGCTATTTTTGCCCATTTCCCGGGTTTGAAGGTCGTCAGCCCCGGAACGCCGGCGGATGCCAAAGGGCTGCTCAAGAGTGCCATCCGCTCGGACGACCCGATCCTTTTCATCGAACATGCCACCATGTATCAGATACGCGGCGAAGTACCCGAAGGAGAAAACCTGATCCCGATTGGCAAATCCAAAGTCCAGCGCGAAGGTAAAGACGTCACCGTCGTTACCTACTCCAAAGGGTTGGAGCTTTCGTTGAAAGCCGCCGAAGAGCTTGCAAAAGAAGGCATCCAGATTGAAGTGGTGGACCTGCGCACGCTGCGCCCTCTCGATATGGGACCTGTGCTCGAGTCTTTCAAGAAAACCAATCGCGCGGTGGTCGTTGAAGAAGGCTGGAAATCCTTCGGCGTCGGCTCTGAAATCGTCGCTCGCATATACGAGCAGGCTTTCGACTATATCGATGCACCCATCCTGCGTGTGGCGCAGAAGGAAGTGCCGCTTCCCTACAACCGAACGCTGGAACAGGCAGCGCTCCCGCAAGTCGAGGATGTCATCGCGGCGGTAAAGGAGGTCATGAAATAATGGCTGAAACCATTTCCATGCCCAAACTGGGTTTCGATATGCGCGAAGGCGTGCTGGTGCGCTGGGTCAAGAATGAAGGCGAAACCATCAATAAAGGCGACGTCCTGGCTGAGATCGAGACCGACAAGGCCACCGTCGAAGTCGAGTCTTCCGCCAGCGGTGTGGTTCGCAGACTGCTCGCCAGTAAGGGCGATTCAGTCCCGGTCGGTGCGGCGATTGCGATCGTCGGCACCGTAGATGAGAAAATTGACGATTTGTCTGCCGCCTCCGCCCTCTCCAAACCATCATCAACTATTCCTGCTGCTAATGAATCCAGAACGACTCAATCTGAACCTGCGTCTGCTTCCGTTGTCGAGACTCCCGTCGTCACTGAGACTGGTCCCGTTAAAGCGTCGCCTCTGGCAAAAAAGGTTGCGCGCGAAAGCAAAGCCGATCTGTCCAAAATCAAAGGCACAGGTCCTGGCGGTCGCATTGTCCGCAGGGATGTGGAAGCTGCCCTTGCAAGCGGACAAACGACTGCAGTTAGAAGTCAGCCTGCATTGGCACCGATGACCATTAACCCGCAGCTACCAATACCCGGCGACCAGGTTATTAAAACCACAAAATTGCGTCAGGTCATTGGCAGACGTCTGGTTGAATCCAAGCAAAACCTTCCGCACTTTTACGTTTCACACGAGTTCAAGATGGAATCGTTGATGTCTGTGCGTAGTCAATTGAATGGCTACCTGCCTGATGGCGAAAAAATTTCAGTCAACGACTTCATTGTCAGGGCAGCAGCCCTGGCGCTGCGCGAATTCCCTAACCTGAATGCAGCGCTTAATGGAACCGACGTCATCCGGTACGGGCATATCAACATCGGTGTGGCGGTGACAGTGGAGGGCGGCTTGCTCACAGTCGTATCCAAAGATGCCGACCAAAAATCCCTCCGCCAGATTTCCGCTGAAGTGAAGGCGATGGCAGCCCGGGCTCGTGAAGGTAAAGTCAAGCCTGATGATGTGGAGGGATCCACTTTCTCCATCTCCAACCTCGGCATGTACGATGTGGAGAACTTCACCGCCATCATCAACCCACCTGAGGCAGCGATCTTGGCGATTGGCTCCGCCCGCGAGGTCCCGGTGGTTGAGAATGGCCAGGTTAAACCCGGTTGGCGAATGAAAGCCACCCTCTCGGTGGATCATCGCATCAGCGATGGAGCGGAAGCCGCACAATTCATGCAGGCGCTGGCAGGCTTCCTTGAAAATCCTGTCAGGTTGTTGGTGTAAGAATCACGTAGGGACACGATATATCGTGTCCCTACACAGTTAGTGCGCCCAGCATGGGCGTTGACTTGAGAGTGAAAGTCTCTTGCAGAGGAGATTGCACCAACTGCTAGCGGAAGGCAAGGGCGTCACCGTGAGGTGGGGTCTGAAGGAAGCCGGAAGCAAAACTGCGGCTTGAGGAACACAAACCCAATAAGAGGCCGTGAGGCTGGGCGAGTTGGCTAATGACAACGAAGCCCATGCAATCAAGGGCCAAAACGGTAAATTGGGCAAGCGTGCAGGGAAAGTCAACGTTCTTACCTGGGGAGACCTGTTGTCAAGCCGAAAGGCAACCCTGATCGAGAGATCAGGCTGAGATGGCAGGGGTCAGCCGAGGCCATAGTACCGATGTTTTTTTTTCGGGAAGGGCTGAACAATGAGAAGGATGAGTACGATGAGCAGTTCGCGGGACGAACCCGGAAGGCAGAAACCCCCGGATAGAGGGACTACTGAACCAGCGAAACAGGTGAAGCCTGCGGGATTGGAGCAGAGCGCCGAGCCGTTCCCGGCACAAGACAGCGGAAAATCCGACGCAAGGACGTGGGAGGCGGTGTTCGAGCGAGAGAACATGCTGACTGCGCAGAAGCGAGTAGAGAGCAATAAAGGAGCGGCGGGAGTGGATGGGATGGAAGTGAAAGACCTGTCCGGCTACCTGAAAGCGCACTGGCTGGAAGTGCGGGAGGTTCTCGAAAGCGGGAAGTATCGGCCAAGCCCTGTGAGGCGGGTAGAGATACCGAAGCCAGACGGCGGGGTAAGGCAGCTGGGGATACCAACAGTGCTAGACCGGCTCATCCAGCAGGCCATAGCGCAAGTGCTGACACCGATGTTCGAGCAGGTGTTTTCACCGTACAGTTACGGGTTTCGACCCGGACGGAGCGCACACCAAGCCGTGCAGAAAAGCCAGGAGTACATCCGAGAAGGCTACGACTGGGTGGTGGATATAGACCTGGAGAAGTTCTTTGACCGGGTCAACCACGACATGCTGATGGCGAGGGTGGCGCGGGTGGTGAAAGACAAGCGTGTGCTAAAACTCATCCGAGCCTATCTGGAAAGTGGCGTGATGATGAATGGAGTAGTGATGGAGACAGAAGAGGGTACACCGCAAGGTGGCCCGCTGTCGCCGCTGCTTTCCAATGTCATGCTGAGCGACCTGGATAGGGAACTGGAAGAGCGTGGGCATAAGTTTGTGCGCTATGCAGATGACTGCAACATTTACGTGAAAACGCAGCGA
>JBGPQJ010000104.1:0-10487 GCA_041488995.1 Anaerolineae bacterium
AGTGACGAGGGTCTTTCCATCGCGCATGTTTTGAAGGAGTTGTTTCATGTAAGAATCGCTTTGTGATTTCGTTTTTCAGCGTGGAATTCGACAGAAGTAGCCGGTCGGTGAAAGTATACCGCAAGTTGGAAAAGACCTTACAAAACCGTTATGCTCGCAGCATCTTCTAAAAAAATTATGAAAACCCCTCGTGATATAATTCACGGGTTGAATCTCTTCTGCTAAGGAGCACGCCTTGTCTGACGCCCGCATCGATAAATTTGCAAAAATCCTCGTGGATTATGCCGCTCACATCAAATCGGGAGACCGGGTTTTGATCGAAGCTACCACCGCTGCCGAACCGCTTGTGCGCGCACTCTACAGCCGCATCTTGGAGGTGGGAGGTCATCCCATCCCCCTGCTTGAACTCCCGGACCAGGAAGAAATCTTCTTTGCGAATGCCGACGGCAATCAACTCGATTATCCTCCCACTTTCCGAAAAATTGCCTATGACCAGTTCGAAGCGCGCATCCGGGTCGCTTCCCAGCTGAACACCCGCGCCCTGACCGGCGTGGATCCCAAGAAACTTGCCCGGCGCCAGAAAGCAGTATCACAGGTCATTGAGGCGCAGATGCGCCGCGGCGCGACCGGCGAATTCAAGTGGGTGACCACACTGTTCCCCACCGCCGGTTATGCAATGGAGGCGGAGATGAGCCTGAAAGACTATGAGGATTTCGTCTACCGCGCCTGCCATGCCGACGAGTCGGACCCCGTCGCGTACTGGAAGTCCGTCGAAGCCGAACAGGCCAAGATGATCACGCGCATTGCTGGCAGACAGCAAGTCAGCCTGCGCGGACCCAATGTGGATCTGACCCTTTCGATCAAAGGGAGAAAGTTTATCAACTCCTGCGGCACGCATAACATGCCGGATGGCGAAATCTACACCGGACCGGTGGAAGACTCGGTCAATGGCTGGGTCAAGTTCACCTATCCTGCCATCTATAACGGGGTGGCGGTGGAAGGCATTGAACTGAACTTTTCCAGCGGCAAGGTGACCTCTGCCAAGGCAGCCCACAATGAAGCCTTCCTGCTGGAAATGCTTAACAGTGATGCCGGCTCACGCTGCCTGGGTGAGTTTGCAATCGGGACTAATTTCGAGATTGACCGCTTCACCCGCAACATCCTCTTCGACGAGAAGATCGGCGGCACCTTCCACATGGCGCTCGGTGCGGGCTACCCTGAAACCGGTTCGAAAAACAAGAGCGTCATCCACTGGGATATGATCTGCGACATGCGCACTGACTCGGAGATCGAAGTGGACAGCGATGTCATTTATCGCAATGGAGCATTTGTCCTGTAATTAACCAGGGCGACCAATGGTCGCCCCGTTATTTCATCTTGAAATTGAGGTGGTCAGCAAACCACCTCTTTTGTTTAATACCACCCCACCGATTTATCGACCTCTGACGCATACGCCGCGATGCCGCCTTCGAGCGAACGGGTATTTTCCCACCCCTGCTTGACCAGCCAGCGGGTCACGTCCGCGCTGCGAATGCCATGATGGCACATGACGACAATCTCCGCGTCAAAGTTGGAGACGAGAGACTCCGGCAGCGCTGATTCGCGCGAATGGGCAAGTTGCGATATAGGAAGGATGACCAGTCGTGGGTCGTCAATTCTTGCATAACTCAATTCCCACAGCTCGCGCACGTCCAGCAGAACAAATCTGCTCTCTGATTTGAGCTTGTCTGCCAGATCGCGGGGAGAAATGACTGGGATGCTCATGGGGACTTCTAATGGCTATTTTTTCTTCGGCATCACTGGCAGGTACAGCCGTTCGGTATATTCCTTGACCATGCGCCGGGTGGAAAACTGCGGGGTGACTGTGCGCAATGATTCTTTCATCATATCAATCCATTTACGAGGCACATCATCACCATTGCGTTCGCCGTAATAGAGCGGGATGATCTTGTTCTCCAGCAGGTCATACAGCGAATCGGCGTCCGCCTTGTCCTGGACTTCTGCATCGAGATCGGCATCCTCGCCAATTGCCCAGCCATTGCGACCGTTGTAGGCCTCGCGCCACCAGCCATCGAGCACCGAAAAATTGAGAACGCCATTGGCAGCGGCCTTCATCCCTGATGTGCCACTGGCTTCGTTGGGACGGCGCGGGGTGTTCATCCACACATCCACCCCCTGGACAAGATAACGGGCAAGGTTCATATCATAGTCTTCAAGAAAGACCAGCCGCCCACCGTTCTCGGCTTTCTTGATGGCGCGATAAACCTCCTGGATCAGCATTTTACCGGGTTCATCCGCCGGATGCGCCTTCCCGGCATAGATGATCTGTACGGGACGATTGGGCTGGTTGATGATCTTGATCAAGCGGTCGAGGTCGCTCAGGATGAGGTCCGCGCGTTTATAGGTGGCAAAACGACGGGCGAAACAGATCGTCAGTACATAGGGATCGAGCAGCGCGCCGGAACCAATCACCTGCACTGGGTGTAAGCCACCCTTCATCCAGCGATCACGGGCACGCTGCATTATGTAAATTACCAGCTTCCGCTTGAGGTGGTTGTGCACCGCCCATAATTCTTGCGGAGGGATGTGGTCCATCTTCTCCCAGGTCGCCGGGGCATCAAGATTTTCCAGCCAGTCTTTGCCCAGATGTTTATCGAACAGCAAGCGGATGCGGCGCGCCATCCACGTGGGCGTGTGGACGCCGTTGGTGATGTAGGTGATCGGCACGTCGTCTTCTTCTCGGTCCGGCCACAGCTCATGCCACATGCGGCGGGAGACTCGTCCGTGCAGTTCCGAGACCGCGTTGCGGCCTTCAGAAAACTTCAGCGCCAGGATGGGCATGCTAAAGGTCTCGCCCCATGTCTGTTTGTGACGCGCCAGGTCAACGAACTCGTCACGCGTGATTCCCAGCTCGCCCCACACATTCGAAAGGTATTTATCCATCAGCCACAGAGGGAATTCGTCGTTCCCGGCCGGGACTGGTGTGTGTGTGGTGAAAATATTCGTCCGGCGGACCTGTGCAGCCGCTTCACTGAATTTCATGCCCTGCCCGATATATTCACGCATGCGTTCCATCGTCAGGAAGGCGGCGTGCCCTTCATTCATATGCCAGACGTTTGGGTTATATCCGAGCACGCGCAGCGCGCGCACACCGCCCACGCCCAACAGCATCTCCTGCATGATGCGCAGGTTGATATCGCTCCAGTACAGACGGGTCGTGAGCTGGCGGCCCGTCGGGTTGTTGATTTCAATATTCGAGTCGAGCAGGTATAGGGGAGTCCGCCCGATGCGCAACTCCCAGATGCGGGCTTGCACAGGCCCGTCCGGAATGTCCACGCTGATCGTCAGTTCCGTCCCATCATCCTTCAAAACGGGAAGCATAGGCAGTTCGTTGAATTTGATCGGGTTATTGACCGACTCCTGCCAGCCGTCCTCAGAAATATGTTGGGTGAAATAACCTTCGGTATAGAGCAGCCCCAGCCCGACCAGCGGCAGGCCGAGGTCCGAGGATTCTTTCAGGTGATCGCCCGCCAGCACACCCAGACCGCCGGAGTAAATGGGTAGCATCTCATGCAAGCCGAATTCCATCGAAAAATAGGCAATAGCCTGACCCTGGCGGTCGCCGTAGGTGGTGGAGAACCAGGTGTCTTTGCGTTCCAGATAGGCGTCGAAATCCGCAAAAACACGGTCGTAGATTTCAAGGTAAGCAGGGTTCTGGGCGGCCTCGTTCAGAACCGGCCGCTCGAGCTGGCGCAAGAAGCGAAAGGGATTGTGATTGACACGTTCCCACAGGGCATTGTCAATGCGGTTGAACAGGCGCTGGGCGTAAGGATTCCACGTCCACCAAAGATTGTAGGAAAGCTCGCCGAGGCGGGAAATGCGGCGCGGTAAGTCAAGATGGTTGATGAATTTGGTCCTGAAGGTGGTCATAAATTCCTTCTGAATTTAAAGTTAAGCGGCACAATCATACCACAGCACATTTGAGATTTTGGTAGGAATTGGACATTGAAAAGCGGTTCTAAACCGGATTGCCGAACCAGTTTTGTGATGCCCGAAGCCCGGTCGATTCAGACTCCCCGCAAACTGTTTCCGTTATACAATGGATGGTATGCCTACCGTACAACTCTTTATCACCTGCCTGGTGGATACCTTCTTCCCCGAAACAGGGGAAGCAATGGTCAGTGTCCTGCGCCGCTGCGGTGTGAGCGTGGACTTCCCGCACGGACAGACCTGCTGCGGGCAGCCGCCGTTCAACGCGGGTTTGCGTGCCGATGCCCGCCCGATAGCCGAGCACACCATCCGAGTTTTTGAAGTCGCCCCGGGAGATGTCATCATCCCCTCCGGCTCATGCGCGGCGATGGTGCGCCAGGGTTACCTCGAGCTCTTCGAAGGCGACAAGGTCTGGTATCCGCGCGCAAAAGCGCTTGCATCCCGAACCTATGAATTTACTGAATATCTGGTGGATGTGCTCGGCGTCACCGACGTGGGCTCCCGCTGGGAAGGCAAACTGGCTTATCACGCCTCCTGCCACCTGAACCGCCATCTCGGTGTGGACCGCCAGCCGCGCGCCCTGCTTGCCGCAGTCCAAGGCGCGGAGATCGTGGAGCTTCCCGCCAGCGACGAGTGCTGCGGGTTTGGCGGCGTCTTCTCGGTGGAGCACCCCGAACTCTCGGCGGAAATGCTGAAACGCAAAGTGAGCAACCTCGAGACCAGCGGCTCCCCTACTCTGGTTCTGGCAGACACCGGCTGCCGCATGCACATTGCCGGCGGACTGCGACGTATGAAGAAACCGCAGCGCGTCGTCCATATTGCGGAAGTGTTGAACAACCGTTAAGGAGAATTATGTTTAGCAAATCTGCGCAACTTTACGATACCATTTACCTGAGCAGGGGCAAAAATTACGCGGCTGAGGCGCAGGCAGTCCATGAACTGGTTCAAAAGCAGCTCAAATCGGGCGGGAATACCCTGTTGGATGTGGCCTGTGGAACCGGTATTCATACCGGCTATCTGCGCGAGCACTATCAAGTCGAGGGTCTTGACCTTGATGAGCGCATGCTCGAAGTGGCAAGAAAGAAACTGCCGGAAGTTACCTTTCATCAAGGTGATATGCTTGACTTTGTCCTGCACCGGCAATTTGATGTCATTACATGCCTTTTTAGCTCCATTGGCTATGTCAAAACAGTTCCGAAATTGAACCAGGCTATAGCCAACCTGGCGAAACATCTTAAGCCGGGCGGGGTCCTGGTTGTAGAACCCTGGTTCACCCCGGATGACTGGCATCCCGGTCATGTCCATGCCACCTTCGTCGATCAACCTGACTTAAAGATTGCCCGCATGAACCTGAGCGGACAAGACGGCAATTTGTCCTACTTCGTTTTTCACTACATGGTCGGAACACCGGAAGAGATCACCACCTTTGACGAGCGCCACGAACTTGGCCTGTTCACCGTTGCCGAATATTTGGCCGCTTTCCGCATCTGCGGGTTGGAGGTCCTTCACGACCCCACCTGGCTGAACGCACGCGGCCTTTACACCGGAATCAAACCAAAGTGAAACGACTACTCAGTCTTGTTCTCCTACTGGTCATTATCAGCCTTGCGTGCGGGCGCGCTGTCCAGCGAACGCCGGTTATATCCCCTCCTTCTGCACCGCCTCCCGTCCCAAAGGAATACCAGCCGCTTGCTGACGAACTGTCTTCGGAGATGGCGCACTTCGAAAGTAATCTGAACTCGCAATGGAACCACACGCAAAGTCCAATCATCATTGCCACTGAGCTGGCGTTTGCCAATGGCAACATCGGCGAAGCGCTGCTTACCCCGCAAATAATGGAGCGCAATAAACTTCTGCTTGACCGCCTGCAGGCAATAGGCGTAAAAGGCGTGGTGTTGGCCGTCAAGTACCCTTTGCTTGACGCATCCTTCCCGCGCTCAGCAGAGTACCTGCAATTCTTCAAAACCATTGTCGAAGAAGCGCACAAGCGCGGGATTAAAGTGCTCACCGAGTGCGGGGTCATCTTCGCTGGTACGCCATACTCGCCCCTCCAGATGGACTGGTCGAAGTACACTTCCGAATCCCTTATGAAGGGGATGCAAGACCAGCTCATCCTGACTGCCCGCGAGGTTAAACCCGATTACCTGCTGATGGCGAACGAACCCACCACCGAAGAGATGCTGACCGGACTCAAGTTCACACCTGAAGCATGGAGCACCTTCCTGACCTCCACTGCTGCCAGAATTGACCGCTCCAGCGGAATCCTTGTCGGCGCGGGGGTCGGCACGTGGGAAGACCCATCCTATTTCAACCAGGTGATGCAAGTCGAGGGGCTGGATTTCATCGATTTGCACATTTACCCGATGGGCAGGGATGCCGTCTTGCTCGACCGTGCTCTGAGCTACGCCCAGCAGGCACGCTCCGCCGGGAACCGCGTCACAATCAGCGAGGCTTCGTTGTACAAAGCCGCACCGCAGGAAATGGGTAAAAGCGCGTACACCAGCTATGCTGAAATTTACGACCGCGACGTTTACAGCTTTTGGAGTCCACTGGACGAGCGCTTTACCCAGGACATCATCAACCTGGCCGACGCCACTCAAATGGATTTCATCTCGTTTTTCTGGACGCGCTATTTCTTTGCCTATCTCGACTACGACACCACTCCGCATAACCAGTCCACGCAGGAGATAAACCGACAGATTAACCAAGCGACCTCCAAAGCAGTTCAGGATGGAAGCCTGAGCACGCTCGGCCAGTGGTTCCAGGAAACACTCCACACCCGCTAAACTCATTATGAAACGCCGCATTCCTCCCGCGCTTGCCCTCTTTCTCGTCGCCCCGATCTTTGGCGAACTGTTCTCCGGCTCATCGCCGCTGAACGAGTACATCAATCCGGTCACATTCATCACCCTCTCGCTGCTTTATGGGTGCGGCGCTATCATCGTCCGCGAGCTGGTCATCCGCTGGGAAAAAGGCTGGCTGAGCGTATTCATCCTGGGTACCGCTTACGGCATCTATGAAGAGGGGGTTCTCGTTCAATCCTTCTTCGATCCTGGCTGGGTGGATTTGGGTAAACTGGCGGTCTACGGGCGCGCCGGCGGCGTCAACTGGGTCTGGACGGAGCATTTGACCATCTTCCACATGCTGATCAGCATCGCCGCCAGTATTGCCTTCGTCGAAGCGCTTTACCCTGAGCAACGTACCGGGCGCTGGGTGAACCGTCGCGGCTGGTGGATCGCCAACTGGGTCGGGATCCTGGTCCTGGTCATCCCGTGGAAGATGATGGTCAAATATGATTCCGGCGGTTGGTGGCTGCTCGCCTGGATCGCTGTCATCGCCCTAGGATTTCTTGCCCGGTATGTTCCGACCCGCCTGCTGCCTCCTCGCGAGAGGCATGTCCCAAAACCCTGGCGTTTCTGGCTGACCGGATTTCTCGGTTTTTTCATCCAGTTCATCATCGTCTACGCTTCATCGGACAAACAGACGATTCCCTTCCCGATCATTATGCTCAGCCTGATCGTCTTTGACGCTTTCGTGCTCTGGCTTATCCTGCGCTGGAGCGGGAACGGTGCTGCCTGGGACGACCGCCATCGCATGGCGCTGCTCATTGGCGCGTTAAGTTTCTTCCTGGTCTTGGGACCACTCGCCACCAATGGGCAATACCCCGTCATGTATTTCAGCAATCCGGTTTTCCTGTTCCTGCTCTGGCTGGCATACCGCGCCGTGAAGAAGAGAGTCCTCAGCGAACAAAACGCAACAACGAGTGAGACCTAAAAAACCATGACCCTATTTAAAGAAAAGATCCGCGAAAAGATTGGCGACAACGCCCTGCAGGCTGCCCTCGATGGGAATGCCGAGCGGCGAGTCAAGAGTCGCATCAACGCTTTTGCCTCCCTCCCCAACTCGCGCGAACGCCGCCAGAAAGCACACGCCATCCGCGCCGACGTGATCGCGAACCTCGACGAATACCTCGCCCGATTCATCATGAAGGTGCAAGAGAACGGCATGCATGTCCATCGCGCGGCCACCGGTGAGGAAGCGGTGAAGATCATCCTGGGTATCGCGCACGACCGGAACGCCCGGCTGGTCGCCAAGTCCAAGTCAATGGTGTCCGAAGAGATCAACTTGAACCACGCCCTCGAAGCCGAAGGCATCCGCGTGGTAGAGACGGACCTGGGCGAGTACATCGTCCAGCTGCGTGGCGAGCGCCCCAGCCATATCATCACCCCCGCCGTGCACCTCCGCCGCCACGAAGTTGCGCAGCTTTTTACCGAAAAACTTGGCATTCCCTACACTGAAGACATCCCCACTCTGACCGCCACCGCCCGCGCTATAATGCGGGAAATCTTCCTCAATGCCGATATCGGGCTTTCCGGGGTCAACTTCGGCGTTGCCGAAACCGGCACGCTGGCCATCGTCACCAACGAAGGCAACGGGCGGATGGTCACCACCCTGCCCCCGGTTCACATCGCATTGATGGGCATGGAGCGCCTGCTCCCCACGCTCGACGACCTGGCGCTGTTCCTCTCACTGCTGCCGCGCTCTGCGACAGGGCAGAAGCTGAGCGTCTATACCCAGTTGATCCACGGTCCGGAAGATCCGTCCTCATCGTTCAAGTCTATCCGTCAGGAAAAGCATCTCATCATCGTGGATAACGGGCGGGGCAGACTTCGTGCATCACCTTTGCGCGAAAGCCTTTATTGCATTCGCTGCGGAGCTTGCCTCAATGCCTGCCCCATCTTCCGTGAAATCGGCGGCCATGGCTATCTGGGTATCGATGGAAGCATAGCCCCTTATCCTGGTCCGATCGGGTCGGTGGTTTCGCCGGGCCTCTTCGGACTGGAACAGTTTGGTCATCTGGCGCAGGCTTCATCGCTGTGCGGCGCGTGCAAGGACGCCTGTCCGGTGGATATCGACCTGCCAGGGATGCTGTCCCGCATTCGGGCTGGATTAGGCCCCGAACAAGAAGCGGAAGGGGTCGGTATACCCTCCCCGGTCAAGGTGGGATTGCGCGGATTCAAATGGGCAGCCACCCACCCCAAGCTGTTCGCAGCGGGTCAGCGGTTTCTTGGCTGGCTGGCACTTCCCTTCCCATCGTTCATCCGTATCCCTGCCTTCACCGGTTGGGGGTACAGCAAGGATTTCCCGCGCCCCGTCAAACCGTTCCACGCCCGGTGGCAGGAGATCGACCACCGGAACCAAGAGGTCACAGGGATTTTTTCCAAAAACAAAACAGCCTCACATGACGAACAGCAAGTGGTCACTACTCACAAACCATTACCTGTGCAATTCATCGAAGAACTCGAGTTGGTTGGCGGTCATGCTTATCAGTTGCGGCCAAATGAACTACCTGCGAGCGTGGTGGATTTTCTGAAAATGCGCGGTATCGACCGGGTGCAGATCTGGGATGAGATTCCGGTATTGGACCCTGCGCAATTGACAGAAGCCGGCATACGGGTGGAACGCAATGCCGATCCATCCATCAAGGCAGGCATCACCGCTGCGCTTGCCGCCCTCGCCGATACGGGCACGCTGGTCATTCCCTGTGGCGAGGGTTTCCCGATGACCGCTTCGCTCCTGCCTGAAATCCATGTGGCTGTCGTTCGGGTATCGCAAATCATGCCTTCATTGCCCGAGGCATTACATCTGCCTGAGATCGGGAAATCCCCGGCGACGGTGCTCGTCACCGGCCCCAGCCGCACCGCCGACATCGAGATGACCCTGACCATCGGGGTACACGGACCAAAGGAGTTGCACGTGTTTATCGTTGACGGGTGAACGGGGGGATGATAAAATCATGCCCGCTTGGCGTAGGCGGCTTCCAGCCGCCATACGCCACACCACTGGCACGAGTCCAGCGGTGGCATAAGCCCCCATCGTCTAGTGGCCCAGGACGGGGCCCTCTCAAGGCCCAAACAGCGATTCGAATTCGCTTGGGGGCACCTTATATACGGATAATACTCACATGAGAGGGTGTACTCATGCCCTCTCGCTCTTTTCCGGAGCGGAAGCGAGAAATGCCTGATCTGAGTGATTTCATATCAACAGAAGAGGCTGCCGAAAAGCTCAAGTACCATGTTGAACACGTACGCCGCATGATGCGAGAAGGCAGCATCCAAGGTCTGAAGATCGGCCGGACCTGGCTGGTGCAGCGCGAGGCGCTGGAAGGCTACATGAAGCGCACCGCCAAGATGGCCAAGCACGATCCACGCCGGAACAAGTAACTAGACGCCCTTATCAGGGCGTCTTGCTTTTAAACAATGGCTAGGTATCGAATTTATAAAACGGCTTCTATTTTGAAGTGAAATTTTTTTATTTGACTCGTGCTATACTAAAAAAACAGTTTTTATCTACTTCCCAACTGAAAAGTCTAAAAGCAATTAAGCCTATAGCCTATTCGCGAGTTAGGCCGTTTCTTCAAAAAATATCCTGGTGTAAATATGAGCAGATTATCCCCTGACCCCATAACGCAATCCGACATAAAAAGATATCTTAGC
>JBGPQJ010000105.1:0-10458 GCA_041488995.1 Anaerolineae bacterium
AAGCATCAGCAGGCGGATCAACCGCTGTTCGACGCCAACAATTCCGATGATGTGATCTACGGCGGTTGGGATAACGACTTCATACACGCCGGCACTGGCGACGATGCAACCCTTGGCGGTGAGGCTCTGCCTGCGGCGTTCGTGCAGCACTTTGATGGCAGCCCCGGGATGGAGGATGGATTGGTCCGCACCGATTGGACACGCCCCTGGAATCCTGGCAACCTGCTGCTCTTTGGCGCAGACTTTAACCCGTGGCATGCCGCCAAGCCTGTTCTCAGCCGATTAGGCGAGTTCTACCTGTACGATGAATACGATCCGCGCCGTGCGATCCTGCTTGACAGCACTGGTTTGGTAGCCAAGGATGTTACCGGCTACGAATGGTTCCTCAACTTCGACTCCACGGAAGGGCGGGATACGTTGCCTGGTTGTATTGACCTCGCGCCGAACGGCACCTGCCTTGCCACCGCCATCGTCCAAACGGATGGTAGCGACCGCATCTTTGGCGACCTGGGTAACGACTGGTCCGTGGGCGGCACAGGCAATGACACAATCTGGGCCGGCTGGGGCAACGATCTCAGCAACGTCGACGACGTTATCACTGCAGAAGGCAGCGGCACCTATGGCGACGGAAAGCCCAAGAAGATTCAACCCAGCCCGAATGACACGCCGGATACGCACCCCAGTTACGAAGATCGCGTGTACGGTGGGGCCGGCCTCGATGTCCTGATCGGCAACACCGGCGGTGATCGGCTGATCGACTGGGTCGGTGAGTGGAACAGCTTCATTGTCCCGTTCGCTCCGTTCGGCATTGCCACGGTCAGCCGCCAGCGCCCACCGCAGTTGGATGAGTTCCTCTATGCGCTCTCTGCCAGCGACGGCGCCGACCCGACGCGCGATACAGATACCGGCAATGATCCTGCGCGCAACGGCGAACCCGACGGTGAGTTGGGATTGGTAACTCAGAAGGACCACGGCCTGTGGCAGACCCAGACCGGCGGGCCAACCGATCCGCAGCCCGGCAATATCCCCGGCGGACGACGGGACGTCCTGCGCTCGGCTGACTTCAATAACGGATCTGCTCAAAGCTTCTACATCGATACCGGCACCTGGTCGGTCAGCGGCGGACGCCTGGAAGTGGCTCCCGAATCCCTGGGAGGGGACGCGGTTAGCGTGTTCTACGTGGATGAATACCTTCCCAATTACTTCGAGATCCAGGCCACGATCAACGCTGCCAAACCAATCGGCGGTTACAAATCGGACGCCTTCCTGATCTTCGATTACCAGAGCCCGACCAATTTCAAATTTGCCGGAGTAAATGTCTCGGTAAATAAAATCCAGATGGGACACCGGGATGCCAGCGGCTGGGTGGTGGACGTGCAAACCCCCCTCCAGGTCAAGCCGGATACTGATTACAACTTGCTTCTAGCCTTAAACGGCAGCGTGGCGACCCTGGTGGTGAACAATAAGAATTACTCCAGTTACGCCTTCGCACCGCGGGTCGACTCGGATGGCTTCTCCTACGGGCTGAACGCTGGATTGGTCGGCATTGGGACTGATAATTCCAAGGGACGCATCGACAATGTGGCGGTGCAAATCCTGCCACCGGAATACACCTTGCAGCAGACCGAGAACTTCGATACGCCAACGGGCTTCCTGTCGCCCGTGAGCGGGCAATGGACTCAAAGTGGTGGCCGGTATAACGGGTTGCCGTTGGCAAATGCCCCCGCCGCGGAAAGCTTGGTGGATTTAAGCCTTGGCTCCGACTCGTTGCTGGAATTGGAAACAGTGGTGAAGGCACAGTTGCAAGGCGGGCTGATCTTTGACCAATACAGCCCAACCGACTTCAAGTTCGTGACCATCTCGCCCGAGACAGGCCAGCTCGTGATCGGTCATTACACTAACAAAAAAGGCTGGTCGGTGGATGCAGCAGTGAGTAAGACCTTGAATGCCAACAGCGATTACACCCTGGCAATCACCCTGAAAGGCAGGACGATCAGCGTGAGATTGAACGGACAGGCGGTGACGGGCTATGCCTTCAACGGGTTGGTGGTGGACGGCGGCTTCGGGCTGCTGAGCGCCCGCGGGACAAGCTCGTTTGACAAGATGACTGTGAAGACCGACGACCCTGCCTTTGCACCAGAGGGTGGAACACCGATGCTGGCAGCTTATGCGCCTCTCGGTAAACCCAGCGAGGCAACCCTGACCCAGGCGGAATTGAACCTGGTGGTGGCAGAAGCCCTACAGCGATGGACGGAGCAGTATGGCACGGAACCGCTGGCAGAGGTAAGCTTCGAGGTGAGCGACCTGCGCGGATTGGCTCTGGGCGAGGTACTTGACAATACAGTGCGCATTGATGCAACGGCTGCCGGGCACGGCTGGAGCCTGAGTGGGGAAGTCGGGAAGATGAACCTGCTGGTAGTGGTGATGCACGAGGTGGGTCACGTGATGGGACTCGAACATACCCCGGGGCTTGGCAGCCAGACCGAACTGATGGGCGTAGTCCTTGCTCCGCAGGGTGGAACAGAACAGCAGGCGTTCGCGGCAGAGATGGAGCGGGTTGCAGCGATTGGGCAGACCTACGGCAGCGCGGCAAGGATGCAGCGCCTCACCCTCGGGAATGTCCAGCGGACCGCAGCGTCTCGTAGTGGCTGGCGCACTCCTCAATACAGCAGGTTGTTGACCAATCACCCGCTTTTACGGTATATTGAGCGATGGAAGAAATTTTCCAGACAGTCGGTGGAGGAGTGGAGGTTTTCAAGAATGCGATCAGGATACCAGCTGGGTGCTTACTACACTTGGAAGTAGGTCAAAAATATCATTTGGACCCGGAAGCGTAATCAGGGTCCAGTGAGTCAGTTTCTAGCGACAGCCGGGAGAGTCACCTTCTATAATTGAAAGGTGACTCTCCTGAAAATAATAGAAGGGGTTATGAAAATACCATACTCGCTCACCCTAACCATCCTCTGCATGGCTTTCAGCATCTCCGCGTGCGGCGGGACGGCCTTGCAGTCTCCGGTTGCCACCCCGGATGCGCAAGCTACAGTGAGTCGTGTAACGTCAGCAAATGAAATAGAACAGTCATTACTTCATATGAAATTGGCAGAAGAAGCCCTGCAGCAGGGAGATTATGCTCGTGTTGTGGAGGAATACCATTCCATTGCGGAGATCAGTACAGACCCTACCGTGATCGCCCAAGTTCTATATCGCAGCGGGTTGATCTACGAAAAAATGGGCCGACCGGAACAGGCGTTACTGGATTATTCCCGGGCGTTGGAATTCGCACCGGGATTTATCTCGGCCCTGAAATCGCGCGCTTCGCTCTATTCCAGCCTGGGTGCCCGCGGGCAGGCGATTGCCGACCTCACCCGTTTAATTGACCTTGACCCCCAGGATGGCGATACGTATTTCAGCCGTGCCATCCTGTATGACGAATCCGGTCAGTACGAGCTGGCCCTGGCTGACTATGCCCGGGCGATCGAAATAGCCCCGGATAGCGCTGGCCCCTACAATAACCGCGGCAGCACCTATCTGCATATGGGGGACCTGGAAAAAGCACTGGAGAACTATTCACGGGCGATCGAGCTCGACCCTCAGTATGCCCTGGCATTTTTTAACCGCGCTGTCGTGCAGGATCAACAAGGTGTGCCGGAAAAGGCGCTGGAGGATTTTAGCCGCGCGATTGAGTTGGGACCTGAAGAGCCGTCTTACTACATCGGGCGCGGGTCGTTGCTGCAGCGGATGGGGAAGTACGATCAGGCGCTGGCTGATTTCGACCAAGCCATCAAACTGGCCCCCCAGAGCGCGTCGGGGTACTACTACCGCGGGCTGCTCCGGCTGCTCCTGGAGGAGAACCAGGCGAGCATCGCTGATCTGACCCGCTCGATCGAGCTGGCTCCGAACTTTGTGGAAGGCTACCTGCGGCGGGCGGCGGCGTATTATGTGGAGCGGCAGTATGAGCAGGCATTGGCAGACGTAAACCGGGCATTGGAGCTGGACAGCCTGGCGGCCGATGGGTATCTGTACCGGGGATTGGTCTACAGTGCTATGGGCCAGCCGGAGCAGGCGCTGAAGGACATGGACCAGTTGGTGACGCTGCGGCCGGGCAGTGTCGATTCCTACTACAATCGCGGGATGATCTACGAGCAGTTGGAGCAGTATGACCAGGCTCTCACAGATTATCTAAAAGCGTCTGAGATGGATCCGCAAGATGTGACAGCCTTTATCAACCTCGGTAATGTTTATTACCAGAAGAACGACCACCAGACGGCTATCGCAGAGTTCACCCATGCACTGGAGATCGCGCCGGGCTATGCTTTGGCATACCGCTACCGCGGGCGCACCTACCTGGAAATCGGCCAGTTTCAAGATGCGGAGGCTGACTTCACGAAGGCGATCGAAGCACGCCCCGAGGACCCTGTGGGGTACTACTATCGCGGTTTTGGTTACTTCCGCAGGCAGAATTATTCGAAGGCGTTAGAGGACTTGAATAAGGCCGTGGAACTGGGGCCGGCGTATGTGCCGGCGTATTTTCTCCGCGCTACAATCTACGTGAACCAGTACCAATACCCCGCCGCTGTCGAGGACTTCACCAAGGTGTTGGCGTTGGATCCTACCAATGCTGAAGCCTATTTCAACCGCGCCCTGGTCTACCGGTCCACAAACAAGACGGCGGAGGCGATCGATGACTTCCAGCAGGTGCTCAGACTGGATGCCAGCGGCGATTTGAAAAAAGAAGCCGAGAGGTATATCAAACTTTACGGGGGGACGGTCGTTCCTTAGCCTTCGCCAGTGGCAAATTAAAGGCCAATGGAGCGCAAGTAGGCGATCCCAGGCAGGGGCGCCCGACGCTGGCCGAATATCCCTGTTGACGTCCTTCACACAGGAGCAGATGCGAGCAGGCATGCGGGAAGCATGGTTGAGGATGGTCGACAAGTGACGCTCCCCAGCTACCAAAGCGGTGGGGCATCTTGGGACACGCATGGCGCAACTGCCTACGTTAATATGTATGGACATGTATTGGCCTGTACGCAAGATTAAGCTGCCGAGAAGATTGACGAGAACGTCACTCCTATTCCGATCGAATTGCAGTATTAACTAGTTTACGCTGCCAAATGCACTTCTATACCTGCCGGTCGGAACCCAGGTGGGTGCGATGGCCTTTGGGCTCGGGATGGTCTGGCCCTGGCTGAGGCGCTGGCTGAAACTGCGCCCCCGCACCTGCTTCTCGGTCCTGCTGGCGTTCTTTGCAGGGCTCGGAATCCTCGCAGCAGGCTATATGGTTGTAAAGGCTTTTCAGCCGGTTGTGTCATTGGCCGATGCCGGAATCATCCGTTCGATTCTTGATTTATTTCCACTATTCTTTGGGTATTCCCTCTATTTGTTGTTATCTCCTGTCGTCGGATTTCTGCTCGGATATTGGCTGGTCGAAAAACCGCCAGCCCCGGACGACGAGACCCCGCCTGCTGCGAGCTGGCTCGACCATACTGCAACGGCGATCGGCATGGGATTGGCAGGGCTTTTCCCGATCTGGATCTTGCTGTCTTTCGCCTTCACATTGTCGGTTGGGATGATACCGTTTACCCCTGCCCTGACCGGGGGATCTTCCGATGTCACAAGCATCGCTGAGATTATCGGTCCCATAGTCGATCTTGAGGCCAGCTTTGCAACCACTGGACTGGCCATCCTCACGGTGATCTCGCTGATCCTGATGGGAATCTTCTCATTCTTCAGCCTGCCTGAACCACAATAGAGCCATCTGCTGCCATTTCAAGTGTGTAGGGTGGCCGATGTTCTTTCTCTTTTACATTCTGATGTAAAATAAATAAACCCTTTCGGTGGGATATCCTTTAGGATGAAAGGCGTTCACATATGACTAGCCTGAATGGTCAATCTTTCGGCCGCTACCACATACTCGAGCAATTGGGCGAGGGCGGCATGGCGACAGTTTACAAGGCTTATGACACCCGCCTCGAGCGGGAGGTGGCCGTCAAGGTCATCCGCGTAGACCAGTTTGCGCCGGCAATACTGGCCCAAATTTTGAAACGCTTTGAGCGGGAGGCCAAGGCAATGGCGCTCCTGACCCATCCTAATATTGTCCATGTGAATGATTACGGCGATCAGGATGGCATCCCGTACCTGGTGATGGACTATCTTCCTGGTGGAACGCTCAAACAGTTGCTCAAAGGCAAACCCATGCCATGGCAAGATGCGGCGAAGTTGTTGCTGCCGATGGCCGACGCATTAGCTTATGCCCATAAACGCAACATTCTGCATCGGGATGTCAAACCCGGCAACATACTGATGGCGGAAAATGATCGGCCCATGCTGACTGATTTTGGCATTGCCAAGATCCTTGACCTGGAGCAGGGGCAGACCCTCACCGGCACGGGGGTAGGCATCGGCACTCCAGAATACATGTCGCCGGAGCAGGGATTGGGTAGGGGTGTGGATGCCCGCACAGATATCTATTCCTTGGGAGTGGTGCTCTACGAGCTGGTCACAGGGCGTAAGCCCTATACGGCGGATACGCCGATGGCGGTGGTGGACAAGCACGTGCATGATCCATTGCCTAGGCCGTCGCAGGTTTTGCCAGGTTTGCCTGATGCAGTGGAGAAGCTGCTACTTAAAATGCTGGCAAAGAGTCCGGACGACCGATATCCCAGCATGGCTGCCGTGACCGCCGCACTGGAAGGGCTGCTGAGTGGAGCGGGTGTGCCTACACAGCTGGGTTTGACGCAGCCTGTTGATCAGGGTGCACGGGCTACGATGGGCGCGATGGCTGTGCCTGCATCTCCGCCACAAAAAGTAGAGCCTAAGACTAGCATAACCCCCGAAAAAAAGCCAAAACTAGCAAGATGGCAGATCGGGATTACTGTCGGCGTTGTGGGATTACTCTGCCTTGGACTACTCGTGGCCGGGGTGTTGTATGCCGTTGATAGGTCAGGAGTTTTTTCCGAATCCACTGTGCCCGTTGAGACAACCAGCACTTCGTTGGAATTGGCACCTCGTACAGAAGTTGTGGCTACGCAAAGCCCTGTAGATCAAACACCGTCATTGGTCCCAACAGCGCCACCCGCTCTTCCACCAACGCCCACTATTGAACCATCTCCCCCGGTGCCAACGATGTCGGGTTTTGAGATCTGCTTTGAACCTTGCAATGGGCGTAACGCAGTTTCGTCCATACCAGAACGGACGACAAAGGTTTATGCGCGCTGGAATTATGACAATATTCCTGCCGGTGCGACCTATGTTCGCTATTGGACGCAAGCCGGGCGGGAGTGGATACGCTATGAGTGCATTTGGCCTAATCCGTCATCTGGAGAGGAAGAAATTACGCTCACCGAACCTAAGGGATTGCATTCTGGTGAATGGATTTTCCAGATTTACATCAATGGTGAACTCTTGTTGAAAGAAAGTTTCTTCGTTGAAGGAAGTTGGACTTATTGGGATCCTGCCGGCACTTTTTATTCTTGTTATGGGAAGCGATAGGGTTTCTGTGACACAGCAAGGGCTCCAATCGTGCGATGATTGCAGTCTCCCTGTTAATCCCAGGCAAATATTGATGCACGAGAATTCCTTACCATGTCAGATCGTATAAGTGATTCGATAATCCTGAATCCGCAGGAGTAAATAGGTTGGATCAAATCATCGGTCAATCTATCGGGCGTTACCAGATCCTTGAGCGGCTTGGCGAAGGGGGCATGGCGACCGTGTACAGGGCGCGCGACACCCGCCTCGAGCGGGAGGTGGCGGTCAAGCTCATCCGCCGCAGCGCCTTCCCGGCGGAGATGCTCGACCGCATCCTGGCGCGTTTCGAGCGCGAGGCCAAATCGCTGGCGCGGCTTACTCACCCCGGTATCGTCAGGGTGTATGACTGTGGCGAGCACGACGGCGCGCCCTACCTCGTGCTGGAGCTCTGCGGGGGCGGGGACTTGCGGCAGCGTTTGCAAGGCAAGCCGATTGATTGGCGCGAAGCCATCCAATTGATCCTGCCCATCGCGCGTGCCCTGCGCTTCTCCCACCAGCAGGGGGTCATTCATCGCGATGTCAAACCCTCCAACATCATTTTCAACAGTTCGGGCGAGCCGATGCTCTCGGATTTTGGTATCGCCAAAATTTTGGAATATGACGATGCCGCCACACTGACAGGAACTGGGGTGGGCATAGGCACACCCGGTTACATGGCTCCCGAGCAGTGGATGGGTGAGACCAGCCCGCAGTCGGACCAGTATGGGTTGGGCGTGGTGCTATACGAGCTGCTGACCGGGCGCAAGCCCTACGAAGCGGACACCCCGGCGGGCATCCTCATCAAACAAACCAACCACCCCCTGCCAACCCCGCGCCAGTTTACCCCAACGATTCCCCCCGCAGTGGAAACGGCGCTTTTGAAGGCGCTGGACAGGGACCCCGCCGGGCGCTACGCCGACATGGACGCGTTCATTAAGGCGTTCGAGGGACTGCCCCAGCTGACGGCGTTAGTGGACGCCCCGACGGCTGACAACTATAAGACCGTAGATATGGCGATTATTGCGGCGGCGTCAGGTGATGCGCCGCACACCCTCACGTCGGCAGACCGGGCGACCACTGTTGCCCCGTTACCCGATACGAAACGCCCCAACCTGAAGATGATCTTCATTGGTGTAGCGGCGCTTGTTGTGATGGCCGGTACGATCTGGGGTGCGCTACAACTATCAAAAAACGTTCCAGCATTGTTAGTGCAAGCCGCGACACCAACCAATCTACCTACTTCCACCCGAGTCGCGAGTAAAACACATTCGCCAACATTCACTCCAACAATTATTCAATCTTTCACCCCCACACCAACAGCACTTCCAACCGCGCTTGGTGGAGGCGGCAGAATTGGATTTGTGTCGAATCGGACAGGAAAGAGTGAGATTTATACGATGCGGCCAGACGGTACAAACATCATTCAGATCACGGATAAGACTAATCTCCCTGAAGACCGAGAAATACTTCAAGCTAGTTGGTCACCAGATGGCAGAAAGATCGCTTACATCCTAATTAATAAGAATGACAACAGCCGGCAGATTTACATTATGAATTCAGATGGTTCAGATGTCAGTACTCCAGCAAAAAATGTTTGTGTCGATTGTTTTGAACTTACTTGGTTTCCAGACGGGAAAAGAATATATTTCTGGGTGAGAAGAGCGGATCTTGGACGTAAATCCGCATATATAATGAATTTGGACGGTTTAGACCTTTCGGAATTTACAAGTGACACATTGCCTCGCCCCCTGGACTTGTTACCTTGTTCACCGGATGATAGTAAGTGTGTTTTTGATGCAACCGGTAATGCTTTTGGTACCTATGATTGGCTTGGCACCTTCTTATGGGTAATCAACAAAGATTTAAGCAATCCAATACGTTTGACACCGCATTTTGGCAATTACATGAATCCCATATGGTCGACGGAAGGAAATGAGATTTATTATGTAAAATCTATCGAATCATTTAATATAACTGATGGATGGAAGTACGGGGGAGAAGAAATACATTCAATAAAACCGGATGGGAATGATGATCGCATCATTACCAAACTCCCATTCAATGCTGGGGTAGGAGTGGACTTGTCGCCTGATGGCAAGAAGTTTCTTCAACCCGGAGCTTTTCAACAGCTTGCTGATGGCTCACTTAAAACAGAGGGGATGTATGTCATTAATGTTGATGGCAGCGGTTTAGTAAAGTTATCAGATCAGGATGTCTATAATGCCCTTTGGTCACCGGATGGTGCAAAAATCCTGTTCGCTGGCAGTAGTTACAATTTGGGAGAAGATATTTTTCTCATCAATCCCGACGGAACCGGTTTGGTCAACCTTACAAATCAACCTGCTTCATACTCTGACCTAACTTGGCTCCCTGCACCATAATTCAAGAAGGTCACCGAAACCGGTGACCTTCTTGTTTAATTTATTCAATTTCTTACGGCGCCGGCGTCGGGGTGGGGATGGCGCGGCATCGGCTGCCGTTTGAGGCATGCCGGCCATCACCCAGCGGAAGAAAACATCCACGATATCATCCTTGAGCAGTTCGTTCGGCGGTATCTGGGTGATCAACTCCACGGTCGGATCGTTCGGGTCGGGTATGGGCGTGCCCTGAAGAACTTTGAGCATGATGCTTTCAGGGTCGCCGGCCACCATGTTCGGGGCCTCATATCTTGGAAGCGCCGATTACCAGTACCGGTTTATTGATTTCGTTTTTGACCAGTTTAGTTGAGCGGTCCTCCGCCCACTCGACCGCCTGTTTTTGTTTATTTGATCATTGGACATGAGAACCCCTCCCCCACCTCTGGGCCGCAGATATGTATGACCACTCGGGTAGCTTAGCTTGAAGCTGTTAGATACTATGAATAGCAAAAAGGGGTCGTTTCTCCCGAAGGACATCGGACGATGTGGCTCGAAAAGCGTGAGTTCCTCTTTTTCGGCATGTTACTTCCACTCT
>JBGPQJ010000106.1:0-10256 GCA_041488995.1 Anaerolineae bacterium
CACATTGTTTGCCGATCTGCGCATGTGAGAGGACGCCCCCGATCTGCTCACCGGGTAAGGCATTTAATTTACCGGGGCTGAACATGGAGCTGCCGCTGGCAAATGCAACACTGGCAACGATAAAAGCAGTAATGATGGCGGCGATAATGGCGGTGGTTGAGAAACATCCCAGACGATTATTCATAAGATGGTCTCCCGGATTATTTCAGCAGCGTGGCATAATACATCGCCGCTAGAATATGGATGAATGCTGCAGTGAAGAGTGCCATACCGATCGGGATGTGAATGGTGTGCCAGAGAGACATCAACCTGCGGGATTGAGCGAGGGCTGAGGCCTGTATACCACCCACCGCCGTTTCAATTTCAATTCCATCGAGTGTGCGCGGGATACGCGTGTAAATGTACCGGCCGATAAATCCGCTGATGACGATCACGACTGTTAGAAGCATAGTCGCTCCTGCCAGCCCATTGAATTTCCAGGACGAATGTAATAGAACCATATAGGGTCCAACGATGCCAGTGAAGATGTGGAACTGCAGCCACTCGGACATCCTCCCCCAGCGCGCTACTCGTGTGCGAGTCCGTTTGCGTAAACTGTAGAGCGTCTCAGTCATCAGCATAAGAATAAATCCCAGGATTCCGAGAGTATGCCCATAGAGTTCACCTGCGGCCGGGATGGTTTGTGTCAGCGCGATGATGCCTGCATACATGGCGGTAATCACGACGATGACGATCAATGCCAGCCAGAGTTCTTTTGCATCACGTAACATGGACGGCCTCCACACTATGAGCCATTTGAACTCCTATTATGAGCTAATTCTTTTTATTTTATTCGAGGTCAATTCAGTCCAATAGTTGACCAGAATATCTGCAATGGGCGCGCCATGTTCCAGTAACTTTGACCGGATGTGTGTTATGTCCATTTGGTCTGCGATGATGCGCTGGATCGGGGTGGACAAAGTCTGGTCCCCCATCACAATGGCACCGAGCAACTGTTTCTCACCGACCATCAATCGCAATCGATTGACGTTGAAACCATTCTGGGCGACGATGGCATCTGGTATGTCGCGCCATGTTTCGCTGTCACCGCGCGCGATACCAAAGATGTCGCTATCCTGGCCGCCCCCCACCTGACCGATGATGGTAGTTGTTAACCCGGCAAGCCGGGTCACGTTAAACGCCGGGGATTTTCGATAAGCGGTCTTAACGCCAGCCATGTTCAATCCTGCCGTCCAACCTTGCTCACGAGCCGGGTCCCAAAGAGTGTCCAATACACGCTTCCCGCTTGCAGTGTCCATTGACTGGGCGACATCACCGGCAGCATAGATATCTGAGAAGTCGGTTTGCATATATTCATCCGTGAGAATGCCTCGTTCGATGGCGATCCCGGATGCTTTTGCCAATTCCAACCTTGGCTGGATCCCAATGGCAATCGCGACCATGTCGCACTGGATGAGTTCACCGCTCGCCAGTCGGATACCGGTAACTTTCCCATTTTTTCCTAAAATTTCTGCCAGTTCAGCATGGTATTGGATGCCGATCCGATCTTCCTTCAGCCGATGTTCAACAATTCTCGACTCAGTCTCGTCGAGGACATTTCCCCAATAACGGTCACCGCGCAGAAGGTAGTGAACCTTGACTCGATTTGCTACAAGCCCTTCTGCCAATTCCAGGGCTGTGATGCCTCCGCCAACAACGACTGCTTTCTTAGCTTTCTTTGCCAGCGCGAGAATGTGCTTGGCATCTTCAAGGTGATCGAGCTTGACAACACCCTCCAGTTCAATTCCAGGGACCGTCGGCTTGAGCGCGTATGAACCAACGGCGATAAGCAGCTTGTCGTAGGGGATGTGAAATTTGCCATTATCAACTTCTACCGCATGGTCTGACGCCAAAATACGGGTGGCGTGTCCGCGAACAAACTTGGCTTTCAGCTTTTGATAGGCTTGTGGTGGGTAACTGTATAATTGATCTCCGGGCACTTCACCGGTCAGGTAATAAGCCAGCCCGGGTCGAGAGTAATAGCCATGCCGGTCGTCGCTTAATAATCTGATTTGCGATTCGGGCTCCTTACTCCGAATGGCTTCTGCAGCGGAAATCGAAGCGACGCCTGAACCGATGGTGAGGTATTGGGTCATGACCTCTCCTCCTTGAATACATCGATTTGCTCGAAACGCAGGACACCACGCGGGCAGCGCGCTACACATTCGCCGCAAGTCAGGCAGTGGGAATCAATAATGGGCTTTCCCAACCAGGCATGGTGGCGTACATCAATGCTGATTGGACAATTAAAGGAGCAAATCCCGCACTGAACACAGCGTATAGGGTCCGGCACAACTTGCCCCGCAGTGAGAACAGTACGGCGTGTAACATCTGGCTTAAATAAAGATCGCAGATTCATAGTAATAATATAATGGTCGTAATTGGTTACTCAAAGTTACGGGTATATATCCATGAATATTAGGTCAGTTGTTGGGAGATTTTGATAAAAAACAAGGCTGTGGAGTCCCCACAGCCTTGTTTGGGTCGTAAGAACAGATCTTACGAAAGGGGAACGACGTTTGCTGCCTGAAGCCCTTTGGGTCCTTGCTCGATCGAGAACTCCACTTTTTGATCTGGTTCGAGGCGTTTGTAGCCCTCCATATTGATGGAAGAGAAGTGGACGAAAACATCTTCTCCTTCCTCGCGTCCAATGAAGCCGAAGCCTTTGGTCGCATTAAACCATTTGACAGTCCCTACGTATCTTTCTGACATTTTACCTTTCTCCTGCTTTATTTTTTATCCGGATTCGCCCGGGCAGCGCAAATTTATCATGGCTGGAAGACCATGTCAAGCTGCTTTTCAATAATGTTATTTGTTAATTATATGGTTCTAAATGGGGGAATAGTTTTTTCATGAGAACAGCATAACGGGATGTAAAATGGATCCATGGTGATGAAAGCCGTGTGACAGGTTGAGACTGCCGGATCACAGCGCGCAGCTCGGCCGCATTCGAAAAAGGGGGTATGATGAGAATTGCATGTCCGACCTCGTAGGAGACATGGGCGTCCGATCCGACCGTGCCGGGGATGTCATGCTCACGGGCGAATGCCAGTGCCTGATCGTTGTAAGAAGCAAGCATGCAGCGGGAGTTGAATGTCTCGATCGCATCCACACCGGACAGGATTTCGAGCAGGTCTTCCTGCTTCCAACCGCGACGGGGGTCCAGCGGATGCGAGACACTGATAAAGGCGCCCTGTTGACGCAGACGTTTGATAGTCTCCTGCGGCGGTAGATTAGGCTGAATTTCCTCTGTCAAAAAAGAGGCAAGCAATTCACCCCGGGTGGTCATAATTTCTTCGCCGATGATGACAAGTTCCGGGTCGATGACGCGCGCGGCGAAGGCTCCGCCTGTGGAATTATGGTCGGTGACGATCAACCGGTCCAGCCCGATGCGCCTTGCCGCCCGAACCAGATCCTCTGGTCGGGTCAGAGAGTCCTTGGAGAATACAGTATGACAGTGAAATTCGACCTTTAATGAGCTCATCTGGTGGTACCTTTTTTTTGCCGATTTACCTTTTTTGATATAAAATCATATCATATGGAGACCAAGAAATTCTACCAGACGACCAAATTCAGAATAGCCGCGGGCGCGACGGGTTTCCTGCTCGCTTATATTATCCTGGCTCGCATGGACGGTGTCTGGTTCAGTGAATGGGAAATAGTCGCTTTTCTGATTGTTCTGCCCTTCTGGCTTTTCTTTTTCGCCCAGTTCATCTTGCCTGTTCGCAAATTTAGCGATCGTGTCCGGATATTTGAACACCTGCAATTGTATGCCGTGAGAGCTCATGGTCCGGCAGTCATTGTGGAAAACGGTCATATTCGCCAGAGGGAAGGGGAGCAACGCCGGCGGGGGCCGGGAATTATCTGGCTGGATACCGCCAGTGCTGCTGTCCTGAGAACCCCCACTTTCTTTACACGCACGGTTGGCCCGGGGGTGGTGTTTAACTACTTTCATGAATACATCGCGGCGACTGTGGATTTGCACGGTCAGACTCAACCAATGGGTCCAAAGGACAATGAAGACAAAGACGATCCATTCAAGGCTGGCAAAGACGACCCGGAATATGAGGAGATCCAGAAACGACGCTGGGAAACCAGCGCGATGACCAGGGATGGGATTGAGATCGTCGCCTCGATTACGGTAAATTACGGAATCAACCTCCCGTTGGAAAGTTTTAAGAACCCGATGACGCCATTCGGGTACAGCGAGCAGAATGTCTACAATTTTGTGCGCAACAATGTGACGAGCGAAATCATTGGGCGGATGGTCGTGGACATCTGGCGTGAATATGTGCGCAGTTTCAAACTAAGCCAATTATTTGAATCTCCAGAGGGCGACTCGATAAGGACGGTCCTGCAGACCATCTTCGGCACTGTCAATGACCGTCTGGGAAAAGCCAAAGTAAATGAGATGGACGAATTCGGGAGGCTGACCAAGCGTGAGGTGGACAGTCTTGAATACCATCAGATTCAGGCGATGGGCATCAAAGTCACCGCTAATTTTCGCCGCCTTTGGTTTGACCCGGATGTTGAACAGAAACTGATCAGCGCCTGGACCTCCAACTGGCTGAAGAGCGCGGAGAAGGAACACGATCAAGTTGAACGCCAACGGGCTCTGCGAATGAGAATGGGACAGGAGGGAGCACTTTTGGAATTTGCCCAGTCTGCCAGCCAGGAGATTGGTGTGCAATTCCCGCATAACCGGTCTGAAGCGCTTGAACTGCTGATGCATGGCATCCTGCGTGGCTCGCTGCGCAATGCCACCCTGCAACGCAGGATGACTTCCGAGGCAAACGAGTTGTCAGATATTATTCAGTGGCTGCGTGAAAACCCGGGAGACGGCAATGTCACTGGATAACCGGCGTGTGCCTGCAGACGGACAAACCCCTGCCCCGGATTGGAAGGACCAGCTTCTGGACGGTCTTTTCGAACTGACCCATCGCGGGGCTAGACGCCGGCAGGCATTCCGCTTCTGGCTGGCTGTATTGTTCTGGCTGGGTCTGGCCTGGTTCAACTGGGGCGGGACGTTACGACAGGATCTTAGCAACTTCTTTTACGCCTTCCTTACCCCTCAGGGTAACCTGGTCAGCAGTCTGGTTACTATCCTTGAACATTTGTTCGCCCCGCCAGTACTACGCGGCATAATCGTCGTCGTAGCAGCATATTGGTTAGCATTCCAGGCGGCTTACATCTTTCTGGCGGACATTTTTGAGCAAGACGAGGAAGTAGGGTGGGAGTTCATCAGGCAGGCTGCTTTCGCCTCCCGCTACCATACCATCAATGTCAGCAAAGGCAAGATTCATCCTTATTATGAAGATTCCCCGATTTTATTGATTGGTGGACCCGGTGAGCTGCAAGTTGAATTAGATAGCGCTGTACTTGTGGAAGGACCGGATGGCAACCACGTAATTGGTCCGACTAGCCGAGAACACCGTGGAAGAGCCCGTTTGCATGGCTTTGAGCGTATCCGCCAGTGTGTGGATCTGCGTGATCAGCATAATACCCAGACGGTGGTCGCACGAAGCCGGGACGGGATTCTGATCTCTGCCCGTGATATCCGCTACATGTACAGTATTGCCCGCGGATCGCATATCCCCTCGCGTGCCAATCCTTATTTGTTTGACGAGGAGGCGGTTCGAAAGCAGGTCTACACCCAGACACGCCATGTTGGGAAATCCACCGGGGACCCGGATTGGAAGAAAACTCTCCCGGGAGGTATTTTCACGCAAATCAACCGGCATCTGGGTGGATTCATCAGCTCATATAATATCGGCGAATTTCTGGCTAACATTGGCGAGCCGGAGATGGATGAACTTCATGAGCGTGAAGAGCATATCGCCCAGACCAGTGAACGTATTGCGGGAGGTGGTGAAACCAATTCCACCCTCCGGTTGGAACCAGGCAAGTTCATCCCGCGCACCAACATCAGCAATCTTTTCCAGGACGTGGAATTTGCCAAGGTCCAGCAAAGGAAGGGTTTCCAACTGCTCTGGATTGGGGTCGGCACCTGGGACACGCCTGATACGGGTATCCTCGAGAATCATCTCCAAGCCTGGCTGCTCAGCCGCGATAATGCGCTGCGGGGAAACCCTCAGAAACTTCAAGAAATTGAAGATGATGCACGTATGCAGGAATTATTACGGTTAATACAGGAAATGCTGGCTGCGTTCCAGGGTTCCATGGAAAAAAGCGGAACACCCGACCAGGTCATTGACGTGATGCTGGCTGATTTCCATGAACGACTCAAACTGGCACTCGATCTTTACCAGCGTGACGGGCAGGACCCGCCCCTTGAATTATTAGATGCAATTCGTGTAATCAACGAGATACGCGGATTCGCCGATCACTGGGTAGGTGTATGATGATTCGCTCGAAGGGAAAGAATAGCCGGTCAGGTCCCGTGCTTGTGGTTGGCGCGGCAGGATTGGATGTAATTGCGCACCTCGACGGGGGCTTCAAACCGGGTTCTTCCAACCCGGCCAAAGTACGCACTTCGTACGGAGGCGTAGCACGCAATGTTGCTGAAAATCTCGCAAGACTGGGGCAGGAGGTAACCCTGCTGACCGTAACCGGCAAGGATCAGAATGGATCGCAAATTCTGGCGTATACCGAAAAAGCGGGCGTGGATATTTCTCAGTCGATCCGCACCGATATTTATCCCACCGGTTTCTACATGGGCATCGTCAGCAGGAAGGGGCAGGTGGAGCTGGCCGTAGATGATATGAGGGTGATGTCTTGCCTGACCCCGGAAGAATTGGAAAAACGGGTCAATCTATTTAAGACAGCTTCGCTGGTGTTTTTGGATGCCAACCTGCCTGAGGATACGCTTAAGACCGCGATTGGACTGGCGCGAAAAAACAAGGTGCCTCTGTGTGCTGATCCGGCCTCGTCATCGCTGGCGCTGAAGTTGCTGCCTCATTTGCCGGGTTTTTACCTGATCACACCTAACAGCACTGAGGCTGGGATTTTGACCGGCGGAGAATTCGATTCCTCGGATCGTAAGGCAGCCATGCGGGTCGCTCGTCACCTGGTAAACCTGGGGGTTGAGATCGCGCTCATCACTCTGGCGGAGTTTGGGGTCTGCTATGCCACTTCGGAAACAACCGGGCAAATCCCGGCCATCAAGACGCGGGTAGTCGATCCTACCGGCGCAGGAGATGCGCTCACGGCAGCAGTGATTTTTGCGTTGCTTAACGACATGGATATCGATGAAGCAGTCAGGCTGGGGGTCTCAGCAGCGTCCCTTGCGCTTCGCCATCCAGGCACGGTCGTTCCCGACCTGTCACTTGAAAAATTGTACGACCAACTGTTGGTTTAGCGATGCCTCAGAATCTTCCTTCCTCTTTTGTCCTATCTTCAGAGGTTGCCCGGGCGCTTAAGCTTGGGTTGCCGGTGGTCGCGCTGGAATCGACGGTCATCACGCATGGATTACCGCGCCCGCAAAACCTGTCTTTGTCAGAAGAAATGGAAACTCAGATCCGCAATGAAGGAGCCGTGCCTGCCACTGTAGCTTTGCTTGAAGGTTGGGTGCGGGTGGGTCTGAGTGCCGTAGAGCTTGACCAGTTAGCCCTGGTGCCAGATCCAGTTAAAGTGAGCCGGCGGGATTTTTCAAACGCGATATGGACCGGGGCGTCGGGAGGTACAACCGTCGCTGGAACGATGTACGCAGCGAATCTTGCCGGGATCAAGGTTTTTGCGACAGGTGGGATAGGCGGAGTGCATCGTGAGCATCGTTTCGACGTCTCAACCGACCTTCAGGCTCTAGCGGACACACCGATGATCGTGGTGTGCGCGGGGGCAAAATCCATTCTTGATTTACCAGCCACGCTTGAATACCTTGAGACCATGTCTGTCCCGGTTATCGGCTGGCAAACCGATGAGTTCCCGGCATTTTTCTCGACATCATCCCGCCTGCCAGTCAGCATGCGGATTGATTCATTGGAAGAAATGATTGATTTTTATCACTGGCACGAGGAACTGGGATTGCCTTGTTCCTTGTTGGTGGCACAACCCATCCCGTCTCAAGCCGCGATGGACAGAGGGGAGATTGAAGAGGCAGAGAAGCATGCATCCGCTGAAGCGATTGAGAAGGATATTCACGGGCAGGCATTGACGCCGTTCCTGCTTAAACGTGTCAACGAATTAACCAAAGGGAAATCATTGAGAGCAAATCTGGCGCTGCTACTCAATAACGCACGCCTGGCGGCACAAATCGCCCGGTCGCTGGCAGGCTCAGGAAGGCAAAAAGCCATTTAGATTATTCAAAAAACTCCCCAGGCGAAACTGGGGAGTTGTGTTATTTATTCAGTAATTCCTGGATGAGTTGATCGGGGACTTGAACGGCGACCACTTCACCGCGCACCGTGATGATTCCGCTGGCAGTGATCCATTCTTCGATAATCACTTTGCGCACTTTGTTCTCCTTGATTTTTCCACGCACTTCCAGCGTAATCCCGAGCGGGGTGGGCTTGAGATAGTCGACATGCAGGGAAGCGGTAAGAAAACGAAATGGAGGTTCGGTATCCATGTCTCGGTTCTCAGCGCGATAGGCAGCCGCAGCAGCTGTGCCAGTGCCGTGGCAGTCGATCAATGAAGCCAGCAACCCGCCATAGACATAGCCGGGGATGGCAATATGGTGTGGATTTGGCACAAAGTGGCAGACGGATTCATCTCCATCCCAGTAGCTCTTGATCTGATGACCAAATTCATTCAAGCGCCCGCAACCATAACAATGGGCCAGGTGTTCGGGGTAGTAATCCTGGAAAGCTTTTAACAGCATTTTATCTCACCTGCCATGGGTTGGATTACCGGGTGGGTGTCCGGGAGGGCTGGTGCGTGTCGGTAGGTTTGGGGGTCCACGTGGGTTGTAGCGTGGAGGTGGGTATTTTGGTCTTTGTTGGACCCCTGGTGGAGGTGGCCGTGTTGGTGCGGGTAGGGAAGCGGGTCGGTGAGGCAGTGGGAGGCTCGCCCTCCACAATGAACGTCCCGACTACTTTCCATTCAGTCCCGACAAAGATGACCACCTGGTAGTTGCCGGGCAGCCACTTTTCGGGTGAGGGTTGCCAATCGGTAAAACCGTAACCGCCGAGTTCCCCATCCCAGGGTTTGGTCTCATAATGAACCAATTCCCCATCGCGGTACCACAGGGCAGTCCACTGCACACCGGGGATCATCTTATCGTAGCTGAATATGGCAAACATGCGCCGGATGGGGTTCTTGAAGACCGTCGCTGGACCGACCGGCTGATATTTGTTGTCAATGGATTGAGCGAATTGCAGCGGGCTGAAAATCGCATCCGGATTGGGAGTGACGACACTGGCGAAGGATGCTTCGATGGCGGGTGGGATAAAGGGGGTGGATGTCGCTGTGGGCGTATCTGTGACGGCGGGCGTATTGGTGATGCTGGGGGTCAGGGTAATTGTCGGTGTCAGCGAAATGGTCGGGGTGAGCGTGATGGTAGGAGTAGGGCTCAGCGTCGGCGATGGTGGAAAATATTGATAGGCGACTGGTTCGGTGTATCGTCCAACCGCAAAAGCTGCCGCGCCGAGCAGTATGGCCATTCCCATCAACCTCCATCCGCTGGCGATCTTCTGCTGGCGGATGCGGAAAAAGCGTGTCCGCTGTCCATCGCGGATGGCACGCACCCCAAACAGCAGGCCGAGCAAGGCTCCGACGACCAGCAGAAAAACAGCTGTCAACGTGAAGGTACGGATGTCGAGATTCATCGAAAATGATTATAGCATTAACGTCCGGGGGCTTTTTCGTTGCACGATTGCCGGTTCTGTGCGAAAATGACTCTATGTCAGAACTCGTTTTTCTCAAGCTCGGCGGATCGCTGATCACGGATAAAACCGTTGCCTTCACCCCACGGCTGGAGAAAATGGCGGGTCTTGCCGCTGAAATTGCGATGATGCTCCTGACGCGCCAGGACCTGTCACTCGTGTTGGGGCATGGCTCCGGTTCTTTTGGGCATACGCCCGCCAAAAAACATGGTACCCGTCAGGGTGTGAATACGCCTGAACAATGGGCTGGTTTTAACGAAGTCTGGTACCAGGCTTCGACGCTCAACCGCTTTATGCTGGACGCTTTGCACGCGGCAGGAGTCCCATCGGTGGCACTGGCGCCGGTGGCTTCGGTTATTGCAAGGGATGGGCAGGTATCTCGCTGGGACTTAGGTCCTTTGCTCTTTGCATTGAAAGCCAGGATGGTGCCGGTGG
>JBGPQJ010000107.1:0-10180 GCA_041488995.1 Anaerolineae bacterium
CGTGGGTGCGCTGCGGCACTTTGCCAGGGAATTGGTTTTTAGAGTTCGTTGCTTTGCCAGAATCGGCAGTGAGAACCGTTGGGCCTCGTTCCCTTAACGAGGCTCTTCTTTTGTCGTAGAATAATTTAGGATAACCTAAATATATTATTAGCCTATGACCAAGCCACTGACCCAAAACATCCAGGATTACCTGAAGGCCATCTATAGCCTGACCAGCGATGGCAAGGAAGCCTCCACCACCGCTCTGGCAGCGCGATTGGGCATCACCCCGGCTTCGGTGACCGGCATGCTACAGAAACTGGCCGCGCTCCAGCCGCCACTGGTCGTTTACCAGAAGCATCAGGGCGCGCGCCTCGCGCCCGAGGGCGAGCGCGCCGCCCTGGAAGTGCTGCGTCACCACCGTTTGCTGGAAGCCTGGCTGATCGAAAGCCTGGGCTACTCGTGGGATGCCGTCCACGAGGAAGCCTGCAAACTGGAGCACGTCATCTCCGAGGAGTTCGAGGAGCGCATCGCCGCGGTACTCGGCAACCCGGTCCGCGACCCGCACGGGGCGCCCATCCCGTCCGCAGCGCTGGTTATGCCGACCAACCACGACGTATTATTGAGCAGCCTGCGCGGCAGGGAGAAAGCCGTCGTCCGCCGGGTGCGTTGTGAAGATGCTCACCTGCTGCGTCACCTGGAAAACCTGGGACTGGTTCCGGGAGCGGAACTGGCGGCACTGAAATATTCGGCTTTCGATGCGAATTTGACTCTCAAGGTCACAGGCAGGAAGCCAGTGGTTATCGGTCCGGCCATAACTGGTCATATTTTTGTTGAAATTCAGGATTGATTCTCATGCCGTCTAATAAACATTCCACCAACGCCAGCCACTCCACCGTCGCTACAACTCGCGACGCCAAAGAAGTGCTCTCCGGCAAAAGCCAAAAAGGCCGGTTCGCCCGTTTGCTGCCGTTCCTCGGTCCGGCTTTCATCGCCAGCATCGCCTATGTGGACCCGGGTAACTTTGCCACCAACATCCAGGGCGGGGCGCAGTTCGGCTATGAATTGCTGTGGGTCATCCTGGTCAGCAACCTGATGGCCATGCTCCTACAGGCGCTGTCTGCCAAACTGGGCATCGCCAGCGGCAAGAACCTGGCCGAGCAGTGCCGGGAAAGCTTTTCCAAGCCGGTGGTATGGGCCTTATGGGTCCTGATGGAACTGGTTGCAATGGCCACCGACCTGGCCGAATTCCTGGGCGCGGCTGTGGCGATTAACCTGCTCTTCGGCCTGCCATTGGGGATCGCCGGTCTGCTGACCGCCGTCATCACCTTCCTAATCCTCGGCTTGGAACGCTACGGTTTCCGCCCGCTGGAAGCGGTGATCACCGGATTTCTCGCCATCATTGCCCTCTGTTATTTGATCGAACTCTTCCTAGTCAGCCCGGAATGGGGACCCATCCTCCACGATACCTTTGTCCCACACTTCACCAACACCGAAAGTATCCTGCTGGCAACCGGTATCCTGGGCGCAACCGTCATGCCACACGCCATCTTCCTGCACTCGGCCCTGACCCAGGGACGAGTCGTGGTCAAGAAGCCGGAACAACTGAAACTTCTCTTCCGCTTCGAGATCATTGACGTGGCCATTGCCATGGTTATTGCCGGTTCGGTCAACGCCGCCATGCTCATTACGTCTTCCGCCACCTTCTTCAGAACCGGGACGAACGTTGGCACCCTCGAACAGGCCTACCGCACCCTTCAGCCGCTGCTCGGTCCCGCGGCAGGGGTCGTCTTCGGGGTGGCGTTGCTCGCTTCCGGGCTGTCCTCCTCCTCGGTCGGGACGATGGCCGGGCAGGTTATCATGCAGGGCTTTCTGCATTTCTACATTCCACCCTGGATCCGCCGGATTGTAACCATTATCCCCTCGTTGATTGTCATCTTCATCGGCTTCGACCCAACCCGCACACTGGTGCTAAGCCAGGTAGTGCTCTCCTTCGGCCTGCCGTTCGCCGTCATCCCGCTGGTGATGTTCACCAGCAATAAAGGCATTATGGGCGGGCTGGTCAACAAGCCCATCACCACACTTCTGGCCAGCCTGTCGGCTGCATTGATCATCTTCCTCAACTTCTTCCTGATCTATAATATATTCTTTGGGAAATAGGCCTATGTTCAAACACATTCTTGTTCCCCTGGACGGTTCCAAATTAGCCGAAGCAGCTCTGCCCGTTGCCGCCTCACTCGCCAGAACACTCAAGGCATCAGTGACACTCCTGCACGTTATTGAAAGCGACGCGCCGGAACAGGTCCACAGCGAACGGCATTTGACTGCGCCCGGCGAAGCTGAGGCCTATCTCGCCGAAACGGCTTCCCGGGCCATTGAAGAAGGCATTAAAATCGAATGGCACGTCCACACTGCGGCGGTTAATAACGTCCCGGCCAGCCTCGTCGAACATGCCGAAGAACTCAAACCGGATTTGATGGTCATGTGCTCACACGGCGGCGGGCGCATGCGCGATGTGTTCTTCGGCAACATCGCCCAGCAAGTCATCTCCCGGGGTGTGATACCGGTGTTGATGCTCCATCCAGAAAAGCCGTCCGACGAACCATTTCAATTAAAGAAAATACTTGTCCCACTCGACGACGAGTCCATCCACGACCAGAGTCTGCCTTACGCCAGAGACCTGGCAGGTCGCTACCAGGCAGAAATCTACTTGCTGACCGTCATCCCGACCCTGGGGACTCTGGCCGGTGAAGAAGCCGCCGCCGGAAGTCTGCTCCCGACAACGACAATCGCCATGCTGGACATCGAAGAGGAAACCGCCAAAGAGCATTTGCAAACCCACCTGGATGAACTCAGCCAGGCCGGATTCGATGTCAACGCTGAAGTCGCACGCGGCGACCCGGCCGCGACCATCACGGAGACAGCCAACCGCACCGAGGCGGATTTAATCATCCTGAGCACCCACCGCCGGGCCGGGCTGGACGCCTTCTGGGCAGGCAGTGTCACCCCCAAGGTGGCACGAAGTAGCAAAATTCCATTACTGCTCATTCCTCTCAAATAAAAAGAGGCTGTTCAAATTTATCTGGCAGAACCATGGATGATAGAAATGGTGCTCTTGTGAACAACGAAGCGATCCGGCGCGTCCATCGTGTCACGGCATTGATCACCCTAGCAGGCGTCATCTTTTACCTGTTCTTTCAACTTAACAAGGGCGGGCCGTTTCGCGACATCAATCCTTTCGGTGAAGACCCGTATGATGCAATTGGATCGTTTGCTTTTCAAGCTGCGCTGCTGATTGGCATCCTGACCTATGCCCGCGCTTTGCGATTGAAGAGCGAACCTGCCCAGGTTATCAAGATGCGCTTAATTCTTCGCGGCAACGGTCTCGTTCTGTTCGCCATAGGGATCACACTGGTTGCGGACGCAGTCGCGGAGATTGTCCGTCCGCTGCCGCCATCGTATTGGGGAAACGTTTTATTGATCGAACTGGGGTTGATGATTCTACTTACGGTGGTCTGTATCATCGCGCTGGCGGTTGTTTTCGGGCGGATACAACCGGTTGCGCCTCCACGCAACCTGACTCCCGTCGATGGCATCGACGACCTGTGGACTCTGGTGCGGTTTCCCGTTATACGATTCAGCACAGCCCTGCCGCGTGCATTTGTTGAATGGGTAAAGCGCTTTAATAGCGATTGGCTCTTTTCCAGAGTGCCATGGCTTAACCCGCGCCTCCATCCCTGGCGTTTCGCTTGCGCGGTGGGTTTGCTCACAGGAGTGGGGCTCGCTGTGGCGCAATTGCAGGAGGGCTTTCCGCCCAGCCTGTTAATCGGCCTGGTGGTGGCAGGGATTTTTATCTCGGGGGAATTCCTCGCGACCCTCGTGGGATTTGCCATCCTCGGCGGCTATCTGGGATTAAGGCCAGCTTTCAAACAAAACACCTGAGGATAATTTTCAATGTCCGGCAAAGAACATCAACATGTTGAATAGAACAGCATGTACAAGTTAATCGGTTTCGTCGTTTTGTCTGCTGGACTCGTCTACATCTCCCGCGCATCCCTCCGTACCCCACGCACGCATGGTTTTTATCGTTTCTTTGCGTGGGAACTCATCGCCGCTCTGTTCCTACTCAATACCGATATTTGGTTTCTCGATCCATTCTCCGGGCACCAGCTTGTCTCCTGGTTCCTGCTCATCGTTTGCCTCATCCCGCTTGCCTTCGGGATTCGCGCTCTGACCGCCTATGGGAAACCCGTTCTGCAGCGAGACACGGAACCACAATTATTGGCATTCGAAAAGACCTCCGCCCTGGTCACCACAGGGATCTATCACTACATCCGTCATCCTCTTTACAGTTCTTTGCTGTTCCTGACGTGGGGGATATTTTTCAAAGATCCCGCCTGGCCTGGTGTGTTGCTGGCGCTGGCGGCGACCTTGTTTCTGGTTGCCACGGCGAAGGCAGACGAGGCCGAATGTATTCGTTTCTTTGGTCCTTCCTATCAAGCTTATATGGAATGGACCAGGATGTTTGTGCCGTTCGTATTCTGAAGCGAATACTTGTTCAGATATCATTGCTGTCTTGTCGCAATCACGCAGTACTTCTGTTACCATGAACCATAGTCAAAGACACTGGTGTAATGACATATGAATCAAAACGAGATGGTGGAGAGTTGGAAACGTGAGGAACGACAACCTTTCTCCGGGTGGGATTTTTCCTATCTGGATGGCAGAATGCTGGAAGGGCAACCTCCATGGTCCTATTCATCGCGCGCCGCTGAATTAATGCAGCTCTCGGCCTCAGTTGTGGATTTGGGCACAGGCGGCGGTGAGCGATTTTTAAAATTGAGAGAACACTGGCCAAATAAAGTTGTCGTCACAGAAAACTATCCGCCCAATTTCAAGCTGGCAACGGAACGGTTAACGCCCCTGGGCGTAAAAGTTGTGGATGTCCAGTTAACAGATTATGGCCCAGTGCCTTTTGCCGACGGCGAATTCGACCTCGTGCTGAATCGTCATTCTGGATTCAACTCCAATGAAGTTGCCCGTATTCTGGCTTTGGGTGGAACCTTCCTCACCCAGCAAATCCACGGGTTGTGGGCGTATGATCTATTGGCTGTGTTCGGTGCCAAACCCCAATGGCCGGATTCAACCATTAAAAAATATGTGCCCCGCCTGAAAGCCGTGGGGATGGAAATGGTCAATACTCAGGAATGGTCGGGGCAACTGACTTTTACAGATGTCGGCGCCATTGTATATTACCTTAAGGCAGTTCCCTGGCTGGTGCCTGGTTTTTCGGTGGATTTCCACTTGAAGCAATTACTCGATCTCCAAATGAAGTTGGACAACGGTGAAACACTGGCATTTGTCGCTAGAAAATACTTGATAGAGGCCCGCAAGGTGGAGATTCGCTGAGTCCCACAGTCTGCATTCCCTGCAATATTGCTGGCATTGACCATGAAAACATTGCCCTGGTCAACACTAAAACCCACTGACAAGCCACACTTTGAATATAATGAGATAATGGTGGAAGCGCTTCATTATGATCGGTCGATGGCAGGCTGATGGAACGGGATGAAGGTCGTTCAATGCATTGGCTGGGTAGCGCTTTCCCGGAGTAAGAGGTAATGCCGGTATCGAAGGGATATGTTGACACAGAATACCTGCGAGCCGCCGCGATGCTGGTCCAACAAGCGAAGGAACGCAGTTATAGCCTGATGCACGTCCAGTTGGGGCAGAAGGTCCTGGACGTTGGCTGCGGCCCTGGCACTGACACCCTGCCGCTTGCCCAGCTGGTCGGGCCGACAGGGCGGGTAGTCGGCTTGGATCACGACCCGGCGATGATCGCTGAGGCTGACAAGCGCGCAGTGGAGGCCGGCGCCAAACCCTGGGTCGAGCATCGTATCGCAGATGCGATTTCCCTACCGTTTGAATCAGCTGTCTTCGATGCTTGTCGGAGCGAGCGTCTGTTTCAGCACCTGCCCGATCCCGATCGGGTGCTCGCAGAAATGATCCGGGTGACGAAGGCTGGAGGCTGGGTCGTACTGGTGGACACAGATCACGGGGCGATGTCAATTGATTATCCTGACGTTGATGTGGAGCGCCGCATCGTTCGTGTGCTGGCAGAGCGTTTGATCAGGGATGGCTACGCCGGGCGGCGGCTGTATGGCCGCGTCAAACGCTCAGGTCTTGCGAAGATCAAGGTTGAACTGGTGCCGATACGCGTCACAGACTATGCCCTTGCCCGGCAGGTGGCGCAGTTGGACAAGGTGGAACAGACAGCCGTCCAGGCAGGTATTGTTTCAGAAGAAGAACTGAAGACGTGGCAGCGCGAACTTAAATCAGCGGATGAGCAGGGTGTTTTCTTTGCAATCGGATGTACAGTGATCGTGGCAGGCAGGAAAAGCTGAAGGTTGTAACACTCTTTTGCTACAGCCCGACATGCTGAACAACTCATAAGCTAATCGAGATGGAGGCACACAAAATGCACAGATACCACTTAGAGCGGCACTACGCCGAACGAATAGGCTGGTTGCGGGCAGCTGTCCTGGGCGCAAACGATGGCATTGTATCCACGGCCAGTTTGATCGTGGGGGTAGCCGCTGCACATGCCGCCCGGGGCGATGTACTGATCGCCGGGGTCGCCGGGCTCGTTGCCGGCGCAATGTCCATGGCTGCCGGTGAGTATGTCTCGGTAAGTTCCCAGGCGGATACCGAGAAGGCAGATCTTGAGCGTGAACGCAAAGAACTTGAAACCGACGACGAGTCCGAACGCAAAGAGCTCGCGATGATCTATGAGAATCGAGGGCTGCAGCCTGCTCTCGCCAGACAGGTCGCCGACCAGCTGATGAAACATGATGCGCTGGGAGCACATGCGCGCGATGAGCTGGGGTTGTCAGAGTTGCACACCGCCCGACCCATCCAGGCGGCGTTGGCTTCCGCCGCCACCTTCGCCGTGGGAGCAGCCCTGCCTCTCCTGATGGTCTTGATCAGCCCGGTCTCCTACATGGTTCCCATTGTGGCCGGTAGTTCTTTGATATTTCTGTGCATCATGGGAGCCCTGGCCGCAAGGACAGGGGGTGCCAATGTGCTCATCGGCGCAGCGCGGGTGACCTTTTGGGGTGCACTGGCCATGGCCATCACAGCGGCCATCGGCGCCCTGTTCGGAACCGTTGTTTGATCACCCTGATTACCATCTCATAGCATCGTGCACTGATGTAGTCAGCGATCCGGCATCATCGCAGTAAACAAGTCACCACTTTAGCCAAAGGGGAGGTCAACCGGGCTTAAGGATCTGACGATTTACATACAGCGCAGATAAACAGGACGTGGTTTCTCAATAGGAGGTGATAAGATGATTGGCTCCGATAGTCTAGAAATCCTCTTTGTCCTTACCGCTTTTCTTTTTCAGATCGTTCTGATCATACATTTCGCGCTGCGAAAATGGCGTTTCGATCTTGCCATGCGCCATGGATGGATCGTATATGCGCTGAGCATACCTGCCGCTGCCGTGAGTATCTTGTTGTTGCTGGGCGGCATGACCTGGTCACTGTGGCTGGGCGGCTTTATTTATCTCATCTGGGCGATTTATGGTTACAGCGTGGAGTATATAAAAAAAATCGAGTGGCGCAGCCCAATTCGCTGGTCAATCGGCGGCCCCTATGTGGTCTTATATCTGGCGACGGTGATGTTCTACTGGTGGCCTTTGGCCCTGATCAACAAACCGCTGTGGTACGGGTATGCGGTTCTGTTCATCATCAGCACCCTCCTCAATGTCACCTCGCACAAAGTTTCAAAGAAGCAGGATCAATCAGCATGAAAAGAAGGGCGATACCATGAGCGCGCTTTCGACTCGTCCGGTTTCGTGCTATGATTGGTTTTATTTTCCGCAAACACGATAGCATACATCGATGACGGCGCGCGGCTGCACACCAACCACATGAGGTGAAGTGATGGAGAATCTTACCGGTAAGCAATTCGGTCCTTATCAAATCGTGGCTCCGCTGGGCGAAGGGGGTATGGCGGCGGTCTACAAGGCGTATCAGCCCGGCATGGAGCGGTATGTCGCCCTCAAGGTTTTGCCGCGGAGCTATGCGGATGACGCCCAATTTCTCGCGCGCTTTCAGCGGGAAGCCAAGCTTTTGGCACAACTTCAGCACCCGCATATCCTGCCAGTGTTCGACTTCGGCCAGGCGGAGGGCTATACCTACATTGTCATGCCTTATATCCAAAGCGGAACACTCACAGACCTGTTGAAAGGTGAACCCTTACCGCTGGCTCGCATCCGTCAAATCATCACCCAGGTTGGCGAGGCCTTAAATTATGCCCATGCACGCGGTTTGATCCACCGGGATGTAAAGCCCAGCAATGTTTTAATTGACGAAAGCGGAAACTGCCTGCTCACAGATTTTGGGCTCGCGCGCATGGTCGAGGACTCGGTCAACCTGACATCCACTGGGACGATTATGGGCACGCCCGCCTACATGTCACCCGAACAAGGCTCCGGGCAGAAGATTGATGCGCGCAGCGACATTTATTCTCTCGGAGTGGTATTGTTCGAGATGGCGACCGGACGGGTGCCGTATCGCGCCGAGACACCCATCGCGGTGATCTTCAAGCACGTTCAGGATCCATTACCGCCAGCGCGTTCCATTAACCCCGATCTGCCGGAAGCCGTCGAACTCGTCATCTTAAAGGCGCTCTCCAAAAATCCTGAAGATCGCTATCAGACGGCCGGGGATATGGTGCGCGCCATCCAGTCGGCTATTCCGGATAGCCCTGTTTCCACACCCGCCACATTAATTCACAAATCCGCCGATGATAAAGTGCCTTCTCCAACCGTGGTAGAACATGGGTTATCGCCCACGATGACCGCAAAGCCGAAGCGCGGCTTGCCGGTGTGGGCCTGGGCTTTGATCGGAGTTGCTCTCCTCGTGATGGTTGCCGGAGGCGGTTTTTGGGTTTTTGGTCGGGGCGCAGTTCCATCCAATAGCTCCGGTGCTGGCGCGACAATCGTTATCACCAGCACTGCGGCTAAAGCTCCCCTGCCCTCAGAGGTACTGATAGCAGTCGGCACATTGCACATTGGCGAAAAATTACTCTCTCTCAATCAACTCTATCGTTTTGAATTTCTGCCGGATGGGGACCTGGTGTTGTATGACAATTACACCGACAAGCCTATTTGGTCTTCCAACACAAAGGGCGAGGCTGATTCATTGGTCATGCAAGACGATGGAAACCTTGTGTTGTATTCGAAGAGTAAATCTCCCATCTGGTCCTCCGGGTCGGTTGGCAAACATGGCGATTATTACCTGCAATTACAAGATAATGGCAATCTGGTGATTTTATGGGGGAAACCTTATAGTGGAAATGTCGTTCCGATATGGGCGACCAACACGAATCGATAGATATTCAGTAACTGACTTGCAACCCATCTCCTCTTTCACCTCCTCGCTGCGACTTGTTTCCACTCCAGCCGGGGAGTCAAAAGAGGAGGTTTTCGAAATGTCCACGATCATTGAGACCGATCACACGCTAAAAATCCCTCGGCTTATTAAACCGGAGGGACTTTTGGCTCACTCAATAGCCGCTTTCAACTTTTTCGCCAGATGCCCAAAGTGCGCCGTGTAGCGCATATCGTCCAGCCTGGGGCGCGCCAGGTCCACCTTCAGATCGAGCTTCACCCTGCCGGGACGGGCAGTCAGCACCAGCACGCGGTCTGCCAGGAAGAGCGATTCGCCGATCGAGTGGGTTACCATGATGACGGTCTTCTGGCGCGCCTGCCAGATGCGCGAAAGCTCGGTCCACATGCGCTCGCGGGTGAGCGCGTCCAGAGAGCCGAAGGGTTCATCCAGCAGCAGGATGTCCGGGTCGTGGATGAGCGCGCGCGCCAGCGCCACGCGCTGCGCCATGCCTCCCGAAAGGTCGCGGGGAAATGATGTCTCGAATCCCTGCAGACCCACCAGTTCGACCATCTCCTGCGCCCGGGCGCGCGCGGTTTCAGCCGGCAAGCTTTCGACTTCAAGCGGGAGCAGCATGTTCTGAATGACCGTCCGCCAGGGCATGAGGTTGGCCTGCTGGAAGACAAAGCCGATGCGGGGATTCATGCCTCCCGCATACCGGATGCTCCCCTGCGTGGGCGCGAGCAGGCCTGCCAGGATGCGCAGCAGCGTGGTCTTGCCGCTGCCCGACGGTCCCAGCACGCAGA
>JBGPQJ010000108.1:0-10142 GCA_041488995.1 Anaerolineae bacterium
AACACCTTCATCCAGCAGGTGCTGGGTTGGGAACCGTCCACCAGCCTGCGCGACGGCATGCAAAAGACCTACCGCTGGATCGAAAGCCAGTATTACGACCGCAAGGCCGGCAAGCACGTCGTTACCGAAGCCCCCGTCGCCATGCCTGCCTAGCCATGGAAAACGACCTGCGCCACGTGATTGGCGGTATTCCGTACCGCGCCGCGCTGGCTGGCGGTTGGATTGACCAGCCGTTCATTTCGCGCCTCAACCCCACTCCGCCCGGCTCAATGGTGGTGGTGGGGTTGAGGCCGGATTTTTATTGGATGGATCGCTGCGGGATGGGAACCAGCACCCGCAGCGTAGCCCTGCATCTGTGGGGGAGCGAAATCCCGCCGCGTGAACCTGCTTCCCTTGTAAGGGAGTTGTATCAAGCTGAAAACGAGGGCAAGGCCGACCCATCCGGTTCGCAGGATATGGCGGGCATCATCTACCCCGGCGTCAACCGCCTGGATTATGACGCAGACGTGGAGGGCGGTTATTTCCCCACCCACGTCGAATCGAACAACGACCCGGCTGTGGCAGCCTGGCTGGAGAGTGTCCTGTACGTTTTGCCGGTCAACCAGCGCCCGGCGGGATATTCCCCGTTGGGAATCAAGAATCTCGATCCCGATTGGGTTCGCCGCCTGGGGCAAACCGGCAAGGATTGTTTCGATGCCATTATCGGCATGGATGCACGTGCCCTGGGCGCATCCATCAACGAATGTATGCTGTGCTGGGAGACGCTTCTGCCGCAAACAGTCCGCCATCCTGCGCTGACAGTTGATCTGGTGGAACTGATGCACTATTACCAGTCGCGTTATGCCGGGGCGATGTATTCCGGCTGCGGCGGCGGTTATTTATATGTTATTTCAGAGGAACCCGTGCCCGGTACATTGAAGGTGCATGTGCGGGTGAGCAAAACGGTGTCATTGCGAACGAGCGTTCTTAGCGAGTGACACTTGCGCTGGCGCGCAGTGCCAGTGAGCAATCTCCTCTCATCAGGAAAATCCCGTTTAACGGGTGGCACAAACCTTTAGGAGATTGCTTTGTCGCCTTTCGACTACGCTGCCGAAACCCTCGGTTGCTATTGACACCGTTACAAGGAAAAACCAGATGAAAACAGTTTTCGTCACTGGCAGTTTCGACAACATCCGCTCGCGACATATCCGTTTACTGGAGGAAGCCTCCAAACTGGGTGAGGTATGCGTGCGGCTCTGGTCCGATGAAACTGCTTTGCGGCTGGAGGGCCAGGCGCCCCAATTTCCGCTGGATGAGCGGCTTTATATCATGAATGCCATCCGCTACGTCAGTTACGTCGAAATCTGCCCTGATGAGGCTGTCGAGGCCGATTCCCTGCCCTGTGTGAGCGGAATCCAGCCGGACGTGTGGGTGGTGGACGAGGCAGCGGATAACCCGGCGAAACCTGCTTTTTGCGCGTCCCGGGGGATTGAGTATGTTGTTATTCCCGAAGCTAGTCTGCGGGCGTTCCCAGAGTGGAGCCCGGCGGAAAAGTATCCCGCCAGTAGCCGGAAAAAAGTCATCGTTACCGGCTGCTTCGACTGGCTGCATTCCGGTCATGTGCGCTTTTTTGAGGAAGTCGCAGAATTAGGTGAGTTATATGTGGGCGTTGGGCAAGATGCCAACCTGCGCCTGCTCAAAGGCGAGGGACATCCCCTCTTCCCGGAGGCTGAACGCCGCTATATGGTGCAATCCATCCGTTACGTTAAGGAGGCGCTCATCACCAGCGGGCACGGTTGGATGGATGCCGAGCCCGAGATCAAGCGCGTGGGCATCGATGCTTACGCGGTCAACGATGATGGCGATAAACCCAAAAAACGCTCCTTTTGCGCCGAAAACGGACTGGAATATGTCGTTCTCCAGCGCAAGCCGCGCGAGGGACTACCACTCCGCCAGAGCACCAATTTGCGCGGGTTTTAGTACCGTTTGAACAGGATTTTCAGGATGCTTTGGAATCCGGTTTTATCCTGCATAGCTTGTCTTTCCTGTTTGTTTTCGGTTAAGTGAGAAAATGACACTTTTCGTTTCGGAACAATCTTTCTGGGATGCCTACCGCTGCAAACTTGCCCTGCTGTTGCACGAGGAGGAAAATGCCCCCGATTTTGGACTGGGTGCCTTTGTGCTGGTCTGCGCCAATGCCTATTTCAATAGCCAGGTGTTGAGCACGCTCGCACCTTACCTGAAAGAATCATATCTGCGAATTCGCGAGATATGCGCGGATTTCCTGTCACACGGGCGGCTGTTTAACGATCGCTATGCAGAGGATTTGCTCGTCTTTTTGAAGATGGCACTGGTGGGGCTGGAGAAGTTGCAGGTTACCGAGCATCGCCGGGTGGGAAACTGGAATGTGCAGTTCAACCATTTGCGATCGTTTCGTCCCCAGCGCTCCGCCGCGCAGCCGGTGGCATCCATTGACATTCCATTCAACGATAGAATGTTTTATTACGATGCACGCATTCTGGAACGTGAAAGTTTCTGGTCCGGCAATTTGAACGGGAAAAATGCCTGCCTGTTATTTAACAAATATCCGTTTGCGCGCTTGCATTCCCTGCTTTTGTTGGAACCGGAACGGAAACTGCGCCAGTTTATGAACGAAGAGCTGCTGGCCTGGGCTTGGGATGTGGTTGGATCCCTATCGGTCAGCCTGCCAGGGTTCGGGATGGGTTATAATTCGATCGGCACGTTTGCATCGGTCAATCATTTACATTTTCAATCGTTTATCGAGCCGCGCGGGATGCCGGTAACGTGGAACAACTGGACACATAATGGCGGCACGGACAAGTATCCACTTCCATGCCGGGTTTTCGAAACCTGGAAATCGGCCTGGGTCTGGATGGATGAAATCCACCGGCGCGATAAGACCTCCTATAATTTGCTGATCACGCCGGGCCGAATTTACGGCTTCGAACGGCGTCGGCAGGGAACATACCGCCATTCAAGGTGGACAAGCGGATTTGCCTGGTTCGAACTTTCTGGAAATATGCTGACCTTCAGCAAGGATGATTATCTGAATTTCTCATCGGAGCAGGTGACCGTAGAATTCGAAAAAATCCGCGTTCCGGAGATCCAGTTTTCAAGTTAGATGGTTTAACGATGAATGTCACGTGAGAATCGTGATATTTTTGTTTATTCTTCCAAGAAACATCAATTGACAGCAAAAGACAAAAGTTGTAATATATTTTTGTGCTTATTTGACAAAAAAGAACAAAATACAACAACGGACGGCGACAACCGTGATCTCTTACGAACGCAGGCAATCCCTCATCCAGTTACTCCAAAAGCAGCCTGGCATGCGTGTGCCAGAACTGGCGAAGGCGTTGGGCGTTTCAAAAGGCACCATTCGGAATGATTTGGATGCGCTCGAACACGAATGCGTTTTGACGCGCGTTCATGGTGGAGCCATCCTGGGCGAGCAACCTCCCCACATCGACTCTTCGTTTGGGGTTCGCTACCATGAGCGGCCAGACCCCAAGTTGATGATCGCTCGTACAGCAGCTGCGCTGGTTGAAGATGGAGTTTCCCTGCTTTTGGACGCGAGTACAACGGTGTATTACCTTGCGCAGCAACTGTCCCACCGCCACCGTTTGCGGGTTGTGACGAATGGGATCGATGTAGCCCAGCTGCTGGCCAAAGACTCAACGAACACGGTGGTATTGATGGGGGGAGTGGTTACCCACGATGGATCATCGGTCACCGGATCGTTGAGCGAACAGATCATCCGCGATTTGCATGTCCAGATGGCATTTGTCTCATGCAGCGGATTCAGTTTAGAGCGTGGCCTGACAGATGTCCTCCTGGCAGAGGCCGAGCTCAAGGGCAAGGCAATTGCTTCAGCCCGCGAAGTCTTTGCGCTGGTGGATTCATCCAAGATGGGTAAGGAAGACCTGACATCCTTTACGGGCGTTGAACAAATTACCCATGTTTATACAGATTCTGGCTTGAGTGAAGAGTGGGCGGCGCGCCTGAGAGATGCCGGTGTGGCATTTACGATTTGCTCGGCTGATTGAAATCAACAATCGAAGTCGTATGGTGTGACTGAAATCAACAGGATTACCATGACAAACCTTGCATCTGTTTCTGACGGGCACGAAGTTTTACTCCGCATGGAGGGAATCCACAAGTCTTTCCCCGGCGTTCAGGCTTTGAGTGATGCCAAGTTTGAACTACGCTATGGTGAAGTCCATGCGTTGGTAGGTGAAAATGGCGCGGGCAAATCCACCTTGATGAAAATTTTGGGCGGGATTTATCACAAGGATGCCGGACACATTTACCTCGAAGGTAAGGAAGTTGAGATCATCAGTCCGCGCATGGCCCAGCAATTGGGCATCAGTATCATCCATCAGGAACTCAACCTGATGCCGCACCTGACTGCGGCGCAGAATATTTTCATCGGGCGCGAACCGCGCTCGAAAGTCTCGTTTGTAGTGGATGATAAGACCACCAACCAGCAAGCTGAACGCTTATTCAAAATGCTCAACCTTCAGCTGGATCCGAATACGAAGGTATCTGACCTGACCGTTGCCAAACAGCAAATGGTGGAAATTGCCAAGGCGCTGTCGTTCAACGCCAAAATTTTAGTTATGGATGAACCCACAGCAGCCCTGACCGAAACTGAAATCGAAGAATTGTTCAGAATCACCAAGCAACTACGCGAAAAAGGTGTGGGAATTGTTCACATTTCGCACCGGTTGGAAGAACTCAAGCAGATCTCAGACCGGGTGACAGTGATGCGTGATGGAAAATACATTGACACACTGCAAACCCAAGATGCCCACATTAACCAGATCATCAGCTTGATGGTGGGGCGCATTATCTACGAAGCGGCTCCCGAATTTCCGGAAAACCCGGATCAGGAAGTAGTGCTCGAAGTCCGCAACCTTAACCGTGGTAAATTGCTGCAGGATGTTAACTTCAGCCTTAAAAGGGGCGAAATTTTGGGCTTTGCCGGGCTGGTGGGCGCTGGTCGTACTGAAGTGGCGCGGACCATCTTTGGGGCAGATAAGTTTGACTCGGGTGAAATCTATATCAAAGGACAGAAAGTCCATATTAAAAGCCCCGGTGATGCGGTGACTCACGGCATTGGCTATCTCTCTGAAGACCGCAAACGTTATGGATTGGCTCTGGGCATGGATGTCAAAGAAAATGTCGCTATGGCAGCGATGAAAAAATTCCTGTACTGGCTTGGCGGGGTGGATTTCAAAAAAATCACTACCCGGGGGGAGGAAATGGTCAAAGCGTTGAATATCAAGACGCCCAGTTTGGAGCAAAAAGCGAAGTTCCTTTCTGGCGGCAACCAGCAAAAGGTGGTGGTTGGCAAGTGGCTGACTGCTGATACCGACATCTTAATTTTTGATGAGCCCACGCGCGGCATAGATGTGGGCGCCAAGAGTGAAATTTATAAACTGCTGAATGACCTTGCGCACCAGGGCAAAGCCATCATCATGATTTCATCTGAATTGCCGGAGATCCTGCGCATGAGCCATCGCGTGGTAGTGATGTGCGAAGGCAGGGTGACAGGCATCTTGATTGGCGGTGAAGCCACCCAGGAAAGTATTATGAAGTTTGCCACCATGCGTAACAGCGTAGTGCAAGCAAGCACGTAAAAAGGTCATCTATCTCTCGTCCACGGGAATGAAAAACCATGAAAAGTGAACCCAAAACTGCCAAGACCCTCGTCCGTTCCGATGCCATGCAGCGGATTATGGCTTTCGGCGCCCTGATTGTGCTTTCCGTTGGCTTTTCGCTGGCTTCGCCATATTTCCGCACCTTTGATAACTTTGTCGGTATTTTGCTGGCTACTGCGGTCAACGGTGTTCTGGGGTTGGGCGTTACTTTTGTCATCATCACGGCTGGCATTGACCTTTCGGTGGGCACGATGATGACATTTTCTGCCGTGATGACCGGTGTTTTCATCACCAATTGGCACCTGCCGATCCCGATCGGTATCCTCGCCGGTATCCTGACTGGCGGTCTGGCAGGGTTGGCTAACGGTCTTATGATCTCGCGGATGAAAATCCCGCCTTTCATTGCCACCCTGGGCATGCTGTATATCACCAAAGGTCTTTCCCTGGTGATTTCAGGGCTGAAACCGATCTATTTCAACGATACGCCCGCTTTCCGCGAAATGGCCATGGGTTCCATTCTGGGCAAAATTATTCCAGGCTTTGAAGTACCCAATTCTGTGTTAATATTGTTCGGGGCGGCGATCATTGCCAACTTTATTTTGGCCCGCACCATCCTCGGGCGCTATACCTTCGCCCTGGGCAGCAACGAAGAAGCCACCCGTCTTTCTGGTGTCAACGTAGCCACCTGGAAGACCGCGGTCTACACATTGTGCGGATTATTCAGCGGATTGGGTGGCGTCTTGATGGCATCCCGCTTGAATTCAGCTCAACCCGCCCTTGGGGCTGGTTACGAATTGGACGCTATTGCTGCCGTTGTAATTGGCGGCACATCCCTCAGCGGCGGCGAAGGCTCGATTTTGGGAACCATCATTGGTGCGTTCATCATCAGCACCCTTACTAATGGATTGCGTATTCTCTCTGTGCCGCAGGAATGGCAGATGGTTGTGACAGGCGGCATTGTTGTCATGGCGGTATTCCTGGATATTTTGCGCCGGCGCCGCTAAGAATGGTTTACAATAAACCTAACTCTAAAAAGAAAAAGGAGGTACCCTATTTGCCAAAATCGAGAAAACATGTGAAATCTCATCACGTCATTCAAAACTAAACTTTCAAAATGAGGAGAAATAAATGAACACCAAGAAAATGCTTTTCACCCTGCTGAGCATCCTGATCATGATGACCTTGATCTCTGGCTGTGGTCCCAAAGCCACCCCTGCTCCCGCGGCAAGCGTGAAACCCTACATCCCCGTGATTTCCAAGGGTTTCCAGCACCAATTCTGGCAAGCGGTCAAGAAAGGCGCCGAGCAGGCTGCTACCGATTTGAATGTAGACATCACCTTCGAAGGCCCTGAATCTGAGGCCATGGTTGACAAGCAGGTTGAGATGTTCCAGACCGCTTTGGACAAGAAACCCGCTGCCATTTGTCTGGCTGCTGTTGACTCTAAGGCTTTCCAGCCCCTGCTCGAAAAAGCTAAGGCCGCTGGCATCCCCGTTATCGGCTTCGACTCTGGTGTTGATAGTGACATCCCCGTCACCACTGCTGCTACTGATAACATCGCTGCTGCCGCCCTGGCTGCTGATAAGATGGTCGAATTGATCGGTGGATCAGGCGAAGTAGCTATCATCGCACACGACCAGACCAGCCGCACTGGCATTGATCGCGTCAAGGGTTTCACCGATCAGATCAAGAACAAGTATCCAAATGTCACTCTTGTTGACACCCAATATGGCGGCGGCGACCAGCTCAAATCCACCGACCTGGCCAAGGCCATCATCCAGGCCCACCCGAACCTGAAGGGCTTCTTCGGCGCGAACGAAGGCTCGATCATCGGCGTTCTGAACGCTGTCAAGGAACTGGGCATGGAAGGCAAGATCGTCGTGATTGGTTACGACTCTGGCCAACAGCAGATGGACGCTATACGCGCTGGTACCGAAGCGGGCGCGATCACCCAGAACCCCGTTGGCATTGGTTACAAATGCGTTGAAGCAGCTCTCAAAGCCTACAAGGGTGAGACCCTGCCCAAGGTGATCGACACTGGCTTCATGTGGTACGACAAGACCAACATCGACTCTCCCGAAATCCAGGCTGTATTGTACAAGTAGTTTACAGCTTGCATGACTGCCCCTGATCGGGGCGAAAAAAGATGCCCTACTGCTAAAGCCCGGTTGTTCGCTTCCCGTCTTAGCGTAGGGCATCTTGTTGAAAGCAGATCGACAGTTCTGCGTATATTTGGAGGTAAAAATGTCTCAAAGCTATGCTCCTAACCGATGGGTTGGCGGTCTGCCGAAGATCGGCATTCGTCCCGCCATCGACGGGCGTAAACAGGGTGTGCGCGAGTCTCTCGAAGAGACGACCATGTCCCTCGCGCGTGCTGTGGCTGAACTGTTGACTGCCAACCTGCGCCACCCAAATGGCCAGGCGGTGGAATGTGTTGTTGCCGATTCCAATATTGGTGGCGTGGCAGAAGCTGCTGCCTGCGCCGAGAAATTCGCGCGCGCCGGTGTTGGCCTTTCGATAACCGTTTCACCCTGCTGGTGCTACGGCTCTGAAACGATGGATATGGATCCCCTTATCCCGAAAGCGGTCTGGGGATTTAACGGAACGGAACGCCCCGGCGCCGTCTACCTGGCGGCCGTGCTGGCGGCGCACAACCAGAAAGGTTTACCTGCCTTCTCCATCTACGGACGCGATGTGCAGGATGCTGGGGATAAGACCATCCCAGACGATGTTAAAGACAAATTACTGCGTTTTGCGCGTGCTGGACTGGCGGCTGCCACCATGCGCGGCAAATCGTATCTTTCGATGGGTGGCGTCTCGATGGGCATTGCCGGTTCCATCGTTGACCAGCCCCTCTTTGAGTCTTACTTCGGTATGCGGGTTGAAGTGATCGACATGACCGAATTCATGCGCCGCATGGATCAGGGCATTTACGACCCCGAGGAGTTCAAGCGCGCCATGTCCTGGGTAAAGGAAAACTGCGAGGAAGGCCGCGAATACAATCCGCCCAGCCACCAGCGCAGCCGCGCGCAGAAAGATAAAGACTGGGAAACTGTTGTCAAGATGGCCATGATAGCCCGCGATTTGATGAATGGCAACCCGCGCCTGGCTGAACTGGGCTTTGGCGAAGAAGCACTTGGGCATAACGCCATCCTGTCCGGTTTCCAGGGTCAGCGCCAGTGGACGGATTACCAGCCCAACGGCGATTTCCTTGAAGCCATCCTCAACACTTCCTTCGACTGGAACGGCCGGCGCCAGCCTTACATCGTCGCTACTGAAAACGACAGCCTGAACGGCGCGAGCATGCTTTTCGGCCATTTACTGACCAATACTGCCCAGATCTTTGCGGATGTGCGTACCTACTGGAGTCCGGAAGCCGTGAAGCGTGTTACCGGCTATCAACTGGATGGCCGGGCAGCGGGCGGCATGATTCACTTGATCAACTCTGGTGCCTGCACGCTCGATGCCACCGGCTGGCACGAAATCGACGGCCAGCCCGCCATCAAACCCTGGTGGGATGTCACCCTCGAAGAAACCCAAAAATGCATCGAAGCCACTACTTGGTATCCCGGCATGACCGAATATTTCCGCGGGGGTGGTTATTCCAGCGGTTTTCTCACCCGCGGCAACATGCCCATGACCATGGGCCGTCTGAACCTCGTCAAAGGGCTTGGCCCGGTATTGCAGATTGCCGAAGGTTGGACCGTTGACCTGCCTGAAGACGTTTATCACCAGCTCGATGAGCGCACCAACCCCACCTGGCCTACGCACTGGTTCGTTCCGAATATCACTGGGCAGGGCGCTTTTCGCGATGCGTATTCGGTGATGGCGAACTGGGGCGCGAATCATGGCGCGTTGAGCTACGGCCATATCGGTGCAGACCTGATCAGTCTGGCTTCCATCCTGCGCATTCCGGTTTGCATGCACAACGTCCCCGAAGAGAAAATCTTCCGCCCCAGCGCGTGGAGCGCCTTCGGCGCCAACGATTACACCAGCGCCGATTACCGCGCCTGCGCCAACTTTGGCCCGATTTACGGTTAATCATCCCGAATCAGAGCGCCGGGCGTACCCGGGTGCTCTCGTTCCTTCACGGAGACACCATGCTAAAAGGAATTTCTCCGGCGATCTCACCGGAATTGATCAAGATCCTGATGGAAATGGGCCACGGCGACGAGCTTGTCATTGCGGATGGGAATTTCCCGGCTGCCAGCCTAGCCCAGCGACTCGTCCGCGCCGATGGCCTGGGTATTCCGCTTTTGTTGGACGCGATTCTGCAAGTTTTTCCGCTCGACCAGTATGTTGAAAAACCTGTGGCACTGATGACCGTTGTCCCTGGCGATACGTACCAGCCAGTCATCTGGGAAAAATATCGCCCAATTGTCAAACAATACGAGAGCAGCTTCACTGATTTCGACTATGTGGAACGTTTTGCCTTCTATGAACGGGCCAAAAAGGCCTATGCGGTGCTGGCAAGCAGTGAA
>JBGPQJ010000109.1:0-10112 GCA_041488995.1 Anaerolineae bacterium
AGCGGGCTATTCCCCGAGGAAGACAGGCGTGTGCTGTATCAACATGGATTATGGAACACCCGATGAGAATGTGATGGCGATGGTGGAGGCGGTGGAGAATTATTGTCGCGCCTTACACTTCGTAGTAAAGGAAACCAACCGCCCATGAGCAAGATCTCCGGTTTGATTAGTGTCCTAAGTCGTGACGAAATGGAGTTGCTCCATCGTTCAGCGCTCAGAGTGTTAGCCGAAGTCGGAATGCGTATCGAGCATAAGGTGGCGCTGGATGCACTCGCGGTTGTGGGCTGCCGGGTTGACTTCGACCGACAAGTGGTCCAATTCCCGCCGGAGGTGGTTGAGAACGCGGTCACCAGGATGCGAAAAGATTTCCTGCCTCGTGGGGAGGCTCAAACCCCGCGTTATGCTCGTCAGATCCCGATGCGTTACACGTCCATGTGCTTTAGCACAATGCCCAGGCGGATCCGCTCTGACTTTGACGTAAACGCTGGTGGATTCACTATTTTCGTTTATGACCTGGACGGCCAACGACGTCCCTCGACAATACAAGATGTGCGCGACAGTATCCGTCTGGCAGACGCGTTGGAAAACATAAATCTCATCGGGTTACCCTGTGTTGCCAATGAAGTACCAGCGGCATTACGGCCTGTCGTAATGACTGCCGAGCTGGTCAAGTTGACGAGCAAGCCCGGCGGCATCGAAGCCTGGTCGCCTAAAGACATAGAATATATCTCCAGAATCGCCGAAGTCGTTACCGGGAGCGCGGAAGCATTACGTCAGCAACCGATTTTGATCGGCTATGGCGAGGCCCGTTCGCCTCTCGTGATTGGATACGACATGGCATCGGTCTTCATTGAATATATCAAGCGAGGCTTCCCACAGTCGTTGGACACAATGCCAGCAGGCGGGACCACCGCGCCAGCAACGAGCGCTGGAACGTTGACGCTGGGGCTGGCTGAGACTCTGGGAGGGCTTACTCTGGCTTATGCCATTCGCGAGGATGCTGTCGTAAGTTTGGATATCTGCCCGACCTTGTGCGATATGCGGACCATGACCTACCCCTACTCTGGGGCCGACCGCATCCCGCTTGTGACAGCTGCGATGCAAATGCTTTCCGAATACTATGAGCGGCCCGGAGGTTGTCATGGCGGCAAGACGGATGCATGCATCCCCGGTGTACAGGCGGGGGTGGAAAAAGCCCTTTCCATTATTCTCCCTGTGCTGGCTGGTGCAACGGGTGTGGGCACGTTGGGGCATATTGAAAACGCGCTTACCTTCTCTTATGAACAACTTGTAATTGACAACGAAATCGCCGGTTATATAAAGCGGATGTTGCAAGGTTTTGAAGTGAATGAAGATACCATCGCGCTGGATGTGATCAAAGAGGTTGGCATCGGCGGCAACTATTTAACGCACCCTCACACCAGACGCAATTTTCGCAAAGAGTTCTGGCTTTCGAGTTTGATGGAGCGACTGTCATGGGAATCATGGAGCAAACAAAAAATACGCGGTTTTGAAGCCAAAGCCAAAGAACGGGCCGGGCAAATCCTCGCTACGCATGATCCACAGCCGCTTTCATTTGAACAGATTAAGGCAATTGATGAGATCGTAGAGACTGCAAAACGAGATCCCTGGTATCAACAGGTTGAAGGAGGATAGGCTACCAGATGGTGTGGCCAACCTACATTGTTGTTTTGATGCAAGTCAATTCTGAAAGGAGAATTTTGATGAACAACCGCTTTACTTTCACAAAGGTAGCCTCGGCGCTGGCATTATTCGCCATGCTGTTGTCGGCTTGCGGCTCGGCGGAAACGCCAACTGCCGCTGTGCAACCAGAAACGACGACAGCAACCGCAACAGCACCCGCAGTAGAAACGCCCGCGTCCACGACTTTGCGTATCACGATTGATTCATGGCTCATCAAGAAATGGCCTATTGACCGCGCGGCACAAAGGTTCATGGCGGATCACCCTGAATTCAAGATCACGGTGGCTCCGAATGCCGACGACTATGGCAACAATTGGCTATTGCCCTGGAGCCAAGGTCAGACCGAATCGGACCTGATGTGCGGCGCCATGGATACAACGATCTCCCCATTTGTCGCCAAAGACCTGCTTGTACCGTTGGATGATATGCTGGTGAATGACGGAAAAATTAATCTCGAACCCGACCAGTTTGTCACACCATTGCTGGAAGCCAGCAAATACGGCGATCACTATTACGCCATGCCCTTCATGGGGGAGGTCTATTACCTCACTGTCAACACAGAGATGATGAAGGCGGCAGGGCTGACCGATGCCGATGGCAAGCCAATACCGCCAAAGTCTCTCAACGATGTTTACGAGTACGCTAAAAAGTTGACGGTTAAGGATGCAACGGGCGCGGTCCAGGTGTGGGGTTTACACCTGAACTGGGCTTGGAACTCGGCGGCCATCACCTACATGGCGTTGTTACAGGGACAGGAAGGCGGGTACTTGGATGCCAATGGTGCCATGGACTTTTCGAGCCAGGCTGCTCTCGATGTGATGACGTTTGCCCGCAAGGTAGTGGCAGATGGCTATGCCAGCTCGGCGACCGTTACGGATGAAAATGCAGACCGCAATGACATGAAGGCGGGCAAAGCCGCGATGATCTTGACCTTCCATTCCCGCTTCAAGGAGGCTCAACTCGCGCTGGGCGGCACGGATAAAGCCACCGTTATGCCCTGGCCCGGTTCCGATGAGAACGGCTCCAACGCTCAGGCCATTGTGTGCGTGATCCCCAAGATTTCACCGGCGATTGATCTTGCCAAGCAGTTCATTCGTGAACAGATGATGGACAAGGATAATCAACAATGGTCTGCCAACCAGTACGGCAAATTGCCCTCGCTCAAGCGTAACTTTGAGGGTTTGCCCGATCCTGAGTATCAGATGGTCCTCCAGGCGCTCGACAAATCTGGCTTTGGTCCCAAGTTCGTCCAATTCAACGAGTTGGATAAACTGCTCCAGCAGGAAACACAAAAGTACATTCTCGGTCAACAAGACCTGAATACTATGTTCGCGAATCTCCTGGCGGGTTCCTCGCAACTCGACTTGACTCTGGTTTCAAAGTAGATATTGAGGCTGGGCCTCCTCGCGAAGAGGCCCAGCCCTTCTTCACGTTTGGCGTTAAAAGGTCGCGTTATGTTCAATGCTCCGCATCCACCAGTTCGTGCTGTATCTAAATTGAACACAATAAAAGAGAGTACGGCCTCTGTACACAACCGGAGACATGAGGCGCTGGCCGGGTACCTGCTGATCTTGCCTGCGTTGGTCCTGTTTTTCGGTTTCCTGGGCTACCCGCTGGCATACTCATTCTATTTAAGTCTGACGAAATATAACTTTGTATATTCCAATACGCCAACCTGGATCGGGCTGGATAATTACATTAAGATGTTCAGCGATCCCCAATTCCGCGTCGCGCTGTTGCATACGGGACAATTCACCCTGATGTTTCTGCCGACCTTGATGTTGCTTGGGTTGGGTATCGCATCGCTAATCCAATCTCATGCCATTGGCGGTAAGAACTTACAGGGAGTGATTTTCCTTCCAGTCGTTGTCCCCTTGTCTATCGCCGGTGTGATGTTTATATGGCTGTACAGTGGCAATTTTGGGTTGGTGAATTTCTTGCTCGACAAAGTAGGCCTTGGGTATATCGGGCGCGCCTGGCTCAACTCTCCCGAGACAGCCTTACCAGCCATTGCCATTGTCAATCTCTGGAAGTATACAGGTTTATCTATTGTACTCTTCCTGGCAGGGTTGTTGGCCATCCCATCCGAGTTGTATGAAGCCGCGCGGATAGATGGCGCCAACGCGTTTCAATTGTTTATTTACATCACAATTCCCAATCTAAAAGAGACGTTTGCGCTGGTAACGATCTGGGGTTTGATCGAATCGTGGAAAGTCTTTGCACTGCCCTTTGTCATGACGCGCGGCGGGCCGGGGGATTCTACTCAGGTTCTGTATCTTTATATTTATCAGACGGCATTCAAATACTATAATGTCAGCAAGGCAGCGGCCATGGCATTCTTTCTGTCACTCATTATTTTATTGCTTTCCCTGCTGACCATTCGTCTAATGAAAACCGAATCACAATAGGAGATGCAATGCGACTCGCCAACATCCGTATCAAGTCTGTGTTGCGGAGATTGCCACAATCCATCCTACTGGCTGTCATTGCTTTGCTGTTCTTTTCTCCCCTGTTGTGGGTATTGCTAACGTCATTCAAAAATACGGACGAGATCTATGGCGGGCAGATGACTATCCTCCCTGAGCAATGGACGCTGATCCAATACCAGAGCATCACTAAGCAGGCAAAGTTCTTTCCTACCTACATGATGAATAGTTTCTTGATCACCATCGTGAGCGTGACGATCGTTGCAATTGTCGCAATACTAGCAGGCTATTCTTTTGGGCGGCTTCGCTATTCGGCGCGGGATGGGTTGTTCGTTTCATTCCTCTTTATCCTTGGCGTTCCGAATGTGGTTTTTTTGATCCCGGTTTATCTGATGTTGCTCCAGTTAAAACTGTTGAATAACTATCTTGGGTTGATTTTGCCTTATGTCGCGCTCAACTTGCCGATAGCAATCCTGATCATGCGCGGCACGTTTCGCGGTATTCCTCATGAATTGGAAGATGCCGCCCGGGTTGACGGCGCCGGGGTTTGGCAGACGCTTACTCTGGTGATGTTGCCATTGGCGCGCGCCGGGTTAGCGTCAGCAATTGTATTTACGTTTCTCTCGATCTGGGAAGAATTTTTGTTTGCGGTCACTCTGATGACCAAGCATGAGCTTTTGCCCATTTCGGTTGGTATCAACTTTTTAAAAGATGAGGCGCAATCGTGGGCTTATGGCACACTAAGCGCTGTCATAGTTCTTTCTGTTCTGCCGGCGCTCGTTCTGTTTGTATTGGCACAACGTTATTACGTGCGAGGTTTCCTGGAAGGGGCACTCAAAGGATAGGAACATCGGTGAAATATGATATCCAAAGAACGAATGCTGGCTGTATTGAACGGTGAATGCCCGGATCAGGTGCCAACCGGTGAGATGGGCGTTGATTATCCAATCACCGAGCATGTGTTAGGCCATCCAACCTTCTATCGGGGCAAATACCGGGAAAAATCTGCCGTGTGGGCTGGCAAGCGCGATGAAGTGGTCGCCAGCCAGAAAAACGATTTGGTGGAACTGACTCAAAAATTGGAATGGGACTTTATACCGGTTTTTTTGACTTATCGCGCCGGGCAAAACTACGCGCCAGCTGTCTTCCTAGACGAGACAACCTGGAAAGATACCTATGGCCGCATCTGGAAATATTCTACGGTGACCGAAGACATCTTGTGCGTCGAGTCGCCCAGGCTTGATGAAACCGCCATCGATATTTTGCGGCAGCCATTCGTGCCAGATGAGTCTGAATTAGAATTGGTCAGGCATGTGGTGAAGGCTTGCGGCGATAGTCATTTCATTGTTGGTCGTACGTCCATCGAGTTGCGCGATGCCGCGCCGATCATGGGACGCGGCTCAGTAGACGGTTCTTTCCCGGAATCTTACGGCGGCTTGATGATGGAAATGACAGATTTCTCGCTTCAAGTCATGGATGACCCTGGTTTCGTGAAGCGCTTGTTGGCTGCGGCCACAGATCGCGCGATTGAAGTGGTGCGAGTCCTCATTGAGGCCGGCGTGAATGCCATTATTATGGAAGCAGACTGCTGTCATCAGAATGGTCCTTGGATTTCACCTCGTCACTTCAGGGAGTTGGTCTTTCCACTATTGCAAAAACAGGTGGATGCCATCCATAGCCTCGGCGCTTATGCTATCAAGCACACCGATGGCAAGACCTGGCCCATCCTCGATATGCTGATTGATGCGGGCATAGATGGGCTACATGGAATACAACCCAGTGCGGGGATGGATTTGGCGCTGTTGAAGGAAAAATGCGGCTCAAAGCTGGCGCTTCTTGGGGCTGTAGAGGCAGATTACCTCATCAATGGGCAACCCGACGAGGTCAGAGAATTAGTGCGCGCACAGATCAAGTCCGCCGGAGCGGGTGGAGGATTTGTACTCACCTCCAGTAATAGTATTCAGCTAGGGACGCGACCAGAAAACTATTTGGCTATGTTGGATGCGTTGAAGACTTATGGCGGTTATCCGCTTAACTGATCACCCGCGGGTTCCATATAATACTGATTCCTCTATTCCCACAAAGGAGATACCGATTGACTATCAAACCTTTCCGCGAAGAAAAATTTGAAGATTTGCTAATCAGCGTTTATCAGACAAACGAGGAGTTAGGCGCAGCGGCCGCTGAAGAGGCAACGGACATCCTCCAGCGCGCTATTCGCGAAAAAGGCGAAGCCAACGCCATCCTCGCGACAGGTAATTCGCAGCTGACTTTTTTGAAGGCACTGAGGACGATGCCCATTGAATGGTCGAAGATCAATATCTTTCACATGGATGAATATATCGGGTTGGATCCCGCGCATCCCGCCAGTTTTCCGTTATTTTTGAAACTGCACATCCTGAATTATATTCAACCGAAAGCATTCTTTCCCATTCCCCCAAGCACGCAACAAAATGCTGAGAAGGTGTGTAAAGATTATGAAGAGTTGTTGCGCGCCTATCCAGCGGACCTATGCGTGCTGGGCATTGGCGAGAATGGACACCTTGCATTTAATGATCCGCCATTTGCTGATTTCAAGGATCCACTCTGGGTGAAAATCGTCAAATTGGATGACGCTTCGCGCCGCCAACAGGTGGGAGAAAGACACTTCAAAAACATTGACGAAGTGCCAACTCATGCAATTACATTGACTATCCCCGCATTATTAGCCGCAGGGCATGTTTTGGCGCTCGTGCCGGAAGCGCGCAAAGTGGACGCGGTTTATCGTTCTTTGAATGGTCCCATCAACGAAGAATGTCCAGGCTCGATCCTTCGTAAGACGCCTCACACTCATTTGTATCTTGACACTGATTCAGCCCAAAAGATACTGCCCCAGACTTTAGGTGTTTGAAATTGCTCGCTCCCGTCTCCCTCGCTCCATCTTTTGGATATGGTGATCGCCTCGGCCTCGCCACCCCCGGTCATATTGCTGCCGTTAAAGACACTGGACTGGCTCCGATTTTTGCCCAGCAATCCGTCCGCGAGAATGCCCGCACGGGACGCACCCCACAACAGGTCATGGATGACGCCAAACGCGCTGTTGAGGCCGCCGGTTGGGCCGCTCCCTGGGGTGCGGACGCCGACCACCTAAAAACCGTCGATGACCTGCCGCTCTTTGTCGAGGCAGGGTATACCTTTTTCACCGTCGACCCAGGCGTACACATGGATAACGCTGCGGACACTGATTCACTCTCTGTTTTGCAGGAAAAAGTCACCTCGTCCCGACGTCCTTACGGGAAAGGGTAGAACTGGGACGAACTCTCAGTGTTGTACCTGCATCAAAACGGCAACATAGTCTTCGGGGCGTTTGAATCCGAGACTCTGCTCAGGGCAGTGGTCAAGTATGGGAGAGCCATCCAGCATACGGCCGGGATGTATCATCGCCTATCCCAATTAAAAGAAGCTTTTGACTTTGAAGTCTCGGTGAATGAAACAGATGCACCGACAACGCCGCTCGAACATTATTACATTGCCAACGAACTCACTCGATTGGGTGTGCGCTTCACGTCGCTTGCGCCGCGCTTCATCGGGCGCTTTGAAAAGGGTGTGGATTACATCGGTGACCTGGCCGCGCTGGATGCGGAGATGGCGCGACACGTTGCGGTGACCGAACCAGCTCTCTTTGAACGGATTTGGGCTCTCGGGCTGGAACGCTACCCAGCCGACCGAGCCACCTATCATGTTTCGGCCGACGTCGAGAGAGTTCCATCCGGCCTGGCACTCCCTGCTCTATTGGATGATTTCCACGCCCGCGAAATCCTGCATGTGACCTTCGGCTCGGCGATGGAAGCCATGCGCAGGCTGGCAGAACGCTCGCCCTCGCCATCGCTGACCAATGTTGCCATGCTGCTCGAAAGCTTCCTGCGCGCCGGCAGCGGGCAGTATGCCCGCGTGGTCTCCGAAGCCGCCGTGCAGATCCAGCGCGTCATCTGTTTTGGTTTCTGTGAGGATTGGTGGGAGAGTGATGGGGATGAATTTATCGGTGGGAGCCGGGCTAACGAAGTGGAAACTGAAAACAGGCAGCTTCAGTATGTGCATATTTGCGATATAATTGCAAATATGCACAAGGAGACGCGATGAGTGAAGTTTATATTCCCCGTGGATTGGAACCTGTTCTGCAGAAAGCCGTGCGCGAATTTCCGGCGGTGACACTGGTCGGCCCGCGCCAGTCCGGCAAGACCACCCTGCTCAAGCACCTTTTTGAAAGTCAATATCCCATCATATCGCTGGAACCCCCGGATGTGAGGCTGGCGGCGCTCAATGACCCGCGCGGCTTTCTAAACCTGCATCCCGCGCCGGTCGTCTTTGATGAAATCCAATATGCGCCGGAGCTGCTGCCATACATCAAGGAGCAGATTGACGCACACCGCGAACGCGCCGGGCAGTATATTCTGACCGGTTCTCAAAACCTGCTTTTAATGCAACAGGTCACAGAGAGTCTCGCCGGCCGTGCGGCCATCATGAAATTGCTGCCTCTTTCATGCCGCGAAATTCAACACAACTCGCAGGCTGCTCTCCCGTGGGAGGCAACGCCTGTTTCCCGTGCGGTGACCGAAACAGCGGTTCCGCTATGGGATCAAATCCTGCGCGGGTTTTACCCGGAACTGGTGTGCAGCCCGGAGCGCGATGCCCGCATGTGGCAAGCGAGTTATGTGCAAACGTATCTGGAGCGGGATGTCCGCAACCTGCGCAACATCGGCGACCTGACCCTGTTCCAGACTTTTCTGCGCGCCCTTGCCGCGCGCAGTGCGCAGATTTTGAATATGAGTGAACTTGCCCGCGATGTGGGGATTGCCGTCAACACCGTGCGGGATTGGATCTCGATTCTAGAAGCCAGTTTTCAAATCTTTATCCTGCGGCCGTATTACGCCAACATCGGCAAGCGGCTGGTGAAATCACCCAAGGTCTATTTCATGGATACCGGTCTGCTGTGTTACCTGGTCGGGCTGCGCGATGCGGAACACGCCTCCGCAGGACCTATGGGCGGCGCAATTTTTGAAAACCTGGTAGTGACGGAACTCTTCAAGATCTTCAACCATCGTGGCGAAGAACCCACCCTGTACTTTTGGCGTACTGCGGCAGGTGCTGAAGTGGATTTGATCATCGAATCGCAGGGCAAACTGATCCCCTTGGAAATTAAGCAATCGGGGACACCGCGCCCGGATATGGCGAAGGATGTTCAAAGTTTTCAGCGTGACTTCGCAACCCGGACAGGCAAGGGATTTGTCATCCATTCAGGCAGGATGACCCTGCCGCTTGGAAACAATGTTGTGGCTTTGCCGCTGGACCATTTGTAGAATGCCGATTGTGAATTGAGATGGGTAATGCGATGGCTCAATTCAGCTCTCGAATTCAAGAAAAATGGCTGGGACCATACTTCACCAGATTCGCAAAAACCTCAACCTGAAGCACGGTGATCTGGTGGCGTTTGTGAAAACTGATGCAGGGGTCATGATGAAACCCGCTTCGTTAGCTTCGATTGAGGAATTGCAAGCTGAAGCTGCCGCTGTTGTGTATCGCGCCCGCGAAAAGTTCAAGGACGAAACTGAGGGTGAGATCGCGTCGCTGGTAGATGATGCCATCCGCGTAACACGAGGGGAACGTGCTTAATCGAGCAATGTTGCATGAAAATTTTTCTGTCAGAGTGATATAGTCAGCCACATGATTCTATTGGGATTTACGTTTTGAATTGCCAATAACACCATCTCTGAGAACACTTGCGTCTGTGCCATTTGAGTAGGGGTTTCCGCGAACATGCTAGCCGGGGTTTGGGTAAAATACTCAAGCCCCTTTTTCTATTCCCCCACCTCTGGTAAACATAAGCGGAGGTGGGTGGTATAATCAGAACGTCCGTTCTTTTCGGGCCTAAAAGAGTTCTCTGGTTAGCCAATCACAGTTCTTCGGGTTCGTTTATATCACAGGTCCGAAAGTAGGTCAAAAACA
>JBGPQJ010000110.1:0-10105 GCA_041488995.1 Anaerolineae bacterium
CCAAAGCTTTGGCTGCTGAAATAGAAAATGCACTTATCCTTCCTTTGCCAGCCGGTTTAATGCGCGAGCGTGCCAAGGAGTTTACAGTTGATGTGGCTGTAAAGAACTATCTCCGTTTGTTGAGGCTTGCCTGATGAATGAGCAGCCTCCAATAAAAATTCTTCATGTTATTACAGATTTAAATACCGGTGGTGCTGAGATGTCACTCTACCGCCTGCTTTCTTGTATCGATAGGACAATGTATGCAAGCCAGGTGGTCAGCCTGATCCCGGTGGGCGGGGTGGGGGATAAAATCCGTGAGCTGGGAATTCCTGTCTTCACTCTGAACATGAAGCCTGGTCAGCCATCTGTGAGTGCATTGCTTAAATTGACGAATCGTATGCGCAACGAACGATTCGATATCATCCAGACTTGGCTTTATCATGCTGACTTGTTAGGGTTATTGGCAGCGAAGGGGGCCGGGATAAACAATGTGGCATGGAACATACGAAATTCATATATTGATATGTCGAAATATCATCGTATGTCCGGGATAGTATTGAAAGTCTGCGCCTGGTTATCTGAATGGCCGCAGGCCGTAGTGTGCAATTCCCGTGCGGGAAAAGATTTCCACGCGAGTATTAATTATCATCCTAAACGCTGGGTGCTCATCCCCAATGGTATTGATCTCTCCGAATATAAGCCCGACTCGCTAGCACGTTTATCAGTGCGTCAAGAACTTGGAATTGCCCCGGATGCGCTACTGATTGGTTTGGCCGCCCGATATGACCCGATGAAGGATCACGCTAATTTCTTAAAGGCAGCCGCTTTATTGGCTCGCTCTGGATTGGATGCGCACTTCATTATGGCCGGCCAGGATGTTAAACCAGATAATCAGGATCTTTCAGGGATAGTAGATCAAGAAGGTCTTTCCGGGCGTGTCCATATGCTTGGAAGGCGAAGCGACATGCCTCGATTGTATGCAGCCTTGGATGTTTTCTCACTTACTTCGTTCGGTGAGGGATTCCCTAATGTCATCGCAGAAGCGATGGCTTGCGGCGTGCCCTGTGCAGTGACCGATGTGGGAGATTCAGCTCTCATTGTTGGAGAAACCGGGCGCGTGGTACCGTCGCGCGATCCCAAGGCGCTTGCATCTGCCTGGGCAGGCATTCTCGGTTTATCTCTGGAAGAGCGGGAGGCATTAGGTAAATCTGCTCGTGGGCGTATTGCCAGCTTGTTTAGCATCGAAAAAATGGTAGCGGCATACGCTCAACTTTATCGGGATATAATTGCAGACACCAGGTAAGAATGAAGGTCATGTTGTTCGCCAATACTGATTGGTACCTTTACAACTTCCGTCGCGACTTAGCTCTGGCTCTGCGCAAGCGGGGAGATGAAGTATGGCTGCTCTCTCCACCAGGAGAATACGCTGCACGCCTTCGGGATATGGGCTTCCAATGGCTTCAAATCCCCTTGACGCGGCGCGGTATGAATCCCTTTACTGAAATAAATTCAATCTGGCGTCTTTACCAGTTGTATCGACATGAAAAGCCCGATCTCGTGCACCATTTCACTGTCAAGTGTGTGCTTTACGGATCATTGGCTGCTCATCAGGCAGATGTGCGCGCCATTGTAAATTCCATTACAGGGTTGGGGTATATCTTCCTGCCAGGTGGATATCTGAAAAACGCCTTACGTGTCTTAGTCCGCATTTGGTATCGTATTGTGATGCGCAGGACGCAGGTGATCTTTGAGAATGACGAGGATCGAAAAGCATTCCTGCGCTTTGGTTTCATTCGGCCCGCAGATGGTCATCTAATCTCGGGTGTGGGTGTGGATACAAGCCGCTTTGTGCCTGTTCCTGAAACAGAAGGTGTGCCGGTTGCTTTACTGGCGGCGCGCATGCTGTGGGACAAGGGGGTGGGTGAGTTTGTAGAAGCCGCCCGCTTGCTGCACGCAGAAGGGCTAAAAGCGCGTTTTGTGCTGGTGGGGCGGACGGACGCGGGCAACCCGGCCAGCATCAGCAATGCGCAGATCGAAGATTGGCACGATGAAGGAGTCATCGAGTGGTGGGGCTGGGGTGAGGATATGGCAAAGACATTTTCACAGGCCAGCATTGTATGTTTGCCATCATACCGCGAAGGCATGCCCACCGTTTTAATTGAAGCTGCCGCTTGTGGACGACCGATAATAACGACGGATGTGCCCGGTTGCCGTGATACCATTATAGATGGCGTGACTGGACTACTGGTTAAAGCCAGGGATGTACCATCACTTGCTGACGCGCTTCGCATTTTGATTGTTAATCCTGCTTTGCGGAGAAAAATGGGCACAACTGGGCGTTGCGTTGTTGAAGAACAATTTTCTACTGAGAAGATCACCAAACAAATATTTGCAGTTTACGGATTTACTCTTGAAAGGTCGCTGGAGTGAGTATTAATCAATCCCTTTATCCCACATTTGTCTTTATTAATATTCTTTTGGGAATAGCTTTTTCACTCGTGTTGGGTTGGGGTGCTATCCGATTCGCCCGGCACGTTGGGTTAATGGATGTGCCTGGCAGCCTCCCCCACAAGATGCATGGAATACCCACACCACTGGCAGGAGGCCTGACACTGGTACTGACATTGACAGTCACAGGTCTATTTTTTAATTTTTCAATGGTCAAAGAATTGTGGAATGTATTTATCCCCGCGCTGATAGTTTTTGCCATTGGACTGTGGGACGACTTCAAGCGACTCCCGGCTCGCATCAAATTAGTTGGGCAAATTGTTGCAGCGATTCTATTGATTTCGCTGGGCACTTATGTTCAAATTATTCCAAGCGGTTTTTTGGGCCTGCCGGAAAACGCACACGTGATCATCAACTGGCTGATTACAATGGTCTGGGTAATCGGGATCACCAATGCATTTAACTTTATTGACAGCATGGATGGGCTTGTCGTTGGTGCAGGCGGCATCGCAGTCGCGTTTCTGGTGCTGGTTACACTCGGTTCATCACAAACAGCCCTGCTGCGCTTGCTTACCTTGATGATAGGTCTGTGCGCAGGATTGTTTTATTACAATTCGACCCCTGCACGGTTCTTTCTCGGCGATTCTGGCGCACAGACGATTGGTTTTCTGCTTGCGGCAATCGGAATTCTTTATACCCCTGTGCACTATCCGCAAGCGTCTTCGTGGTTCCTGCCGATCCTGATCATGGGGGTGCCAATTTTTGACACCAGCCTGGTGGTGTTCTCGCGCTTGCGGCGAGGAACGCCGGTCTATCAGGCAGGCCATAACCACACATACCATCGTCTTGTTGTATTGGGATTGGATAATACACGTGCTGTGGCGGCGATGCATCTGGCAGCCATCGTGCTGGGATGTGTGGCATTTATCGCACTCCACCTCTCCCCTGTTCTGGCGAATACCCTGTTCGGGCTGGTCTTGATCGCTGGAGTGGCTGCGTTTTTCCTGCTCGATCGTAATTACATATGAACGATATATCCCCTCATGAATCTGTGGATCAGGCTTTACGATACTGGTGGGTGATCGCTCTGGCGATGATCGCCGGCGGTGTGATTGGTTGGGGTGTCAGCCATTTGTCCGCCCCTGTTTATGAAGCGAGAGCTGGATATCGAGTCAATATCGATGATGATGCTTTACTCGCTGAATTACGTAAAACCAACCCTGAAGCTGAATTAAATTACGACATCCGTGCCCCTTACCTGACGCCCGTTGCTTTGGTTTTCTATTTGCCGGAAGTCCGCTCCGAGGTAGAAGAACAGGCACGCGCAGAAGGATTGGCTTTCCCATCGGGTGGCTTTAGATCGGGTGATTTATCTCTCGATCAGCGCGGGAGCGAATGGACAATTATTGTACGTCATAGCAATAATGACACAGCTGCGAAACTGGCTAATATGTGGGTGGACACCGCTGATAAATATTTACGTCAGGCACACGAAGAGGCTGTACAGGCACAAGCACTTAAAATGCAGATGGCAGTCTTGTCCAATTGCTTCTCAGATATGAACCTGGTCGAAGTCAATCAGTGCGCAGGGACAACCTTTACCGACGTGCGTGAAATTCAGGCTTATTTCAAAGACTTTGATCGCCGGTATCAAGAGGCGTTAACCGCCAGTAAAGGGATTAGCACTCTGGTCACTTTTAATCGCGGCTCGGTTGCTGAACCTCCGGAACGTCCGGTTTACTACAATACCAGTCTGCTTATGTTGGCTGGCAGCTTGATAGGATTACTTATCGCAGGAGCAGCTGTTCAACGGTTACCCGTGAAAAATACTTGAAATGTTTAATGAGCGAACTTCACGCCTGTTGAAATCGGTTGAGATTGCCAGCGTCGTCCTTATGACACTGGCGATTCTGATGTTACCGATGACCAGCCAGCCAGTGCTTTCACGCCTGATGGGGCACTCACTCGTTGCGCCGCCAGCTATCGTCTTGCTTGCTGTTTTGGGGATATTCTGGTTTCCGTTCTATTTATTCAAGGGAGGAAATGTCCCCGCAGAGACACGTCCATTTATCGCATTTGTCCTGGTAACACTCGTTTCCTCATTATCAGCATTTTTTATCAAGTTTCCCCCGTATCGGGATTTTACTGTACTTAATGCGGAGAAAAGTGCGCTGTTGACGCTGTTGATTGCTTGTGGAGTGTATTTCCTGTTCACTGTATGGTTCCGCACCCCGAAGCATCTCAACCTTGCCGCAGTTATTATTGATATCAGCGGGTTGGTGCTGGTGATATGGTGTCTGGCGCAACTTTATGTTATTTTTGTACGGGGCGGTGAGTACCCAGGTTGGATGGTAAGGATTCAATTCCACGCCTCAGTACGCTCCTTGCTCGATCATGTATTTCTCACCCGCGTGGGTGGCTTCGCCTATGAACCTTCATGGTTGGCGCACCAGTTGAATATCCTCTACATACCTTTCTGGTTTGCTGCTACCATAACCGGATACTCGTCCTTTCGTAAGTTGGCAGGTATTTCATTGGAAAATGTATTGTTTGCAGGAGCCTTTGTAGCTTTGATTTTTAGTTTTTCTCGGGTGGGGCTGCTGGCTTTTGTGCTGATGGTGGCATATGCATTGTGGCGCCTGCATGTCTATGGCATTTCTTGGATCCAGAAACGATATAACTTGAATTTCACGATCTGGATGCGAATTCTGGTCGTTACAGGAATACTGGCCCTCTACGCCATTGTGGTTTTTGGGATTCTCACGGTCATGGCTCGCTATGATCCACGTATCGGACGTTTGTTCTCTCTGGAAGATACCGGAACGAACCTGTTTGAGCTGGCTTTCCGTGTGGATTTTGCTGAGCGCGTTATTTACTGGGCGAATGGTTTCCAGACCTTTGCCCGTTACCCGTTGCTGGGCGTGGGCCTTGGGAATACCGGCTTCTTTTTCCAACAAAATCTCCCCGTTTTGGCAAACCGTCTTAATGAAATTAATTATGTGTTAACGTATGAGTATTACCTGCCCAATGTTAAGAGCCTGTGGATGCGCCTGCTTAGCGAAACGGGACTAATCGGTTTTTCAATGTTTTGCACCTGGTTTTATGTCCTCTGGCGCTCAGGAAAATTCCTCGAAAAACAGGCAACCAGTGAACTTCGTCTGTTTGGCTGGATGGGGTTGTTTGTCATCGTGGCATTCCTGGCGGAAGGTTTCAGCATCGATTCCTTTGCGTTGCCTTATATATGGGTTTCGCTGGGGCTGGTGACTGCCTCAAGCGCAATTGCACGGCGTTTACCCATACCGGCATGATGGTAAGGAAAGTGAAGACATTTTTCTTTGGAGTAACTGATGTACGAGATTATTGAAATTTCACTGGCGTCGGTCCGCAAGCTGTATGAATATCACATCAATAATGTGTATGGAGCGGATTTCAGCATCAAGGGTTTCGACCGCCCCTGGTTGGTTTCCTCACATGCTTGGCAGAAAGGCGAGCGTGTGCTTGATGTGGGCGCAGCTTATTCCAACATTCCCATGTATTTGCAGCAGACTTATGGTTGTGAAATGTGGGTGGCTGATGATTTTGGTCTTAAGAGCAATGAATCTTTTTGGACACGCGACAGGTCGCCGCACGAGCACATTGCCGCCCATCCCAAGGTGAAATTTGTCATAGAGCGGTTGGGGGATGCAGATTCATCCCTGCCCGAGAATTATTTTGACGTTATTTATAGCCTCTCTGCCCTTGAACATGTTCCGGGCGGTTCAACACCTGCGGTCTGGTCTCACATGGAACGGTTGCTCAAACCGGGCGGCGAAATGATCCATGCCATTGATATGCCGTTTCCTTCCAATTTTGGCATGAGCGGTCTTATGAAAGCGATAGGGTTTGAATTCCTCTACCCACTTATGCCCGATGGGATGCGGAAAAAATATTACAGAGTCACGCCCCGTGCTTACCTCTGGCTGGCGTTCCGTTCACTTCATCTCAAACAACGCTCATCCGCGAATCTTTCACCCTTAAACATGGTCTTGAATCCGGATATTCTGGCAGAGAGCTATGCTCACGGTTTAAACCGCATCCGAAAAGATGGTTCGAAAAACTTCCGTTATCAACGCGTGGGCTCTTTGTTGGTGCGGCTAAAAAAGGTATCCTAGTCTCTCATGCCGTGCTCAATTGTCATCCGCGCGTTTAACGAGGAAAAATACCTGGGCCGCCTTCTGGACGGGATCGCTCACCAGACGATCAGTGACATCGAGGTGATCCTGGTGGACTCGGGTTCAACCGATTCCACTGTCGAAATTGCAGCAAATTTCGGGGCGAAAGTGATCCATATCCACCCCGACGAGTTCACTTTCGGGCGCTCACTCAACCTCGGTATTAATGTGGCATCCCATTCCATCATCGCCATCGCCAGCGCGCATGTATTCCCAGTGTATCCCGACTGGCTTAAAAACCTGTTAGAGCCATTCTCTGATCCCAAAGTCGCGCTGACTTATGGGAAACAGCGCGGAGGGGAGACAACGAAATTTTCAGAACATCAAATTTTTACGCAGTGGTATCCGCAACACTCCGACCCGCGGCAGGCACACCCCTTCTGCAATAACGCCAATGCCGCCATCCGCCGTTCGGCGTGGCAGCAGCATCCCTATGACGAAACCCTCACTGGGCTTGAGGACCTTGCCTGGGCGGATTGGGTGCTGCACGAGGGTTATGCAATTGTCTATGTGGCTGAAGCTGAGATTATTCATGTCCATCACGAGACACCTCGCGGCGTTTATAACCGCTATCGACGTGAGGCCATGGCGTTTAAAAGAATTTTTCCGAACGAGCACTTTGGCCGATGGGATTTGATCCGGTTGGTCGCAGGGAACATCACCAATGACTTGTGGCACGCAGCTCAAAGTAGAGCGCTTGCGGGGAATTTTTTCAGCATCTTCTGGTTTCGCTGGATGCAGTTCTGGGGCACGTACCAGGGGTATCGCCAATCGGGTCCACTGACGTGGCAACTGCGGCAGACTTTCTACTATCCTCGCGGCATGGGCGTGGCGACTGAGGGTAAACCGCGCAGCGTGGAGCCGATTCGATATAATGAACCTGAAAGGTAATTTGTAATGTCGGTTGCCGCCATCAAAAATCGTTCCCACCTTCTGGATGGTTTGTTGCTTTATTCCCCGGTGTTGATTGCCATCCTGATCATGCTGCCGCGCCTGTTCTCGCCGCAGTTCGGGCTGCTGGATGACGGCAAGTCTATTGTCACTGCTCAAAACATCGCCAGGGGTGATTGGGGTTTTGGTTTTGATTCCACCGAAAGCCGCTTCAGACCGCTTTACTGGGTTTCGTTTGCATTTCTATATAATGTAGTGGGAGAGCAGCCTATTTGGTTCTTCCTGCTGAATGCGATTGTATTATGCCTGACTATCGTTGCCTTGATTGCTTTCTTGCGCGGGCTGGGCACTAACCCCTGGCAGGCATGGCTGGCAGGGCTGTTCTTTGCACTTTCGGGCGCGATCATCGAAAATTTTTATACCCTCTCAAAGGGCGAATGGCTTCAGGTGATGTTCATCATTGTATCGCTTCTTGCTATCGCAGGGTATCCTGCTGCATTAACACAACGACGCAAAATCCTTGTTGTTGCCGGTTCGTCGATCCTGCTTGTTTGTGCCATGTTATCAAAAGAAACCAGCGTTGTTATGCTTCCAATTAGTGCCGTATGGGCCATCCTGGGTTGGCTTTGGGCAAAACGAGCTGGTTCAAACGCACCGGGTTGGCGTATCCCTTACCTGATTTCTTCTGCTATTGCCGCTGGCGTTTATTTTTTTCTTCGTTTTCTATTTACAACCAGTGCAGTATCGACCAGCGGGTACACAGAAAGATACACACTCACTATATCCCAGTTGGTTGCTTCCATGGTTCGCTGGGCTGGCTGGCTTGCGCGCGATTATTCCTATCTCGCCATCATTTTGTTGCTGGTTGTCATTCTGCTCGTCTTGCGCCGAGGCTTCACCCAGATGCCACTGGTATTGGATATGCTGGTTTGGATGGGCGCATGGGTGGTGGTTTACCTGCCCTGGAATTTCATGACAGAGTATTACATGCTTCCGTTTGCGTTTGGTGCGGCGTGCTTTGCTGGCTTGGTGCTGGGAGAAAGTATCGTCTGGCACACATTCCTGACGAAGGTGCTCGCCGGGTTGGCAGTATTACTACTTATCATTTCCTCTATGAATAACTTGACCACAGCCCGCATTCAGCTTGCGGTTGACTCAGTCAACTCGCAGATGATGGGCACGCTTGCCAATCTGCCGCCAGGAAGTATTGTTTATCTCAATATACAATCCGCGAACGAATATACCGACCAAATAGAGATGCAATTGAATGCACGATTCAACCGGTACGACCTTACCGTTGAATTGTTCAACCCGGAGACGGGGATCCCTGAATCATGCCCGCCCGGAGCTTGCTTCATCGTTACCCCGCTGGTGGATAACCAGCCTCTTATGACCGTTCGCATGGGCGTATTTGAGCCCACCCAGGATAGTTGGAATATCGCATTACAGAATTATTTGGGAAAGCATTCAAAGTGGGTAAAAGCACAGGATTTTAATGACGCCTTCAAACTGCTGACAGTCGATTTCCCCCGCCTGTTCTGCGCTTTTATTGAAACCCGTGCTTTTTGCGCTACTTCTGCACCCTTGTTTGATAACCGCCTCTTCCAGTATGATTGGGTGGTTTATCGATTGGAGACCCCTTGACCACAATCGCCGCCCTGGTCCCCATGCGTCATCACTCCCAACGCGTGCCTGGCAAGAACTATCGCCCGCTGGCTGGCAGGCCGCTCTACCAGCACATCATCGGAACGCTATTGGCGGTACCTGAGATTAACACAGTTATCGTGGATACTGACTCAGAACCGGTGATGGACGGTTTGCGGCAAAACTTTCCGACAATAAAAATCATCGAACGCCCGGTAGCCCTGCGTGCGGATACCATCTCCATGAATGAGATTTTATTGCACGACACTGCCCAAGTCAAAGCGGATTTCTATCTCCAGACCCATAGCACCAATCCATTGCTCAAGCCGGAGACGGTTTCTCGCGCTATTCAGGCTTTCTGCGCAAGTTACCCGGCGTACGATTCGCTTTTCTCGGCGACGCACCTGCAAACCCGCTTATGGGATCAAAATGGTCGTCCGCTAAACCACGACCCGGCGGTTCTTCTTCAGACCCAGGATTTGCCGCCAGTCTATGAGGAAAACTCCTGCATCTACATCTTTACCCGAGAAAACCTTCTAAGATGCCGCAACCGCCTCGGCGAGCACCCAATGATGTTTGAGATTAGTGCCGAAGAAGCCTGGGATATTGACGAAGAACTCGATTTTGACATTGCCGATTTCCTGATGCGGAGATTAAGTAGGAAGTAGTAAACCAATCAGCATAATATTTGCTGATTGATCATGTCATGCTGCGCCTGAATCCCGTTTTCGTGCGTGTTGCGCATTTCCCTTGGTGCCCCATCGCTTTTAGCGCCTACCCCGTGCTGGCGCTGCTGTCCGTAAATTTTGACCAGCTTAGTCCTGTTCACCGGTTAACACATTCTGTCTGATATTTAATCAATATCTTGATGGTGACTTCCCTCTACTCGAGGATTCCAGTTATTTCTCTCCCATTCCACAGATTTATAA
>JBGPQJ010000111.1:0-10060 GCA_041488995.1 Anaerolineae bacterium
CGGCGCTCATCTTTGCCAGCCCCTTGGCATACTCCGAGCGTCCCTTAAATTCGTCGTCGATCTTGCTCAAGTCATCTTCCATCTCGGCGCGCATCTGGTTGAGGCGTTTGGCATAGCCGAAGAAATCTTCCGCGCGCAGGAAGAAGCCTTTTTTCGTGCGCTTCGTCCATGCCAGCTTAAAGTATTTCGCCAGCTCGCGCTGCGCGGAAAGGGTCCTGTCCGTCCTGGTGCTCTCGCTGCCGACAGTCACCAGTTCCGCAGCACAGGCGATGGTTTCGAGCAGCGTCGATTTTCCCGTGCCGTTCTCGCCGACGAAGACGGTGACCGGTGAAGTGAAGCTCATTTCACCCAGTTCGCGTAAGATCGGCAGGTTGAACGGGAAGCGGGTTTCTTTGAAGGGGCGCAGGGTGATGGATTTCAGATGCAGCATGGATGGATTATACCTGTTGAAAAAGAGGGACGGATGTCAAACATCCGTCCCTCTCGGTGTGCGGGTAATATGGGCTTATTTCCTACCTTTTTTCTTCGCTCCGTGGAATGCCGGGGCTGTGATGGCATACATCGTGCAAATGCGCTCGTCCAATAATCTCGTCCTCAAGCGCTCATCAATATCCTTCAACATCTCGGCCGCTACGGTGATCACGGTCGACAGTTCGGCGTTGTAACGATAGTTGAACAACTGGTGCAGTTTTTCCTTCGCCCACGGCGTGGTGGACTGCGCGCCCAGGTCGTCGAGGATCAGCAGCGGCGCGGTGCGGATCTCGTCGAAGCGGCGGTCGTAGGTCGTCCCGCTGGACGGGTTGAAGGCGGAGCGCAGGTGATCGAGCAGGTCGGGGGTCATGACGAACAGCGGCGGGTCGCCCAGTTCCGCCCGATAGTTGGCAATCGCCGCGGCGAGATGGGTCTTGCCGCAGCCGTAAGTCCCGGTGAAGATGATCCAGCCGCGGGGTTTTCCGGAGAAATCATGGGCGGCTTTGACCGCCTTCTCGAGTGATTTGATCTCATCGGGCGCCAGCCCTTCGTCACGGCGGTCGGTGAAGTTACCGAACGTTTTCCCGGCGAGCAGGTCGAGGGACGAAAGTTCCGAACCGCCCAGGTCGGTGGCGGGGCGGCGGTAGTCGGGAGCGGCGATGCGTACGCAGGTCACCAGTTCCGGGTCCTGCAGGCGGGAACGGATGCGTGCATCGATTTCATCCAGGGACAGGTTGGTGGTCACCACCAGCGGCAGGCGGTTGATGTAGCGGTAGTTGATGATCTGGAAGAGTTTTTCCTGCGCCCAGGGTGTGGCGTTCTGCGTCCCGAAATCATCCAGCACCAATAATTCCGCAGTCCTGATCTGTTCGAAGCGCTGTTCGAAGGTGGTGTCATCGCTGTCAAAGGCGAAGCGCAGGGTGTCGAGCAGGTCGGGGACGGTGAGGAAGAGGGTTGGCACGCCCATCTCCACCGCATAATTAGCAATGGCGGCCGCCAGGTGTGTCTTGCCGCAGCCGTAGCCGCCCTGTAGCAGCAGCCAGCCGTTTAGTTTGCCTGCAAAATGCTGCGCCTGGTTGAAGGCGCGCTCCAGCGAGGCCGATTGTAGTTCGCCCAGCCCCTTGCGCCCGCGCGACTTGAAGGTCTCGAAGGTCAGGTCGCTCAGTTCGTCAAGGTGGCTGAGCGAGTACAGCCGGTCGCGCACCTGGTTCGCCACATCCCGGCGGCGGCACTCGCAGATCTCGATGCGACCAAAATTGGGGTGCCCGATTGGAAGGTCGCGGCGCAGGTAGCCCATCCCGCCGCACAGCGGGCAGTTCGGGTCGCCGGGCAGATCACTTGCCGGGGTGCTTGCGGAACTCTTCGATTTGCTTTTCGACGTCCCGTCCGCGAGGCTCTTCAGCGTTGCGTCTATTTTGCTCTTTGCCACGTCCTTCTTCCTTCCAGCCGCGTAAAATGGCTTCCACGTATTTCCAGTTACGTTTGTTACGCTGGACCGCTTCGTCCAGCGCCTCTTCGATCCATTCGGGCGGGTATTCCACCTCGGCCTCCTTGAGCGCGTCAGCGATGAGCGGAGTCAATGGCCCGATGTTTTCCTCGTAGAGTTTGTAGATGTTCGGCCGTTCGGGCGGCGGTGTGGAGGGCGAGGAACGGGCGGATGCGCGCCACTGGTCTTTCTTCAACGCCTCGGCGGATGCTCTGCCGCGCGGTGAGTTCAGGAAGTAGAAGCCGCCCTCGGGATTCTCCACCCGCAGCAGGCTGCCGCGCTGGACGGCTTTTTCAAGCCCCGAGTCAAGCTCTGCTGCGGATATGCCTCGCATGAAGGTGGCGTCCTCCACGATCTCGCTCCGGCATAGGCTGCGAAATGAGCTCTCCATGTGTGTGATGCGCCATAGCACATATAGAGTGACCTTCAGCTCCGCGAGGCCGTCGATCTCTCTCAGCAATTCACGGAAGAACGAATCAGGCATTTGAGTGAAAGTCTCGCTATCAGTAAAACCTTTAAACATATACCATTTTTCTTCCTCTCCCTCCAAGGGAGATGGCCGGTGTAAGGGTCAACGTGAAGTAACTAAAGCTTTACTATACATTAAAATTAACCTTGAAGCCTTCTCGCTTCATCCAGGCTGAAGTGCTAACTACTCACCAGCCGCTGATGATCGCCCGTTTCCACAAAGGCGGTTTTTCTTTGATTTGAGCCATGTGCGGTAGCACCTGAAAATCCGACTGCACATCCGCTATTTGCTCCCCAACCTGGTTGATGAGAGATTCGTTGATCGTGCCGCCGTATGGCAGCATCAGCGGCAGGTAAGACAGATTCTCCGGGTAAATGTTCATTATACGCGCCGCAGTTGAATCGACAGCCGTGAGGTTGTTGCCCATAATTATTACGTCAGAATTTACCGCTGTGCCGTTCAAGGGACCATCGCCTTCCATGCCAACGATTCCATCTACAATGGCAAAACCAGGATTGATGGTTGTCGAAATATCCGCAATGCTTTGGGAGATGCCATACCAGTGCAGGTAATTCTTGGGCCAGCCATATTTCACTCCGGGAATTGTACCGAACAAATTTTTCAGCGAGAGTGTTGCTCCAGCCCAATGATGAGTTTTGAGTTTTGGCATGGATACCACAAGGTCAGCGCCCAAAATGGTGTTGGGAAAAAAGAATTGCGATAGTTTGGTGTAGTTCGATACAAGCGACACCGGGCTGATTGAGTCTGAGTTCAAGTCGACAAAGCGCACTTTTTCATCGCGCAAGACCCGGTCAACACCAGTTTGCTCAAGGATCATTTCCATGTCGCGGTTATGTCCCGATCCCTCAGCCACAATCACTTCCTGCGCACCCAACTGGCGCATGGCTGAAATCGCGGCAGCAATCATGGCAGTGTGTGTATTCAGCGGGCGGTCAGGATCGTAATCGATCAGGTTGGGCTTTAGCACGACCGTGCCGCCCTTCACTTTTTCGAGAACATCACTATAATAGCTGATACCACGGCGGATCGTACTGATTAGATCGTTGCTATAGGAATTTTCCTTGGCGATCATTACATCTACGAGCGGCTGTTGTAATCGCTTGACCCAAGGAGCAACAGTACCCCCCAGGAAAACACCCACAATCCCTGCAGCCGACAACTTTATAAAGTCGCGGCGGCTGAGTTTTTTAGACTTTGAAGGCATTTTTGCCTCCGTTAACAGCCTGTAATGCTAGAACCGCAAGGGAAGTCCACCAAATCATTTGCCGCCAACTGCCATCAGGCTCCTGGCGTTTATGCAAAAGGTCAACAAACTTTCCGGTTGGACGATCGAATATATGCAAACATAATATACTTAGCGCCAATGCCAGGGCTGATGGACGTTCAGGGGTTAATTCTTCCAGCACAGCCAATCCCTTTTCAATCGCGTCAGCGGCTTCCGGCAAATCCTGCAAGCCATACAATGCTATCGCTGTATCCACCACTGCGGGAGGTAATTCCAAACCCAGGACAGCGGGGTTGCCATAATTCCAGCCACCCTGCAGGCACATTCTGTCTAGCAATAAAGATTCGGCTTCCTTCACACGTTGGTGCGTTTTCAACCCGGATAGTTTTAGCGCTAACGCGCCATAACTAGTCGGATGCACCCAACTAAAGGTGTCGCTAATCCATGGCCAGCCAACCAGGGTGGGATCCAACTTAATAACATCCGTATCTTCACCTGTCCGGCTCTTCCACTCCAACAGCCAATTTATGCTGGATGTGCGCACCTCTGGTAATTGATCCAATCGCATCAGGGTGATGATCAGGAGCGAGGTTGCCCAATTGGGCATATCGTCGCCCGGCAAGAAAAGCTGGCCGTTTTCCTGCACCAACCCTGCAAGCCAGGTTAACGTTTCGTTTGTTGAAAAAGATGTGCCATCCAGTGCCAACAAACTGTAACAGGTAGGCTCTGGATAAGGCTGTTGATTTAGGGCAGCATATCCCCATCCCGTGCCAGAGAGGTGGGAATGTATTAGAAAATCCTGAGCCAGTTTTATTGCATCGGTCATGGCTTTTCACCTGGTGCTGTCCGTACCCTACTCGTTTAAATCAACCTTGCGGGTGGCGGCGTTCTCGAACTTGGTCAGATTGGCGCGGAAGATGAGGTCCACCTGCCCGACCGGCCCATTGCGGTGCTTGGCGATTTTGAGATGGGTCACGCTCTGCATGGCGGGATCCTTCTCGTCGGGGTGATGGATGAACATGACAATGTCGGCATCCTGTTCAAGACTATTGTGGACAATAATGTTATTGGCGAGAAAATTGTGATGCCCAGGAACGGTCAAGTCAAATACCGGAGCTTCACCATCGGGCAAAATGGACAGGATACTATCCCAATAAACATCGCTTTGTGCCAATGAAGCAAGTTCAGGCGATTGCACCACATTCGCTACTTTTGCAGCCCGCTCGCGGCTGATATTTTGCTTGTAGAGCCCTGTGCCACAATACGCTGTCTCAATCTCTGCTTGCATTTGCGCTTTGGGGCTGGCAATGGTGCGCGGCAGGGCAACATAATCATCCGCCATAAGTTCATCAAGACGTTGCCAGCCACGAATGCTTAGAAAGCGATGATTGGCGGTAGCGCGGATTGTGCGCCCAAGGCGGGTGGTCATCTGGTAAACAGGTTTGACGCCTGTGGTAAAAGCACGGCTGACAGCAACGGCCTCCAGTTTGTAGATTTGCGGGTTGAGCGCCCAGATGTTGAAGTTTTCCTTGCCTTCAAGCGTATGGATGGGAACATTACGCCCGCTGTCGGCAAGAGTGACAAGTGTATCGCCTGTAATACAGCCCGATTCTCTCAGGTCGGAGAGCACCGGTTCCTTGTCGGCGCGCTGCTCGACTGCGCGGGAAAGCTGGGCGGCTGAAAGCAGGGGGATGTTGAGCTCGCGTGCCAGCGCTTTGAGCGAGCGGGAGATATACGACACTTCCTGCACACGGTTGTCGGTGCGCGTCTCGCCCGACATCAGCTGCAGGTAATCGAGGATGATCAGGTCGATCCCGTATTCCATGTGCAGGCGGCGGCACTTGGTGCGCAGTTGGAGCGGCGTGAGGGCGGGCGTGTCGTCCAGATGGATCTTGGTGTCAGAGAGGACTTCGATGGCGTGCGTGAACACCGACCAGTCGTCTTCGTTGAGTTTGCCGGTGCGCAGGCGGTGCGAGTCGATGCCGGTCTCCTGGGAGATCATGCGCTGGACGACCTGCTCGTTGGACATTTCCAGCGAGAAAATCGCCACGCGTTTCTTGTGGATGAGCGCCGCGTTATGCGCGATGGTTAGCAGCATGGCAGACTTGCCAGTGCCCGGACGCCCGGCGAGGATCAGCAGATCGGAGTTCTGCAAACCGCCCAGCATGCGGTCCAGGTCGATGAACCCGGTTGGCACGCCGAAGATCTCTTCGTCTGTCCGCCCCGCCAGCTCGCCCATGCGGTCGTAATATTCGCTCAGCACGGTGCGGATGGGAAGCACGTCATGGCGCAGTTTGCGCTCCGAGACGTTGAAGATCGCCTTCTCCGCTTCACCCATCACTGTGTCGATTTTTTCGCTCTCGTCGTAGGCGAGCGTGGCGATCTGGTTTGCGGCAGTCAACATCTTGCGGCGGATGGAAGCGGATTCGATCATCCGACCGTAAGCCTCAGCGTGGAGCGTGGTCGGCACCTGGTTCAACAGCGCGGTCAGATAGGCTGCCCCGCCCACCTCGACCAACTGTCCATTACGCTCCAGGTCTTCCGAGACGGTCAGCATGTCGATCGGGGTACGCGCTTCGTGCAGGCGGGTGAACGCCTCCCACACCCAGCGCAGGCGATGGATGAAAAAATCCTCGGGCTGCAGGAACTGGGCAAGGTCGTAGTAGACCTCAGGGTTGATCAACACGGCGCCCAGCACCGCTTCTTCAGCTTCGCGGCTGTGGGGTTGTCCGGCGCTGGAAGCAACCGGCGTCTCTTCGGGGGGGATAAATTCAGTCATTTTCGTCTGCCAGCCAGGGTTTTACCTGCTCCCTGAATGAGGGGTGAGAAAAAAAGGACACTCTGTTATTTTACATCGTGTCCTTGCATCCCCGATAGGGGTTCGTTCGAAATCTTTTCTTTATTTGTCTTTTGGTTTTTCGGAGTCGTCATCATCTTTTTTCTTAGGCTTTTTACTAGCCGGTTTTTTCTTATTGGCTGGGGGTTTGCCCTCCGAGGGGGGTTTGTCCAGGTCGATGTTGGAAAGGAAATCCTCAAACACGGACAGACGCTCATCGGCGGGGCCTGCGGGTTGCGGGGAGGCGGATTTCGACAGTGGCGCCGGGGCGGAGGCGGTCGCAATGGAAGGAGGCGGAGTCTGCGTCGCGATGTCTTTTTCCGGGGTAATTCCGGCGGAATTCATCACCTCAGGCGAAACGAGAATCGGCACATGTGCGCGCACCGCCAGCGCGATGGCGTCCGACGGGCGGGAGTCGATAGTAATCTTGTGGCCTTCATTTGTTTCAGCGATGATGTTCCCATAGTAGATATCTTCTCGCAGCGAGACAATTTCAACACGCATGATGTGGGTGTTGAACGTTGTAAAGATATTCTTGAGCAGGTCATGCGTCAAGGGCCGGATCATCTCGATTTCTTGCAGGGCGACGGTGATGGCTTCCGCCTCGTAGGGACCTACCCAGATGGGCAGGAAGCGGTCGGCGTCCACCTGGCGCAGGACGACCAGCCGTTGAGGCGACATCAGGCTGACACGCACGCTGTCAATTACGACTTCTACCATTTCGGGCATAGACTACTCCGTGCCGCAATTCTATCATGAGGGAATAGGGGATGCAACCGGGGAACATTGTCAGAATCAGGAAACGATACTATAATACCGCCTCTCAGGACAAGCTCTTGCCAATTCGGGGCGTGGCGCAGTCCGGCTAGCGCGCTTGCATGGGGTGCAAGAGGTCGGAGGTTCAAATCCTCTCGCCCCGACTGGAAACCGCTTACATGCCATTTTGGTGGATGTAAGCGGTCTGCGTTTCTGGTCATGAACATTGTTGATAGAACCGTAGACCTGTAACATCGTTAACCTTTCCATATGGCCTCCTTGAAAAAAACTCTCGGTTTCCACCGAGAGCCATAGGAAAGGCATAATCTTGAAGCCATCCGCCGGCTAATTCGGTGGGTTGGTGAGGGCTGATGAGTGTTAGCGCACTTGTCAGCCCGTTTTGTTATTAATATTATACAGTGGATGTCAACTATTCTCTCTTTACAATTGGGAGAACTGCGAATGATTTTCCTTGAATAGACTGTTTGAGTAAACTGGAAGATGGTCCAGCATTACGCTCAAATGGTGGATGATGATTTGCTCCAGGCGCATCAGGCACATTCGCCCATGATAACTTGTCGCGACTTATAAAAAGCTAGTCAAGGAAAGCAAAATGAATTACCCACCGCGCCTGAATAAATGGTGCGATTTATTATGTTTTGTGCCATAATAATTTTGTGGGCTTGCTATTCGACCCAGCTGATAGCGAAAGCGGTTGAGTTCAAACTTTTACCTATACATTGTCTCTGACAGACTCCGGAAAGAATCCTATATTATGCTCAAAGTGTATGATATATAAGTTTTACTTACTGAATCATAGTTATGTGGCACGATTGAAACCCGTCGGATTAGGAGCATATGAGTCTACGCGATCTGTCTAAGGTCCAAATGCCCAATCTACCTGTAGTCATTCAGAGACTCTACGCAGAGCCTCCGCCGAGACGCAAGTTGAAATTCGAATGTCGCATCACCAATCCCGCTTCATTCGATATTTGCATTCTGGACGCTTGGGTTAGACTGGAAGCTTTGAATGGATTACTTGTGGCCGAGGGAAAGATTTTTCAATCCATGCATAACAGAGTCGATCCGGCAATCATCCCAGCCGGAAAGCATGGCATCGGGGCTTTTCATGTTGACCTACCAACTCATGTGATCCATCAAATTGAACAGCGAAGGACAGGAGGCGATGTCAAGCTAGTATTTTCATCGAGGGTTCTCGTATCCGAGATTTATGCCTCAAATGACATGGCAATGTTGAAACCACCTCACGAGACCCAATTCTCTGACGGTGGCCCTGATTTCCTCGAATACACAATTCCTCAATCTGAATGGGTGAAGTTGTTGAAAAGCTTGGGATGGTCCGAACTCGAAATCCTTGAGATTCCCTCCAGTAAGCTTCGCGTTATTCCACATCTTGCCCGCGCACTTCAACGATTTGAAGATGCTCAACAAAACTATAGAAACGGCGACTGGGAAGAAGCGCTGATGAACTGTAGAAAAGCCTTCGAGGCAATCGTTCAAGATTTCAACGGTGAACTTGACATGAGCAAAGCACGTGAAGCCTTTGTGTCCATCCTCGGCGAAGGGGAGAAGGCCAATCGCTTCGACAACCTAGCAAAATCGCTTGGCGATTTTTTGCAACTAGGAAGGCACGAAACGGGAATCTCTATCAAACGTGCAGATGCAGAATTGGCTCTCTTGCTTACTGGAGCTCTGCTGACTTATCTGGGGCAGTAATGAACGAACAGCCTCCTTCGAAAAACTCCAAAACATGTGCCGCATAACAAAGCGTGAAGCGGATCGCTGGGAGTCTGCGTGATTTACAAGCATTTTCCTCGCTTCGAGTTTTTCTGCTCCTAAGCAGAGTCCACACGCACCCACATTCGCCCACGCACCGCTGACGCAAACCATTAGACGCCTTATTTTCTATGCCAACAACCTATAGGAAGGTCCTAAACCAAGGCACGTCAAACCCCATTGTTGCGCGGACAACCGTCCAGTCCGACACGATCATGGGCATGTTTCCTATTCAGGCAGACTCTAAGGCGCAGATTTTTTCAATCAATGTCAATCTTTGTCAGAGGTTGCTCGGCATGGAAGACTTCGCAACTTGGCTAGAGCGGGAATGTGAGGCAATTAGGACCGATTTTCTTGCTAGTGGCCTCAAGAAAATCGGAGATGATGCCTTTGAAGCACCGATTGTGATTGATCTCGATAGCCGCGTAGAGTCATATCTCCAAGCTGCCAAGCTCTGTATAAGAGATTGCGGGCTAATCTTTGGCGCGCTCGTTAGAGAGACGTTTGACCACAAATATTATAGAATCATCAATTGGGCGGAGGAAAAGTTTGGAAAGGAGGACAAGTACGTTAAGTGGCTCGCAGCACAACATACGTGGGTGAAGCGAGTCCTTGATATGCGTAACGCTTTGGAACATCCTACAGATGCCCCGCGCGGCCAACTGCACATCCGAAACGTGGATTATAAATTCTCAGCAAATAGGGTATCTGGAGAAGCACCGCTCTGGTTTCTAACTGGTGAGCCGCCCACCGCAATTCTGATAGACGCGAAGAACATAAATGCAAAGATACTTGTCCTTGCCGAGGACATACTTGCATCAACTATTTTAAAGCTCTTTCCAGAAGTCCCTCTCGAAATTCGGGAAATTCCAGAGGTGAGACGCGATCTAAAGTGCTCAGTCCGTCTCGAATTAGTTCCGCGAGGCTTTTGAGTGGCGCTTAATACGGCGTGAACTAGACTGGCTGGATGCGGTAGGGAAAAGGGATAGGACATAATCC
>JBGPQJ010000112.1:0-10052 GCA_041488995.1 Anaerolineae bacterium
AGACACCATGCTAAAAGGAATTTCTCCGGCGATCTCACCGGAATTGATCAAGATCCTGATGGAAATGGGCCACGGCGACGAGCTTGTCATTGCGGATGGGAATTTCCCGGCTGCCAGCCTTGCCCAGCGACTCGTCCGCGCCGATGGCCTGGGTATTCCGCTTTTGCTGGACGCCATTCTGCAAGTTTTTCCGCTCGACCAGTATGTAGAAAAACCTGTGGCACTGATGACCGTTGTCCCTGGCGATACGTACCAGCCAGTCGTCTGGGAAAAATATCGCCCAATTGTCAAAAAATATGAGAGCAGCTTCACTGATTTCGACTATGTGGAACGTTTTGCCTTCTATGAACGGGCCAAAAAGGCCTATGCGGTGCTGGCAAGCAGTGAAATGGCACTATATGCAAATATTATTTTGAAAAAAGGCGTCATCAAGGCTTGAACGCCAGATAGCAGTTCCGCGTAAAATAATGCCAGACGGAATTCATTCCTAATCTGGCATTATTTTTCTCAGGAGACGTGGATGACCAAAAGTGCATTCATCGAAAACGCCGCGAGATACCCCCGGCTTTAGCTGTGAGGGGAAAGCGGCTAATTATTTCAAACTGTATTCAGTGGAAAAAGTCAAGATAAATGTCACACAAAAAAGTGATATTTTCGATGATTGATGAAATCGCTCTGTATTGACAAATATCAACAAAAATTGTATTATCTAATTGTCGAATTCAACAAATTTCAACAAAATACATTAAGGACGGTCAGATTTGACCACTTACGAGCGCCGCCAATCTCTGTTGGAATTGTTACGCAAGCAGCCGGGCATGCGGGTGAAGGAATTTGCCCTGGCGCTGGGGATATCCGAAGGCACGGTACGGAACGACTTGAATGCGCTGGAAGAGGATGGACATCTCACCCGCGTGCACGGCGGCGCTGTGTTGAACGATAAGATGCAGCTCCCCAATGCAGCGTTTGGCATTCGTCACCAGGAACACGCCAAAGAGAAAAACTGTATTGGCCAGGGAGCAGCACAATTGGTAAACGATGGGGATTCGATCCTGCTGGATGCAAGCAGCACGGCTTATTATCTCGGCCTTAATCTGAAAGAACGAAACCGTCTGCGTGTGGTGACCAATGGCATCGAAGTTGCCCGCTTGCTGGCGCAAAACCCAACGAACACAGTAATCCTGATTGGCGGCGTGGTACGGCAGGATGGTTCCTCGGTGACCGGGCTGTTGAGCGAGCAGATCATCGCGGAACTCCACATTCAGAAAGCGTTTTTCTCATGCAGCGGCTTCAGCGTGGAGCGCGGCATGACCGAAGTCTACCTGGAAGAGGCGCAGCTCAAGCGCAAAACCATCGAATCTACCCGGCAGGTATTTGCGCTGGTCGACTCGAGCAAACTGGGGCATGAAGACCTGACTCCTTTTGCCCGCCCGCTGCAGATTACGCACCTGTTCACAGATTCGGGAATCAATGATGACTGGAAAGTCCAGCTGAAATGGGCGAACATTCCATTTACGGTGTGCACGGAATGACAGATCAGGAAAGGGACTTTTCTCGTGAGTGATGTTATTCTAGAATTGAGAAATATCACCAAGCGTTTTTCGGGCGTGGAAGTGCTGCACGAGGTTTCGTTTGAATTGAAACCGGGTGAAGTGCATGCCCTGCTGGGCGAAAATGGCGCAGGAAAATCGACGCTGGTGAAGGTCATTACCGGTGTCCACCAGCCAGATGGCGGTGAGATCCTGCTGAATGGCGCGCCTGTCCACTTTGGCGACCCGCGCGACTCGCGCCAGGCGGGGATTGCGGCGATTTACCAGGAACTCTGCCTGTTCCCCGACCTGGATGTGGCGGAGAATATTTTTGTCGGACGCCAGCCAACCACCCGCAGCGGACGCATCGATTGGCGAAAATTGTATGACGAAGCCGGGAAATTGCTCATCTCGCTGGGTGTGCATCTCGATTTAAAGCAAAAAGCCCGCAGCTTGAGCATTGCCCAACAGCAAACGGTCGAGATTGCACGGGCTTTTTCGATTAATGCGCGCATCCTGATCATGGATGAACCCACCTCGTCACTGACGCTCAACGAAGTGGCGGATCTGTTCCGGCTGGTACGGCGCCTGCGCGATGATGGCACCGCCATAATTTTCATCTCGCACCGGCTGGAAGAATTATTCGAACTGGCTGACCGCGTGACCGTTCTGCGCGATGGCACTTACGTGGATACCCGTCCGCTGAAGGATGTCAGCCGCGATGAATTGATCCGCTTGATGGTGGGACGCACGATTTCAAACCTGTTCCCCAAGCAGGATGTTCAAGCCGGGGACGTGGTGCTCAAGGTGGAAAACCTGTCGCACACCGGTATTTTTGAGAATGTCAGTTTCGAACTGCGTATGGGTGAAATCCTGGGCATGGCGGGGCTGGTCGGAGCAGGTCGCACCGATGTGGCGCGCGCCATTTTCGGGGTGGAACCGCCCACTTCGGGCAGGATTCAGGTGGAGGGGCGAGAGGTCCGCGTGACATCGCCCCAGCAGGCAATCAGCCTCGGGCTGGCTTACGTCCCCGAGGACCGGCAGCTGCATGGTCTCATCCCCCCGATGAACATTATCTCTAACATCAGCCTGCCGATGCTGGGACACTATGCCCGCCGCGGCTGGCTGCGCGAAAAGGTGGAGTGCTCGGCGGCGTTTGGCGCGGCGCGACAGATGGAAGTGCGCGCCAACAACATCTGGCAGAAGGCGCGCGAACTTTCGGGCGGCAACCAGCAGAAAATTGTGCTGGCGAAGTGGCTGGCGACCAAACCGCGCATCCTGATTTTGGATGAGCCGACGCGCGGTATCGATGTGGGCACGAAAGCCGCCGTCCACGCGCTGATGAGCAAACTGGCTGCTGAAGGTATCGCGATTTTGATGATTTCGTCGGAACTGCCCGAAGTGCTGGGGATGAGCGACCGTGTAATTGTGATGCACGAAGGTCACATGACGGGGCACTTCACTCGCGCAGAAGCCACACAGGAAAAAATTATCTCCGCTGCCACTGCTCCGTGGGCAGTGACCACAGGCAGTGCAGCGTGAGCCTGCAAACCGCACCCGCTCTCCGCTCGAACCTGTTGCGGTCGTTTGTCCGGTTTCGCGAAGCCGGAATCAGCGTGTTCATCCTGATCCTGGCTGTGATTGTGACGCTGCGCGCCCCGGCATTTTTGACGGTTGAGAATGCCAAGGATATTCTGCTGAATATCTCGATCCTGTCCATTGTGGCACTGGCGCAAGCGATGGTCATCATCACGCACGGCATCGACTTGTCGGTCGGTTCGATGATCGGTCTAGTGGCGATGATGGTGGCTTTTATGATGAAACAGTCACCGGATTTTCCGGTGGTAGGCGCGTTGGTGCTGGGTATGGCGCTCGGCGCGGTGCTCGGCTCGTTCAACGGGCTGATTATCAGTTACGGAAAAGTCCCGCCGATTATTGCCACGCTCGGCACGCTGAGCATTTACCGCGGCATGGTCTTTTTCTACAGCCAGGGCACGTGGATCAATTCCTTCGAACTGCCCAAAGCTTTCAAGCTGCTCTCCAAAGGCACGCCGCTCGGGCTGCCCAACATGGTCATCATTGCGATTGTTTTTGCGATTGCGGTGTACTTTTTCCTGAACCACACCCGTACCGGGCGCGATATTTACGCTGTCGGCAGCAATCCCGACGCGGCGCAGGTGGCGGGCATTCGCAAGCAGCGCATCATTTTCCTGGCCTACCTGCTGAGCGGCATCGCCTGTGGATTGGCAGCTGTGCTATGGGCTTCGCGCTTCGAATCGGCGCAGACCAATACCGCGCTGGGGTTTGAACTCCAGACAGTGGCGGCATCGGTGGTGGGCGGTGTCAGCATCAGCGGCGGCGTGGGCACGGTGCCCGGCGTGCTACTGGGTGCGCTGTTGCTTGGCATCATCGAAAATTCCCTGCCTCTGGTGCGTATTTCGCCCTTCTGGCAGCTGGCGGCACAAGGTCTGTTGATTTTGATCGCCGTGGTGACCGATAACCTGATTTTGCGGAGCGCGCAGAGGAACCAGAAGTGATCCAGCCAAATTCTCCCGTAGTCGAAACACAGTCTGCGACGCTGATTAACGAATCCGCACCCCGCCGCTCATTCCTGGCATATTTCCTGCGCTGGGAATGGCTTCTGGTCGCGTTGATTGCAGTGGTCGTGGTGGCAAACAGCCGCCTCTCACCCTATTTTTTGGATTCAAAAAATATCTCGCGCACTTCATCAGACTTCATGGAAATGGGTCTGATGATGCTGCCGATGGTTTTCATCATCATCTCCGGCGGCATCGACCTGTCGGTGGCTTCCAACCTGGGTATGTGCGCCGCGTTCATGGGCTGGTTGTTCATGCAGGGTGTCAACATCTGGGTGGCGGCGCTGGCTGCACTGGTACTCGGTTCGCTCGCCGGATTTTTGAACGGCACGCTGGTGGCACGTGTGAAACTGCCTCCGCTGGTGGTAACGCTGGGAACTTATGCCTTTTTTCGGGGCATGGCCTTCGTTTTGCTTGGCGACCAGGCGGCGCGTGGCTATCCCGAAGCGTTTACTTACATCGGACAGGGAAAACTGCCCGGAACCCTGATTCCGTTCTCGGTGGCATTATTTGCCGTGCTGGCAGTCATTTTCGGGTTGGTACTGCACCGAACTACCTTTGGACGCTATGTCTTTTCCATCGGTAATAACGAAAACGCCACGCTTTACTCCGGCGTTCCGGTGGCGCGCATCAAGATCATCCTGTTTACCATCTCCGGTCTCATGGCCGCGCTGGCCGGATTGGTGCTGGCAGCCCGCTTCGGCAGTACCCGCCCCGACATCGGCACCGGGCTGGAACTGTCGGTGATCACCGCAGCCGTACTCGGCGGCGTGGATATCAATGGCGGCATCGGCACCATGGGCGGCGCAGCGCTCTCCCTGCTGCTGATCGGGCTGATGCGTTTCGGCATGGGGCTGATCAATATCCAGGGGCAGGTGCAGGGGATGGCGATTGGTCTGTTGCTGATCCTGTCCATTTTGCTGCCGAACATCGTCCGCGGCATTTCTGCCAGCAGTGGAAAAATCAAGCGGCAAACATTGCTCGCCACACTGGCATTTATCGTTATCTTTGGGCTGTTCATCGCCTTTTTCTTTTGGTCCCGCGCCCCGGTGCTGGCCTCTGTCTAGCCGGGACGTTTCCATCACAAGCTCCAGGCATTTGCCTGTTGACTTGAATCACCCACTCAATTCCTGTAAGGAGGAAAACATGAAACACCGCTCGTTGTACTTTGTTCTGGCCTCACTTATGGTACTCAGCCTGCTGCTGAGTGCCTGTGGAGCCCCTGCTGCGACTAAGGCCCCCGCCGCTGGCCCGCTGACCTTCGTCTTGGTTCCCAAGAACCTTGGCAATCCGTATTTTGACACCGCCAACAACGGTGCTCAGGAAGCCGCCAAGGAACTGGGCGTGACCGTCCTATATCAGGGTCCCGCCTCCGCTGATGCCACCCAGCAGATCCAGCTCATCAACTCGCTCATTGCGCAGAAAGTCAACGGCCTCGCCATTTCTGCCGATGACTCTGACGCGCTCGTCCCCACCGGAAAAGACGCTATGGCTGCTGGCATCCCGGTCGTCTCCTGGGACTCCGCGATTGGTAAGGATGGCCGTGTGCTGCACATCAACCAGGCCGTTCTGCATGACATTGGCGCCATCGAAATCAAGATGGCCCTTGACCTGACTGGCCCCGGCGGCGGTCAGATCGCCATCTTGAGCGCCACCTCCACCGCTCCGAACCAGAACGCCTGGATCGAGGTGATGAAGGAAGAACTCAAGAAGCCGGAATACGCCAAACTCGAACTGGTTGGCGTCGTTTATGGTGATGATGATGACACCAAGAGCTACAATGAAGCCCAGGCGCTGTTCAAGAAATATCCTGACCTGAAGGTCATCATCGCCCCGACCACCGTTGGTATCGCTGCATCCGCTCGCGCCGTCACCGACGCTGGACTGATCGGCAAGGTGTTCGTCACCGGTCTCGGCACCCCCAACCAGATGCGCGAATATGTCAAAAACGGCGCTTCCCCCGAGTTCGCTCTGTGGAACCCCGCTGACCTCGGCTACCTGTCGGTCTACGTACTCAATGCTCTCGCCAAGGGTGAAATCAAGGGTGTGGCTGGTGAGAAATTCACCGCTGGCCGCCTCGGCGAGTATACCCTCCAGGATGATCCCGACCTCGGTCTGAACGTCCTGCTCGGCCTGCCGTTCATCTACAACAAAGACAACATCGATAAATTCAACTGGTAAGCCGTAACATGCCCTCACCCCAACCCCTCTCCCTGTAAGGGAGAGGGGCAAGGGGTGAGGGGTAGTAAAAGGAGCGTGCCATGAAACGCATTGGTTTTCAGTTCAAAGTCCGGCAGGACCGTCTCGCGGAGTACAAAGAACATCACAAGCACGTCTGGCCCGAAATGCTGGACGCGCTGCGTGAAGCCGGTTGGCATAATTATTCATTATTCATGCGCATAGACGGGCTTATTTTCGGCTACTTTGAAACCGAAGAGAGTCTTGCCGTTGCCCAGGCAAAAATGGCCGCTACCGAAGTAAATACGCGCTGGCAGCAGTTCATAGCACCCTTCACCGATTCCAACGCCCGCCCCGACGAAAGTTTTGTGGAACTTGAAGAATATTTCCATCTGGATTAAACATGACCAACTACCTCGCCATTGATCTTGGCGCCGAAAGCGGGCGCACCATCGTCGGCACGCTCGAAAACAGCGTACTCAGCTTGGCTGAAACACACCGTTTTTCCAATGAGCCGGTCCAACTGCCAGATGGTCTGCACTGGGATGTCCTGCGCCTGTGGAGAGATATCCAGGCTGGCATCGCTGCTTCCGCCGCAAAATATCCCCTCGCCAGCCTCGCCCTCGACACATGGGGCGTCGATTTTGCCCTGCTCGATCGCAACGGCGCGTTGCTCGGCAACCCCTATCACTATCGCGACAACCGCACCGATGGCATGCTCGATGAAGCCTTCCGCCGCGTGCCCCGCGAGAAGATTTTTGCCCAGACCGGCATCCAGTTCATGCAGATCAACACACTCTACCAGCTGCTGGCGATGACGCTCCAAAAATCACCGCTGCTGGAGGTCGCACAAACCTTTCTCACAATCCCGGATTTATTCAATTATTGGTTGAGTGGCAAAATTTATTGTGAATTTACCAACGCGACGACGACTCAATGCTTCGACCCTGTACGCCGAAACTGGGCATTGCCCCTGCTCGAAGCGTTGGACATTCCCACCCGCATCCTGCCTCCCGTTTGTGAGCCGGGGACTACCCTTGGCAGTTTACTCCCGGAAATAGCCGCAAAGACCGGAGCTGGATCCATCCCCGTGATTGCCCCCGCCTGCCACGATACCGGCTCAGCGGTTGTCGCCGTCCCCGCTGAGGACAAGGATTTCGCTTGGCTTAGTTCAGGGACATGGTCCATCATTGGCTGTGAAGCGGATACGCCCGGCATGGATGAGCGCGCCCTTGCCTATAATTTCACCAACGAAGGCGGCGTGTTTGGAACGTGGCGGCTTTCCAAAAACATCATCGGCCTATGGCTGGTGCAGGAATGCCACCGTGAGTGGAACCTGTCCTATGATGAGTTGACCCAACTCGCCGCCGAAGCCACCCCCTTCCTCGCCGTGATCGACCCTGACGATGCATGTTTCCTGCATCCCGGCGGCATGCCGGAGAAAATCCGCGCATACTGCGCAAAGACCCATCAGACCATTCCACAGACCAAAGGCGAGATCATCCGCGTTACGCTGGAAAGCCTTGCCTTGAAGTATCGCTTCGTGCTCGAAAGGCTCGAAAGCCTGACCGGCAAGCGCCTCGCTCCTTTGCACATCATCGGCGGCGGCACAAAGAATAAACTGCTCAATCAATTTACTGCCGACAGCACCAGGCGAACCGTTATGACCGGACCTATTGAAGCCACAGCGATTGGTAATATCCTGATGCAAGCCATCACGCTCAGGCACATCGCCGATCTCAGTGAAGCCCGTGCTGTCGTGCGACATTCTTTCTCACCGGAAATTTACCATCCCGGTCAACCTGCTGGTTGGGATGAAGCCTACCAAAAACTATTAAAGTAATTGGAGTCCAACATCTCCTGACGTTAGAAAATGCCGGAGATATTCAACTCCGAGAATTGAAAAACCATGATCCAACCTCCCTATCCCGAACTCGATGACCTGCTCACTATGATGGGTGAAGCCGGGCATCACCTGGCTGAAATCGAAGCCAGCGAAGGCGCAGCCGGCAACATCTCTGTCTGCCTGCGCTGGCAAATCGATGTCCGCACCCGTTTCCCCGTTGTGGATGAAATCGAACTGCCCCAGCCTGTCTCCGACCTGGCGGGCGCCACCTTTATCGTCAGCGGATCCGGGCGGCGTCTGCGCGAGATCATCGATGAGCCGACTGCCAATCTCGCCTGCATCGTCGTGAACGAAGGCGGGCTCACTGGCAAACTCTACACATCCTACCACCGCCGTTTCGAGCTCGTCACCAGCGAATTCAACTCGCATCTCGCCGTGCATTATGACCAGATTTGTGCCATGAATACGAACTTTCATGCCGTTATCCATGCCCAGCCGGTGCATCTGACCTACCTGAGCCACATCCCCCGTTACCAGGATGAGCAATACCTGAACACGCATCTCCTGCGCTGGCAGCCGGAAACTATCATCAACCTGCCCGAAGGCATTGGGTTCATCCCGTTCCGCATCCCCAGTTCGCCGGAGCTGATGGCGGGCAACGTGGAGTCGTTGCGTAAGCATCGCATTGTCATCTGGGCAAAGCACGGCGTGATGGCGCGCTCGGACATTTCCGTCAAGCGTGCCGCCGACCGCGTAGAATACGCCGAAACTGCCGCCAAATACGAATATCTCAACCTGTGCGTCAACGAAGTCGGCGAAGGCTTAAGCGCAGACGAAATCTGTGCCATTTGCGCAACCTTCAACATTAAGCAGAGTATTTTCTAAGCCCTCATCCCCAGCCCTTCCCCGTTCGGGGGAAGGGAGTCCTCTCTCCCTTCGGGAGAGGGTTAGGGTGAGGGAAAACAGGAGCACCATGCCAACTGAATTTCAGATTCAATCCGCATATAACATCGCCAAAGAATGGTACGCCGCCCTTGGCGTGGATACAGACATCGCCATTGCCCGGCTCGCAAAAGTCGCGATTTCACTCAATTGCTGGCAGGGCGATGATGTGGGCGGATTCGAAAATCCTGGCGGCGAACTGACTGGCGGCATCGCCGCCACCGGCAACTATCCCGGCAAAGCCCGTAGCGCCGATGAGTTGCGCCGCGACCTCGATGTGGTTTACAGCTTGCTGCCCGGTTCGCACCGCCTGAACCTGCACGCCATCTATCTCGAAGCCGACTATAAGGTGGAGCGCAATACCATCGAGCCGCGCCACTTCTCCGCCTGGAAGGATTGGGCAAAGGCGGGCGGCCATGGCATCGATTTCAACCCGACCTGCTTCTCGCACCCCCTCGCCGCCGATGGCTTCACGCTCTCGCACCGCGACCCCGCCATCCGCCAGTTCTGGATCGAGCACTGCATCGCCAGCCGCAAGATTGGCGAATATTTCGGAAGCGAACTGGGCACCCCGGCGGTGACGAACATCTGGATCCCCGATGGTTACAAAGACACCCCCGCCGATCGCCAGACGCCCCGCCGCCTGCTTCGGGACGCGCTGGACTCCATCCTGGCTGAAAAGATTGACCCGCGCTACAACCTCGACGCCGTGGAGCCAAAACTGTTCGGCATCGGCTCGGAGAGCTACGTCACCGGTTCGATGGAGTTTTACACCGCTTACGCCGTCAGCCGCAAAATTTTGCTGACGCTGGATTCCGGGCATTTCCACCCGACAGAAACTATCGCTGATAAAATCTCGTCCCTGTTGATTTATCTTGATCAGATGCTGCTCCACGTCAGCCGTGGCGTGCGCTGGGACAGCGACCACGTGGTCACTTTCAATGATGACCTGCAGGCGAT
>JBGPQJ010000113.1:0-10006 GCA_041488995.1 Anaerolineae bacterium
CCGTCGAACAATTCGACAAAGCCGCGCGCCATCATATCCATCACCGTGGCATCGGCCATCTCCTTGATGTCGGCGCCGGCGGCGAAAGCCCGTTCACTGCCGGTGATGACCATTGCGCCGATACCATCATCGGTGTCAAAGGTGGTCAGCGCCTCCATCATCTCAGCAAGCAAAACAGCATTGAGGGCATTGAGCGCCTGTGGACGATTGAGTGTGATCACCCCGACTCGCCCACGGGTTTCAGTCAAAATGGATGTGTAAGCCATATTCCCTCCACGTCTGATTACTGCTTCTTGCCTGTAGCTCAGAATTTAACTCTATCAAATTACTCGCAAATGATGGGTTCGGGTTCAGATATTAACGTACTACCCTGTAGATTATACGTGAAAATGCTTGACATACCCGCGTGGAAGTATAGAACATCTGTTGAGTCCATCCAGGCATTTTCAAACAGGTGGTTCGCATGCCACCATTCATCCTCACCCTGCACTCCCTAATACGCTGGGCACTGGTTCTCGTCGCGGTGATCGCCATCATCAAATTCGCCATTGGCTGGCTGGGGAAAAAGCCATACGATACCACCGCAAACCGATTAACGACTGCATTCAAGGTGCTGATGGACACGCAATTGCTGCTCGGGTTTTTCTATCTAATCCTGGGAGGGCTGTTGGGGTTCGGGTTTCCATCCTACCGCATCGTGCATCTGGTCATCATGATCATTGCTGTCGTGCTCGCCACCTGACCGGGTTGTGGAAGGATAAACCCGATCCCATCCGTTATCGCAATGTGTTTTTTGCGCTCCTTGCCTTTTCGCTGGTGATGGCCATCGGCGTTTCGCTCCTGCCGGGGGCGTGCTGGATTCATATCACCGGGTTTTTTAAACGCCGGACCTGATATCTGGAATATCTTCTGCTTGCGGCGATGGTGCCGGGAAAGCCACTCCATCAAGGCTGACATCTGATCGTCGATGCCAATCCGGTCGGCGTATCCCAGTAAAGCGTTGCTGGGCGCCTCCGCCCACGTGACAAACCACCGCGCCATTCTATCCCTGTCGACAAAGGGGAACAACCCCAGCGGCTTCAGCAACGTTTTCACCGTCTCGGCAAACTGGTCGTCGGTATCATTCAACGTCCCGTCCACATCGAAACACAGGGCTTTAATCCGCGCAAGATCCAGCGGCATCCTATCTCCCTAACACCACAAACAAGGCAACGCCCAGCGTCACCAGGCTCAATACCAATCCTGCCACCAGTATTACTGAGTATTCAAATAAGAATGTCCGATCCAAAGGCCGATTCCAAGGGCATTTTTAGGGTTTTTAACGGACATAATTTATTGAGAATTCAGTAGCACGCCGCAGGAGATGATGACATTATTCGCAACTGGTTTGGAAGGATCCATGTTACCAATTTTACCCGCACTCGCGAAAAATCCGGCTGATTTTAGCAGTTGTGCTATACTGAAACCGATGAGATTCCCAGAGAGCCTGCTGACTCACCTGGAATGTCCGGAATGCGGCAAGGATTTTGATGCGGATGTGGTGCAAACCTTTTGCGCGGACTGCCGTTCTCCGTTGCTCGCCCGCTACGACCTGGAGCGCGCACGGATCCAGGCCACCCGCGAATTGTTCGCTGCCCGACCGCGAGGCCTCTGGCGCTGGGCTGAACTTCTCCCTGTCCGCGCCCCGGCCCATCGCCTGACCCTTGGCGAAGGCGATACGCCCCTGCTAAAAGCCACCAATCTGGGCAGGAAATACGGCTTCAAGAATCTGTACATTAAAGACGAATCCACAAATCCGACCGGTTCGTTCAAAGCACGTGGTCTGGCAATAGCGGTCTCGCGTGCGCTTGAACTAGGCATCCACGCGTTTGTCATCCCCACCGCGGGCAATGCAGGTGGCGCGCTGGCAGCCTATGCCGCGCGCGGGCGTGCCCAAGCCCACGTCTACATGCCCAATGACGCGCCTCCTGCCAATCAGGTCGAAGTCCAGCGTCTCGGTGCTGATTTGCATCTGGTGGATGGCTTGATCTCGGAAGCCGCCAGGCTGGCCGGCGAAGAGGCCACAAGACATGGCTGGTTCGACGTGAGCACCTTCAAAGAACCCTACCGGTGTGAAGGGAAAAAGACCATGGGGTTGGAACTGGCCGAATCTTTTGGCTGGGAGTTGCCCGATGTCATCATCTACCCGACCGGCGGCGGGACGGGACTGGTGGGGATGTGGAAGGCCTTCGCCGAATTGGAAAGCCTGGGCTGGATAGGCGCGCAGCGCCCCCGCATGGTCAGTGTGCAGGCCGCAGGGTGCGCTCCGATCGTCCGCGCCGTGCGTGAGAACAAGGATCGGGCGGAATTCTGGGATGGGGCGCAGACCATCGCCGCGGGCCTGCGAGTCCCCGGTGCGTTCGCAGATCGTTTGATCCTGCGCGCGATCAGAGAGTCGCAAGGCACGGCGGTGGCTGTGACGGACGACGAAATCGTGGACTGCCAGAAGGAGATGGCAGGGACGGAAGGGATCTTTGCCGCACCCGAAGGCGCCGCCGCCCTCGCCGCGTTCAGGCAATTGCGAGACGCCAATTGGCTCTCCCCCGATGAACGGATTGTTCTGTTCAACACCGGAACGGGCTTGAAGTATTTATGACCTGCAACGACCGGCTCGCATAACGAAATGTGGATGAGGCCGTACTGCTCTTGATGAAGAGGAAACATGCCGAGGAATCAACGATCGACGGTTGAGTTGCTTTATCAGGTCAGTCGCGAAGTCGCCACACAGCTGGATCTGAATGTGGTCCTGACGCGGCTGCTTTTCGCCACGCTCAATACCGTGGGTGGCGAGCGTGCCACGATCATCGTCCTCGACGATAACGAGAAACCGATCGATTCAGCCATCGTTTACGGTACGCAGGTGCGGGAAAGCACGCCCCAGCAATTACGCGATACGGTCGAGCGTGGTCTGGCAGGATGGGTTGTCCGCAACCGGCAGGGGGCGCTCCTGCAGGATACCAGCAAAGACGAGCGCTGGCTGCGGCGTCCTGATGATGCGGCTGACCAAAGCGGGGCAAAATCGGCCATCTGCATCCCTCTGCTGACGCGCGAGAAACTGGTCGGCGTGATGACGCTGGTGCACTCGAAGCCCAACGCATTTGACGATGATTCCTTTGCGCTTGCCCAGGCTATCGCTGACCAGGCAGGGATTGCGGTGCTCAATGCGCGGCTGTACGCCGACAGTCAGCGGCAGGCACGCGTCATGACCGCGCTTGTCGAAGGCGCGATGACCATTAACTCATCCCTGCGCATGGATGATGTTCTCCAGCAAATCCTTAACGAAACCATGCAGGCCCTGCAAGTAAAAATTGTAGCCATGGCAATGGCCGATCCGGCAAGCGGGGGGTTCATTTATCGCGCAGCCACCGGCGAGAATGCCCATATGATCGTCGGCCGTCAGATCCCTCCCGGGCAAGGCTTCGTGGGCTGGGTCGCAAACGAAGGGCACGGGGTCGTCATCCCCGCAGCATCCCAGGACAGCCGCTACTCCCAATGTGACCAGATACCCGGCGTGCTCGTGCGGGCTGTCGCGGCCGCGCCGATCCATTACCAGGGACAACTCATCGGTGTGCTCGAAGCGATCAACCCGGTATCCAAAACCTTTGATGGTGACGCACTGCTGGTCCTGCAGGGCATTGGCAGCCTGGCAGGCTCAACCATCCAGAATGCGCAGCTTTTCGAGCGGCTGCAAACCGCCCACCAGCGTTACCGCGACCTTTTCGACGACAGCGTAGACCCGATCATCATCACCGACTGGGAGGGGAACATCACCGAGGTCAACCGCCAGGCAGTCGGGATTACCGGCTGCAGCGCCGAGGAAATGCGCGCCATGAAGATCGGTCAGATCCATACCATCAGCCTGGAAAAAACCGGAGCAGACTTTGATCTGCTGCGCCAGTATCCGGTTTCGTACGAATCCGAAGTGCACAGCAAGGGCGGAACGGTCACACCGGTCGAAGTCCAGGCGCGCCGGGTGGCATTCAACGATGTCGAATCCATCCAATGGATCCTGCGCGACGCCACGACCCGCAAGGAACTGGACACCCTGCGCAATGATCTCGCGGCAATGATTTATCACGACCTGCGCTCCCCTCTGGCCAATATCGTTTCGAGCATGGAGATTCTCAAATCGATGTTCCCGCCGGAGGAGGCCGAAGCTGCGGCATCGGTCATGGCCATTGCCCAGCACTCCATTGACCGGATCCAGCGCCTGATCAATTCCCTCCTGGATATTAATCGTCTCGAAGCCGGCCAGCCCCTGGGGGAAATGCAGCCCGCGTCTGTCCCTGAACTGATTGCCGACGCGATCAAAGCCGTCCAAGCCGTGACCGACAACCGACAGCAGGTTATGAAAGAATCGGTCGCCCCTAATCTGACGCCCGTGCTGGTGGATGCGGACATGATCCGCCGCGTGCTGATCAATTTGCTCGAGAACGCCAGCAAATACACTCCCGCTGAAAGTGAGATCACTGCTGGCGCCGAACAGGATGGAGATTGGGTGCGCATCTGGGTTCAAGACTACGGCCTTGGCATCCCGATCGAGGAGCAGGGAAGGATTTTCGACAAATATACACGCGTCAAAAGACAGGGCAGCCCCCGCGGATTCGGGGTGGGTCTTGCGTTCTGCCGGCTGGCAGTCGAAGCCCACAACGGAGAAATCTGGGTTGAAAGCGAAGTTGGCAAAGGGTCGAAGTTCATCATGACTTTGCCGATAGCATATGAAGAATGACCCATCAATCACGGATGCTGCAAAACCTCTCTGGCTAATTTGGCAATGATGCAGGATGTTGCCAGCTCATCCAGGGAAAATTTTAACAGGAGCCGCCATGCAGGAGCTTTCCGAGAATGTTTATATTGAAGACCAGTATGCGGGTGTCACACTGGGAGCGATCAATCTCCCGCATGGTTTGATTCAGATCGACGCCCCGCCCTCTTCCGAAGACGGACGCGCCTGGCGCGCTACACTGCTCAACCTGGGGGGTGGTGTGGAACGGGTATTGATTAACCTTGACTCCCACCCCGACCGCACGCTCGGCGTGCGTGCAATGGACTGCACTGTCATTGCCCACGAAACCACCGCGCAAGTTTTCCGCAGCCGCCCCAACACTTTCAAGGCTCAAGGGGATGAAACCGGCGCCGACTGGGAACGGATCCCTGGCATTGGCTCCATTCGGTGGGCACTGCCTGAGATCACCTTCACAAACCAGATGGTGATCCACTGGAACAATATGCCTGTTGTCCTGGAGCATCACTCCGGACCCAGCGCGGGGGCGATCTGGGTTGTGCTACCCGAGCAAAGGATCATTTTCGTCGGCGACCTGGTGCTCAAGGGGCAGCCTCCGTTTTTTACAAATGCCAACCTGCCGTCATGGATTGAATCGCTGGAGGCCTTGATCAAGGCGCCGTATCGAGGGGCTACCGTGGTCAGCAGCCGGGGTGGGATAGTCACTGAAACTGTCATTCGCAATCAGGTGGAAATGATCAAGAAAGTCAACGGGGACCTGGACAAACTGGCCGCCAAACAAGCCTCACCCGCATCGACTGAGAAATTGATCAACCCCCTGCTGGCCTCCATCCGTGCACCTGCCGCCCGTCAGAAGCAGTTTGCCCAACGCCTGCGTTACGGTTTGAGCCGCTATTATGTCCGTCATTACCATCTCACGAGCAATATCGAAGGAGATGAGGAATAATGTCCCATCCCTATCAACCCATGGTGGAACTGACACGCGGACGGATTGTTGAATCCATTCACTTCGGCGCAGTGGCAGTCGTGGACGTGAATAGCAGGCTGGTCGCTTCATATGGCGACCCGGAGACCGTCACATATCTTCGTTCAACGGCCAAACCGTTTCAGGCACTCCCCTTCATTGAGCGTGAAGGCGACACTTACTTCAAACTCACACCGCGTGAAATTGCCCTGATCTGCTCATCACACTCAGGCACAGATGAACACGTCGCCACGGTGCGCGGCATGCAGGAAAAAATCGGGGTCGTGGAGAGTGACTTGCTGTGCGGCGCGCATTATCCTTACCACATACCCACCAGCGAGGCCATGAAAGTCCGTGGCGAACAGCCCACACCCTACCGCCACAATTGCTCCGGAAAGCACACTGGCATGCTGGCCCACGCCAGGCTTCGCCAGCTTCCCATCAGCAACTACCTCGACACTACTCATCCAGTCCAGGAAAGCATCCTTCAAGCCTTTGCCGACATGACCGATGTGCCTGCTGATAAAGTGGAGCTTGGCACCGATGGTTGTTCTGCGCCAAATTTCGCTGTGCCGCTTTACAATGCTGCGCTAAGTTTCGCCCGCCTCTGCGACCCAGGTCATCTCTCCACCCAGCGTGCCGCCGCCTGCCATCGAATCACCCAATCCATGATGGCACACCCCGACATGGTCGGCGGCCCGGGTCGTTTCGACACGCGCCTGATGGAAATTGGGCGCGGGCGGATCGTTGCCAAAGGAGGCGCAGAAGGCTACCAGGGTATTGGGCTCATGCCCGGCGCGCTTGGAACAGACTCCCCGGCGCTTGGGATTGCCCTGAAAATCTCCGATGGCGACCCGAACTCGCGCGCCCGACCCCTCGCTGTCCTTGAAGCGCTCCGTCAGCTCGGTGCGCTTCAGGAAGCCCAGCTTGCGGAACTTGCAGCCTTCGGTCCGCAAACGTTGACGAACTGGCGCGAAATCCCTGTAGGGGTCAGCCAGGCTGCCTTCAAGCTCAAAGGCGCCTGAGGCAATCAGAGATGTACTTTTGGGCATTTATTCTTAATCCTGCGCTGATGTACCCTCCTTAATATGGCCGCCCCCGCTTTCAGGCAACGTGCTTTAAAAATCCACAAACGCTTGATTAATTTCTACGGGGAACCGACCTGGCGCAATCCGCTTCCGCCGGTGGATGAACTTGTCTCCACCATTCTCTCGCAAAACACCAACGATACCAACCGCGACCGCGCTTTCAATGCCCTGCGGGGAAAATATCCTGCCTGGGAAGCCGTCCGGGATGCGCCGGTCAACGATGTGATTGATGCCATCAGGCCGGCGGGACTGGCCAACCAAAAGGGACCGCGCATCCAGCAAGTCCTGCGTGAAATCACCGCTGAACGAGGCGCGCTTGATCTATCGTTCCTGGCGGAGATGCCCCTGGAGGAGGCTCGCGCCTGGTTGATGAAGTTCCACGGCGTGGGACCCAAGACAGCCGCCATTGTGCTGTGTTTCTCACTCGGGCGCCCTGCCTTCCCGGTGGACACCCATATTTACCGGGTTACAGGGCGGATCGGCATCCGCCCCGAGAAGATGACGGTAGAAGAAGCGCACAGACATCTTGAAGCGGTTTTTCCACCCGATACTTACTACGCCGCGCACCTGAACATCATCCGTCTTGGACGGGAGATATGCGGTGCAAGAAAACCAAACTGCCCTGCCTGCCCCATCCGTCAACTGTGTGACACCGGCCGCAGGACCCTAGGAAAATGAAGACTTATAAGAAACATACTCCCGCCAAAAGGCGGGAGTATGTTTTTAAGAGTTATTTAATCAATACCAAGCGGCACCGTCATTTTCAATAATCACAATGAAATCGGCACCGGCTGATGGGTCAACGTCGCCTGCATGGACCAGGGCCCGGTCCAGGTAACCTTGACAGACAGCACCTTCCCGCGCAAATCGTCTTCTGATTCTGCAAAGACCAGCTTATTGGTCGGCGTGCGCCCTTTCCAGCGGTTCTTGACTTTCTCTTCGAATAAAACACCCACCGTTTCTCCAAGATAGCGGGCGTTGATCTCGGTCACAATATGCTCCTGGAGTGTTTCGAGCATGCGGAAGCGGCGCATTTTCTCTTCCTCGGGAACATCGTCCGTCATGCGGCGGGCGGACACGGTCCCTGCCCGGGGTGAATATCGCGCCAGATGGGCAACATCTAGTTTGAGGTCGGCCAGTAGATGGTATGTCTCCATATACTGCGCCTCCGTTTCGCCGGGGAAACCTACAATGATATCTGTCGCAATTGAACAGCCCGGGATCTTTTCGCGGATTTTTTCCACCAACCGACGATAATCCGCCTGGCTGTAGCCACGCTTCATGTTTTCAAGCACGGCATCCGACCCCGCCTGGATGGGCACCTCGATGTGCGGCATGGCCTTGGACAGGCTGGCAACAGCCTGCATCAGGTCTTCACTAAAATAATTGGGGTGCGAGGTCAGGAAGCGGATGCGCTCCAGACCCTCGATACCGTTGATGATGCGTAGTAAGCTTGCCAGGTCGGGTCCATCGGGTATGTCTTTGCCGTAACGATCCACGATCTGCCCGAGCAGCGTGACCTCCTTTACACCCTGCGCCACCAGCGCACGGACTTCGCTCACGATATCCCCGACCGGGCGCGAGCGCTCGATCCCGCGCCGGTAGGGAATAATGCAGAAGGTGCAGGCATGTGAACAACCATAAACGACCGGCACATGCGCTGAGACGAGGCTGCCGCGTTCATGCTCCGGCAGGATCAACTCGTCGTCCATCATCAAGAAGCGGCGGGTGGTTTCGTTCTCTTCAAAGGAACGGATCTCACCCTGGGTCAGGTGCGAAACCAGCGGCTCCGGGTCAGACGGCGGGGAAAAGACATCCACGAACGGGAACTTCTGGCGCAGTTTTTCGTTTCCGCGCACGCCCACCAGGCAGCCCATCAGGTTAATGACGAGGCCGGGATTCTTGTCTTTGAGTGGGCGGAGGGATTGCAGACGCCCGTACGCCTTGTCTTCAGCAGACTGGCGCACGACGCAGGTGTTCAATACGATGACATCCGCTTCCTCAGCCTGGTCTGTATGGGCATACCCGAGGTGTTCGAGCGCCGACCCCACGCGCTGCGAATCAGCCACGTTCATCTGGCAGCCCTCGGTCCAAATATGATATTTCATGTCCACAATTATACCAGCACGCCCAACGCGGGCAGTTCTCTTGACCGTTCAGGGCATCTGCATTAGAATCCCCACTCGCGAGAGCCCCTGTAGCTCAGTGGATTAGAGCGCTTGCTTGCGGAGCAATAGGTCGCGTGTTCGAATCGCGCCAGGGGCGCCATCTGAGCGGGAGAATTCCCGCTCTTTTTATTACGGCGTTCTCCGCAATCGCCAAACCAGAAGATTGTCTTTATAATAAGCAGCAGGCGAGTATGCCAAAACCCCAAATCTTACTGACCAACGATGATGGGATCAAATCCCCCGGGCTGTGGGCCGCGGCGGAAGTCCTCTCTGCATTGGGATATGTCACCGTTGCCGCGCCGCGGGAACAGTCCTCCGGGACAGGTCGCAGCCTGCCGCTTTCTTCGGACGGGATCATACGCCCCGAGACCGTCTCGGTCAATGGCAGGGATTGGACGGTGTACGCAGTTGGAGGGACTCCTGCCCAGGCTGTCTTGCACGGGATCCTGGAAATCATGCCGCAAAAACCTGACCTAGTGGTCTCGGGCATCAACTACGGGGAAAATGTGGCGACCGGCATCACCATCTCCGGGACGGTCGGCGCGGCGATGGAAGCGGCCTCGGTAAACATCCCGGCGCTGGCTGCCTCACTGGAGACACCGCATGACAAGCACCTCTCCTACGACCCCGAGGTTGATTTTTCAGCCGCGGCCTATTTCACCCAGCTCTTTGCGGGCGTCCTGCTCGAGAAGCGCTTTCCGCCCGACGTGATGCTGTTCAAGCTGGATGTCCCCTCGGACGCAACGCAGCAGACTCCCTGGGTGCTGACGCGGTTATCTCGCCAACGCTACTTTATTCCGACCAAACCTCAGCGCAACGCGTGGGATAAACCCGGCAAAGTCGGTTACACCGAAGCAGCGATGTTTAAGGACGAGCCGAAAGACAGCGACGTGTACACCCTGCGCATCGCGCGCAAGGTCACGCTCACGCCTTTGAGCCTGGATTTCACTTCGCGGGTGGATTTTGGGGATTTGGAAAAAACCCTGCGTGAATAACGCCCTAG
>JBGPQJ010000114.1:0-10001 GCA_041488995.1 Anaerolineae bacterium
ATGATGGACATAGCGCAGCCCCGACCCCCCAGCCTGCCAGTCGAGCAGGTAATCATCCTCATCGACCTGTGCGGGGGATAAACCGGCTTTCTCCCAATCCTGGATGCGCGCTCTGAGTCTATCGCTGTTGAGGAACTGCCAGTTGGAGAGGACGAATCTCCCGCCTGGTTTGAGCAGGCGATGAATTTTTTGCAGCAGTCTCAGGCGGATTTCTTCTCCGGGGATGTGATGCAGGACAGCAAAAGCATAAACGAGGTCAAAAGAAGATGTGGAAAAGCTGGCATCCCAATCGGAGGTGGTGATATCGTCTTGTTTGAAACTGGCGGAGAAATCCTCCGGCTGGGACTCCGCCGCCTGGAGCAGCGGCAGGCTGAAGTCCACGCCCAGATAGGATTCGCGGTGCCTGCGCCGCGCCAGCTCCCGCGCCAACTCCCCGTTGCCGCAGCCCAGGTCGAGAATCCGTTCCGCGCCATCCAATTCCGCCAGCACCCGCCGCACACCCGGCTGGAGTCGTCCGCGTGTTGCGGAGAAATCCTTGCCGAAGGTCTGGTAGAATTGACGATTGAGTTCAATCAATCTGCTGGCAGTAACCGTATCCATAGTCTGATTATATCGGTATGTCCCTATCTGAGCGACAACAACACTGGCGCAAGAACAAGGCGCTGACGCCCGAAAAACTGGCGTTGGCGCGTGTGGTATTGGAAGAAGTGCTGGACGGGGAGGAAGTGATGCTTGCGCTGCGCGATCATCCACTTTTGGAGGGCGGACTGTTGAGCAAGTCGGCGCTGGTGGCGGCTTACAATGAGATGGTCACTGGAGGAGAAATCCTGCCAGATAACGACCTGCTGGAGCGCATCCGCATGAAACCGGTGCGCACGCTCTCCGGGGTGACGACCGTCACGGTGCTCACCAAGCCCTATCCCTGCCCTGGCAAGTGCATCTTCTGCCCCACCGATGTGCGCATGCCCAAGAGCTACCTGCCCGATGAACCAGGTGCGATGCGCGGGCTGGAGCATGATTTCGATCCTTATGCTCAGGTGCATTCACGGATTGACGCGCTCGAAGCGCTCGGTCATCCCACGGATAAAATTGAATTGCTCATTCTGGGAGGTACATGGAGCGCCTACCGCCGCGATTATCAGGAATGGTTCGTACAGCGCTGCTTTGATGCGATGAATGGTGCCGATGCCCCGGATCTCCCCACCGCCCAGGCCTGGAACGAAACGACATCGCACCGCAACGTGGGGCTGGTCATCGAGACCCGCCCGGATGAAATTACCCCTCAGGAACTCGCCTGGCTGCGCCGGCTCGGTGTGACCAAAGTGCAGATGGGCGCGCAAAGCCTCGATGACCGCATTCTGGAGATGAACAAGCGCGGTCATGACGTGGCAGCTACGCGCAGGGCGGTCGCATTATTGCGGGCGGGCGGCTTCAAGATTGTCCTGCACTGGATGCCCAACCTGCACGGCGCAACACCGGAATCCGACCGGGAGGATTTTGCCCGCTTGTGGGATGGGTTCTGCCCCGATGAGATAAAAATCTACCCTAACCAGTTGCTTGCCAATGCCGAGCTTTATGAGGTCTGGCAGCGCGGCGAATATACCCCCTACACGACCGAAGAACTGATTGACCTGATTGCAGATATTAAACCGATCATCCCGCGTTATTGCCGTGTCAACCGCGTCATCCGCGACATCCCCTCCACAAACGTAGTGGCGGGGAATAAGCGCACCAGCCTGCGGCAGGATGTCCATGCCGAGATGAAGCGGCGCGGGACAAAGTGCCAGTGCGTGCGCTGCCGGGAAGTGCGCCAGGTGATGGTTGTCCCTGCGGCACTTCATCTGGATGATCTGACCTACAGTATGGATTCCGCCGAAGAGCACTTTATTTCCTTTGTGACGCCGGATGACAGGCTGGCGGGATTCATCCGCATCTCGCTCCCGCTTGACGGTGCCCCGCAGACCGGGTTGGCAGACCTGGCTGGCGCGGCGCTCATCCGGGAAATTCACGTATACGGGCAGTCGCTCCCGGTTGGAACAGAAAGCCAGGGCGCGGCACAGCATGCGGGTATTGGGACGCGCCTGCTGGTCGAGGCGGAGCGCGTTGCACATGAACATGGATACAAACGAATGGCGGTCATTTCTGCGGTCGGGACGCGGAATTATTATCTTGAGCGGGGATTCGAGCGAGGCGAACTGTATCTTTTGAAATAAATATTTGGGCGGCCTGATTAGGCCGCCCAAATATTTTCTAGGTCTTGGTCCTGTCCCATTCGGCAATCGCCTCCCGGATGATGGCTTGAATTTCCGGGTCCGGGATTTGTTCCACGCCTGTATAGCGTTCGGGGCCGACCACGACAATCACCTCGCCGTGAGGACCATCCTCCAATTTGATCTTTTTGCTCTGCAAGGGGCTGGTCTCGAGTTTCGTCTGTAACACATCGTCGATCATGCCGACAATGCTCTTCGGTTTTGGTTCCACCTTGCGGGAAACGTTTTCCGAGAAGAACATTTGTGCCCCCTTGACTAGGTTGATGCGAGGTTTCGTCTCCTCTTTGGGTTCAACGGGCACGACCAGTGGGGGTTCGGCTGTATTTACAGCAGTTATTACTGCTCCACTTGTGTTGACTTCAGCGGCAGGCTGGTTCGGTTCGCTGTGCTGAACCCACTTCTGCAGGACCTTCAATAAATCTGACAAACGCTTGCGCTGCTCTGGCGAACCGTCGGTGATTGAAACGTCCTGCCCTTCTAGTTCAACATGCTGAATTTCTTGCTCATCGATCCAGAAACGCAATACAGTGTCCCCTTCAGGACCCGAGTTTGTTTTTTCTTTTTTGGAGCCGCCGATGAACTCGCGGGTAACATAACCCAGCACAAAAAAGACGAAGAACATGAAGATGGTCGTGGTGTCCATGCACTACTCCTTATGAAACTCGTGGTTGGCATTTCGGGCAAAAATGTGTGCCTCGTTGTCCAACACTGATCCGCTCGATGGGTGTCCGGCAGACCGGGCAAGGTTCGCCGGTGCGTCCGTACACGCGGAAATAATTCTGAAAATCGCCCCCGCGATAAACCCAGTCTATGCTGGCGCCGTTATGCGCGATGCCAGCCTCTAAAACGGAGCGGATGGCGTAAAAGAGTTTTTTCGCTTTCTGTATGGAAATTTTATCAGATTTTGTCAACGGGTGTATGCCCGCTGTGTGAAGTGCTTCGTCCGTGTAAATATTCCCCATGCCAGCCAGAAAGGACTGGTCAAGCAGGAGTGGCTTGATCTGGCGGTGATGTGCCTGGAGGCGTGTGTATAAAATTTGGGGAGTAAATGCCGGGTCAAAGGGTTCCGGCCCCAAAGTGCCGATGACCTCTGAGGGGTCATCCGTCAACCAGACGCGGCCAAACTTGCGCGGATCGTTGAACACGAACCATCTGCCATCCGACAGGCTAATTAGAAGACGGTCATGTTTATCCGCTTGGTAGCCAGGTTCTTTGATCCACAGGTCGCCGCTCATGCGAAGGTGGATAAAGAGATGATCCTTGGAAAGCTGGAGGTGTAAAAATTTGGCACGCCGGTCCACCCTGAGGATGGCTTGCCCGACGATGCGGGATTTGAACTCCCTGGGGGATGGCATCGCCAGAGTCCGTTTCCACAGGAGAAGGGTGGACTGAATCACCCACCCCTCAAGCTGAGGATTCATGACCCGGGCAATTGTCTCGACTTCAGGGAGTTCAGGCATGATTGCGATAATCCAAGCACAAAGCGGCGCTTATTAAGGTGATCCTAATTAACAAAGTCTGTTCTACCTGCCAGGTGCGGCGTAAACGTCAGCGGTGCCTTTATAAATCAGTTCCAGCTCGGGGATCTGTGCTTGAAATTCTGGGCCTAAAGATCGTTTATCAAAAAGAACCAACACGATCCCCCGATTGTCCAACTCGGACGTGACACGATTTATTTGTTCGGTTTGACTTGAAGATATTTGGTAAGAATACAGTGAACTTAGAAAATAAAGCTTTTCGATATTATCGGTGAAAAAACGATTTTCTTGCAGGGGATATTGAGCAAGCACTGATAAAAGCGGATTGTTTGCATTCCGTATAATCCCCAGGCCATCATTATGACCTGATAATAGGACTCCACCTGCAGAGATTTGGATGTAGCCGCGCGCATAGCTCCACGCACCAAAAACGTACAAACAGGCAAGTACAGTGGGTAATATCCAACCTGTCCGCCGGGTTTTTTCCTGAATCAGGTAGAGTGCGTAGATGGCGAGTAAAAATACACTTGTAAAGAGGGGATACTGAATGCGCGGCTCGAATAATGGGATGTATTGGTCAAAGAACAGCCTTGCCATGATAGTAAAGGCAGAGTAGCTCACTGCATAAACCAATAATAGCTGCCATAGACTGTTATTGACGGATTTTATTTGAGGGGGCACAAATTTGAAATAAATGGCGCCTGCCAAGAATGTTACTACAATAAAAAGAGATGGTTTGAGCCAATATATGGGCGTCATTTTAAGAACAGGGTCGAACCATTCGAGCATGGCATTAGCTGTTTGCTGCAATTCGATGGGCATTATAGGTATGAGAGCCAGGGTGCGGTTGGTTGTGGTGCCAGCAACCAGAATGTTGCGGATCGCCCAGATGGCAAATGGGATTAATGCCAGCGTCCCCATAAGCAAATCATCCCTTATCTTCCGTTTCCATGTCCAGTTTTTTTGAATCAAGAGCAGGAGACCGCAGGCACCAATCAGGGAAAAGCCTACATAGCGCGTGGCGAGGGCCAATCCCATGAGTAATGAGGCGAATATCAACAGATTATATTTTGAGTTTTTGAGATATTTATCAAACAATAACAGCGTTGATAAGCCTAGGACCATGTAAAGTGGCTCAGTCATGGCATACAGACTGGTATCCCACAAGTTGGGTGCATTAATCAGGATTATTAAGGCTCCAGCCACATACCAGGGTGAATTATCTGTAAACCGGGAAATGGCAAAGCCTGTGACTAAAATTAGAAGGGTTATGCATAGGGCGCCAATAAAACGGGCACTTTCCAGACCGTCAAAGCTCATCAAGCGAGGCACCGCCAGCAATAGCGGGTAGAGCGGCGGCCAGTGTGTGTAAGGACGGAAATTCCCCGCGCCATCGAGCCGTCCCAGACCAATGCCTTTCACCAGATTCTCGGCACTCCAAAGGTATGCTACCGAATCTGTTCTAATGCCAATTCCGTGAGATTCTGTTGCCCAGAGAAATTTTCCCAATGCCATAAAAGCAAAAATTACGATGATCAGCGCGACAATGTATGATTTAGAACGGATATAAAGGTCTACGCTTTTGTTGATTATTTCAGTTGCAGTGTAATTCTTTTTCATGGAGGCTAGAGTATACGGTTAGAACACATTTATGCTATCTGTACATTATTTGATCTGCATGAAGGATTTTACAATAGGTCAGCGGCTTTTTGGTTTTTTATTTGGGGTTGAAAAACTGCATCCCCAAATGCTGGTGATTTAACAGGTTAAAACAGTAACCCGGTATATGCCGGGTTACCGCAAAGCGAGCCGGTCATTATTCGTTGAACATCTCGCCAACGCTGCGACCTTGGTGGGCGCGCAGGATCACTTCACCCAGCAGCGGTGCGATCGAGAGGATCGTTATGCGTCTTCCGAAGTGCTTCTTCTTGTCAGCCGGGATGGCGACGGTATCGGTGGTGAGATACTGCTTTACCGGAAGGGCTACCAGTCGTTCAGCGGCATTGCGCGAGAAGACGGGGTGGATAAAGGAGACGTAGATATCGCGCGCGCCCTTCGATTTGACCAGGTTGACTGCTTGAGCGAGGGATCCGCCCGTGTCAACTTCGTCATCGACCAGGACCACATCATGATCTTCCACATCACCGATGATGGTCAGCGCCTCGGCATTGGCATCGTTGGCGGCACGCCGTTTCTCGATGAAGGCAATGGGCGCATCGATGCTGGCTGCGAAATTGCGTCCCTTCTTGGCGAAGCCGAGATCCACGCTGACGACCACAGGGTCGTGCATCTTGGACTTTAGTTTCTTGTTGATGTGGTTGGTGATCAGGCGGAAACCGGTCAGGATATCCCCGGGGATGGAGAAGAATCCCTGCACCTGGCCGGCGTGAGGATCGAATGTGATATAGCGGTCTGCGCCGGCGACTTCGATCATGTCTGCCACGAGACGGGCAGTGATCGGCACACGCGGCTGGTCTTTTTTATCCGTCCGACCGTAGCACAGGTACGGGATGACCGCAGTAATGCGGGCTGCAGAATCCAGCCGCAGGGTCTGGATCAGGATCAGCAGCTCCATCAGGTTTTGGTGGACAGGCGCGGAGGTAGTCTGAATCACGAAGCAATCCTGCCCGCGGACGGACCTGTGCAGTTTGATGAAAAGGTTGTCGTTCGGGAACAGGATAATATCCCGCCCGCATAATTCCTCGTTGAGATAGGTGGCGACCTTTTTCGCCAGTTCCGGCGAAGCAGTTCCGGCGTAGAGTTTAATGCCGCCGTATACCCGCATTGCTTCAGGATTGTGATGAGTCTTTGGACCAGGCATAGACCTCCTTATTTCGCCTTACTGCTCCTAGCATAAATTTCTGAATTGAAGCGGCTAAAAAGCAGGGAAAAACGACGATTTGGGTTCAAATATTTACGCAGTACTCTGTAATGGCGTCCCACTCCGATTTCAAGATGCTCATGAGCATCACATCCGCGAAAGCGCCTTTCTTGTAGATCCCTTGCCGGTAGCGACCTTCATGCACCAGACCGGCTTTCTCATAAGCACGGATGGCGCGCGGATTGTCAGCATGCACGCGCAGCCAGATGCGGTTCAAGTTGAGCGTCTCGAAACCATGCTTGAGCAGCAGGCGCATCACCTCGGTTCCATAACCCTGGTTCCAGATGGATCTGTCCCCGATGAAAATGCCCACTTCCGCCACCCGGTGCGTCCATTCGATGCCCATGAAGCCGCTGTTGCCGACCATGCGCCAGCCTTCTCCATCCCGGATCTCTATGACCAGCGGTTTTGCCGCGGGTTCGAGCGCGGCAACCCCTTCGAACCAGCGGGTCTCGTCGGCCATCGAGAGCGGCAGGAACATACTCAACCCGTCCACGATCTCGGGATCGTTGAGCCAGGTGACAAACTGCGGCAGGTCTTCGCGCTCCACGCCGCGCAGGCGGACACGCTCTCCATAAATCATGCCGCCCTCCCATTCAACAATGACTTCACTGCCTCCCAGGGTGAGAGGGTGCGTTTGGTGATTTGATCCACAATCTTATCATAACGCGAATCGGGGAGTTGAGCGCGGAATTGTGCAACAAGTGTTTCGGTAATCAACAGATCCAACTCGGTCTCGAGCCTGGCTCTCTCGCGTTTGGTCCAGTCACCGCTCTGGCGCAGGTGCTCGGCATGCGCGTTGATAGACTCAACCAGCTCCGCGACACCCTTGCCTTCCGTTGCGACTGTCCGCCAAATGGGGGGGATCCACAGCGATGGGTCCATTTCCACTTTGGGCGCGGAGATAGTCATGACCTGCCCGTGGTGCTTGAACACTTTCTCGATCGGATGCGCCAGGTCTAGCATGCTTTTCAGTGCCCGTTCGGTGTTATCCACGCCGGGGTGGTCGGCCTTGTTGATAACCAGGATGTCGGCGATTTCCAAAATGCCAGCCTTGATCGCCTGGATTTCATCGCCCATGCCCGGCGCTTCGACGACCAGCGTGGTGTGCGCCAGCCGCGCAATGTCCACTTCGGCCTGACCGGCGCCGACCGTCTCGATCAGCACAATCTCGAACCCGGCGGCATCGAATACCTGCACGACGCCCGCGGTCGCCTGTGCCAGCCCGCCCAGCGAGCCGCGTGTAGCCATCGAGCGGATGAAGACGCCCGCATCGCCGGAGAGGTCGCGCATGCGGACCCGATCTCCGAGCACGGCGCCGCCCGTGAAGGGGCTGGAGGGATCCACCGCGACGATTGCCACGCGTTTGGGCGAATCCGCCTTGCGGTAATGCAGCGCGATCTGGTTGACCAGCGAGGACTTGCCGCTGCCCGGCGGGCCGGTCACGCCGATCAGGTGTGCCTTGCCGGCATGCGGGAATAATTCGTCCAGCGCGTCGCGACCGTCAGGGGTGTTGTTTTCCACCAGCGTGAGCATGCGCGCCAGAGCGAGGCGGTCTCCGGATAAGATGGATTGGGCATGGGTCATCCATGGCCTCTTGCAGGATGCGCTCTCGAAAGGCACCGTCCGCGCATCAGGCTTTCACCGCCGCCTTGATATCGTTGATGATCTGCTCCGTCGGCGCACCAGGACCGTAGACGCCGCTCGCTCCCAGTTCCTTCAGCCGGGGGGTATCTTCGTCCGGGATGATGCCGCCGATGAACACCTTGACATGCCCCTGCCCGTTGGCCTTCAGCAATTCCAGGACGCGCGGAACAAGTGCCATGTGCGCACCGGAAAGGACGGAAAGCCCCACCACATCCACGTCTTCCTGGAGAGCGGCCTCAGCGATCATTTCAGGCGTCTGGCGCAGCCCGGTGTAGATGACTTCCATGCCAGCATCGCGCAGCGCACGGGCGACCACTTTTGCGCCGCGGTCGTGCCCGTCCAGCCCGGGTTTTGCCACCAGCACGCGGATTTTTCGTTCAGCCATTGCAGCCTCCGATCGGGGATTTCCACCTGGATTATACATCAACAAGCTTTTTGCTTTTCTCTGGTGATTGTATCTTCTTATGCGGCACTGCCGTATAATAGAATAGAAACTCAGGACATTATACGGGCCGTCCATAATCTATGATGCGGACCGTATAAACCCTAGTTGGGCGGGCGTCCACCACTCAGGAGTAAGTCTGTGAAGAGCAGTGCCTACTTCTTCCTAATTCTCGCATTGATTTGTCTGATAGGAAGTTGTCGCCCTCTGGCAACATCAGCGCCATCCGTGCCTGCGTTCACTGCAACATTACAGGCAACTAAGCCGACACCACCTGCAATGACAGCAATCTTTACCCCAAGACCAACTGCAACAGTTACGCCTACAGAAATCCCTAAAACGCCTACGGCGACTCCTGACATTGTTACGACAGTCGTTGCTATCAGCACACCAAGGATATACTCGTCTCTCCTCTCGCCCGATGGCAAATGGCGGGCTGAAGTCGTGATTTACGATTGCGTCCCTGTCGGCGGCGTGGACGAGAACGCTTACGAGCAATTGAAACTCCTTCGGGTTGGTGACGGCATCGCGAAGATAGCCGACAGCCAGCTACAGTACTGTGGTGGTTTAGGTGCTTTTGGTCTAGCAGGTTTGTTTTGGTCACCGAACAGTCGCTACTTCTACTACACTAATGCAAGAGAAGGCGGTCCAGACGGATGTGGTTACTGGGAGCGTCCAATCATCCGTCTCGATGTGAGTAACCTGAAATCGGAGTATCTGGGTGGTGGGCCTCGCTCCCCGGATGGAACAAAGCTGGCAACGTGGCAGGGGCAGGAATTGGTGGTATGGGACATCAACGAAGGCGAAATTGCCCATATATCAGCAACTGCATCAGACGCCGAGACTGGTCCCATTACGTGGTCACCAGATAGCCAAGCTCTGGCGTATGTACAGTTTGCATCTTACTGTTCTTTATCTGGCAAGTCTTATGTTGTACGCTTCGACTTACCCGAACTCAGGCAAACTCTCCTGCTGGAATCCGAAACACCCACTTTCGTCAATGCTTCTTGGGATGTTCTGAATGAGCTAAGGTTGTTCGATGAGAAAGGGAAGGAATGGCGCTATAGCTTCACCACTAAAGAACTCAAGCAGGTGCCCTAACAGTCTGCTCATCAATAGTGCCTGCCCAACCATGCGCATTCACCTCGGTGACCTCCCTCCGACGGTCACAGGCCAACTCGAAAGTGAGGGTTGGACGAGGGTCACAGGCCCAAGTTCCCTTACCGCCCAGGCGAGTGCCCGGCGATGGCGCTCGAGCGTCGCTGGGATCTCTTGAAGATCCA
>JBGPQJ010000115.1:0-9972 GCA_041488995.1 Anaerolineae bacterium
CAACGCTTCGAAAAAGTGACAGGAGGTCGAATCATCGAAGGGTTTGGCATGACCGAATCCATGATGGCTGCGGTGATGACGCCCACGTTGGGATTGTACAAGCCTGGCGCGGTTGGCATTCCGCTGCCGGATGTCGAACTCCGCGTCGTGGATGCAGATAATGGTGAAAAAGAACTATCTGCCGGTCAGGTGGGTGAATTCATCCTGCGCGCGCCGCAACTGATGAAAGGCTACTGGGGCAACCCGACCGAAACAGCCAACACCATCCGCGATGGCTGGTTGTATACCGGCGACCTTGGCTATTTGGATGAAGACGGCTACATGTTCATCGTGGATCGAAAAAAGGATGTGATCAAGCCCAGCGGCTTCCAGGTCTGGCCGCGCGAAGTGGAGGAAGTGATCGCCACCCACCCGGCGGTTGCGGAGGTCGGCGTGGCGGGCGTACCGGATACCTACCAGAGCGAGGCCGTCAAAGCGTGGGTGGTTCTGCGGGCAGGGCAAACCGTCTCTGCCGAGGAACTGCGCGAATACTGCCGCCAAAAACTGACCGCCTACAAAGTACCAAAACATATCCAGTTCCTGGACTGCCTGCCCAAGACTACGGTTGGGAAGATATTGCGACGCGAACTTGTGGCAAGTGAAGAGACGCCATCCACGAATGGAAATTGACCCTAAATAAAAGAGGTGGGCTGGGATTCTACCCCAAAAAATTAACTAGACTGACCTTCCTTTGAATTTCGAGAGAAGGTCAGTTTTCATCCAGCGGACAGTGGACGGTCAGTCTGCCGTGTTAGAGAGCGTGGTGCATTTTTAAAATTGGCGCGATAATTGAGAAGGAGTCTCGCCGCTGCCGCTGCTCCCTTCGGGAGTGCTACGCGAAGCCAAACCGTTGGGCGGTTTTATGGTTAAGTTTATTCAAACCGCTTTATCCGTTTATGGTGTAGGTCTCTATGTAATCATCTCGATTGTCTACTTCAGTTTGTGGAGAGCCCCATGTCGACCATCAAGCCATTCCCTGTCTCATCGAAACATATACCACTGCTCAACGCCTATGCAAACTCGCATCCTTTTGGCTTTGCAGTTCTTGTAACAATCGCTTTTGCCATCATCATGAGTTCGCTAATTTTTTTATTGCCACGTCCAGTGGAGAATTACCCCCTTGCGGTGATCGGTTATGACGCTGTACGGTATATCATGGCCATCGGTCTACTGACCGCGCTTGGTTGGTAGGGGAAAGCCGGCTTTTTAATACGACCAGATGCACGACTGCTGATTCCATTTCTACCTTGGTTGATCCTTCCTCTCCTGCAAATCTTTAGTGCTCGTTTGGGAACAAGTGACCCTCTGAGAATCATACTCATCATTGAAAGCATGCTGGCTGCTGGCTTTACAGAAGAAGCATTGTTTCGCGGTGTGGTGTTACGCGCGTTGGAGCGTAAGGGCTTGCTATTTGCAGCAGTAATATCCTCCATGCTGTTCGGTCTATTGCACTTCACCGGCCTATTGGTCGCAGCTGATCCGCTCTATATCACCTTGCAGGTCATCTGGGCATCTCTGGTGGGCTTCTCCTTGGCTGCTCCGGTGTTAGTGACTGGCTGGATCTGGCCTGCGGTAGTCCTCCATTTTGTCATGAATGTCATCAGTACATTGAGTGCTGGCAAGCTTGTCCAGACTGAAAGGCCTGATGCATCGGCGATCACGGGCCTGTTCGTGGTAATCGCCATCTTCGCCATTCTGGCTGGTTATGGCTACTGGCTAATCCAACGCCATTTGCATAAAAACCAAGCGGACTCCAAGCACACCCCTTGATAATTTCTTCACGTGACCTTTTGAAGAAGAGCCAACCCGAGCGCAGCCGACACGCGGCTGAGCAATTCCGTTAGGCGCACCTGCCACAACATCAATGAAAGACAAGTGATGACAGAACAAACTTACAACCCCGATGTGACTCTAGCCCAATATGCTGACGGCCCTGCTCAACTGGAAGCCGTTCTCATGGGTCTCACTGAATCGGATTTGAACCTGGCTCAGACCCCTGATACCTGGACGGTCCGTCAGATTGTCCACCATATAGTTGATGGTGACGATATATGGAAAATCTGTATCAAAGCAGCGCTCGGCAACACCGAAGGTTTGTTCAGCTTACAATGGTATTGGGATAGACCGCAAACAGAATGGGCAGAGAATTGGAGATACTCCAACCGTACTATTGAGCCATCCTTGTTGCTCTTTCGCACTAATCGTCATCACATCGTTGAATTAGTTCAGCAGACACCTAATGCCTGGGGGAAATCAATTCGAATAAAAAGACCGCATAGGAAAGAAGAACGAATAACCATAGGGTCCGTGCTTGAAATGCAAGCGCGTCACGTAGTTGAGCACATCAGCGATATTAAAATGATTCGGTGCACACATAACCTGTGAGATAAATGGTTTAGATAAACCAATTTGCGCCTAACAGCGGCTGTACCCCGTTCGGACCGAGAGACCCGACACGCCGGGGCGAAACAGTCTGACCGTCTCTGACGCGGGTATGCGCCACGCGAATTTCTAATTTTCATGCTATTATCAATTTGTCTGAATATATTACTTCTCGGCACTCTCTTCGACTGGTCATTTGACCACGGGGCCAGGAGAGGTTCATAAATCCATGAATAAGAAAAGGAGATGAAATTCATGAAACTCAGTGCACCCAAAGAAATCACATTTTGGATTGCCGTGATTCTCGCGGCACTTGGGGTCCTAGCTGCGCAAGGGGTCATCCCCCCACTCTCCAGTTACGCTTTCTGGCTGGTGGTAGCCGGGTTTATTGTATTGGCCCTCGGAAATTTGGTGAAAGGTATGTAGCGTATTGGTTGGGGAGCGGGCTGTCCTTTGATAGATAGGTCGGCCCCGCTTGAAAGCAGTTCGCTCCCCCTTCTTCTAACAGTGGTAAAGGCCGAGTTGTCGAATTTACGCCGCCTACCCGGCGGTTGTTGCTGACCGCCTTTGCGCGGGCAGTAATACGTGATTTGCATATTGGCAAAGGATTATGATTATTTTTTCGGGTTGGTTGGTCAAGTTTCCTGTTTTCCAACAGCCAGCGGGTTTGGCACAACAAACATCTTGTCGACGAAAAACGTAGTATTCAGGCGCAATTGTCCGCTTTTTCTTGCGACTCAGTTTTTAGCCAGCGTTTTCTGAGGGCAAGAAACGCCCAATATCGGCTGCAAGCGGACAGCGGCTACTGCCCCAACAAACAGCGATAATTTGCGAAGATTCGTGCCATAATATCAAGTAATCTTGCAGATCCGCCCCGTCGGTATCCCCTACGGAGACCCTTGGACGAGCGCCAAGGACAGGCGCTGTCCCACTTCGCTACGCTTCGTCCCTAAGGGATGCTGCGCGAGGGATGAAATCGCAAACTGTTAGGCCACTTCTTTAATTTGTGAGCCAGTAGGCAAAAACAGTGAACCTTCTAACCTATTTTGAAAAACAAAGTAAGTCCTACATTGTAGTAACAGGATTTGCGCTCATCGGAGTCATAGGCGTCGCTGACTTCCTGACCGGGTATGAGTTGGCATTTTCGGTGTTCTATGTGATTCCTATTTCTCTCGTCACCTCGTTCACGAACCGACGGCTCGGACTCGTGACATCGCTCGCCAGCGCCTTTGTATGGCTTGTTGCTGATATAGCCACAGGGCATCCTTACTCCTATTCTCTTATCCAGATTTGGAATACCCTCATCCGACTCGCTTTCTTTGTGCTGATCACATTGCTTTTGTCAGCATTAAGAGGCGCAACAGAACGCGAAAGAGAACTAGCCCGTGTAGACTATTTGACTGGCGTAGCGAATTCACGTCTCTTTTATGAATTGGCGCAGATGGAAATTGACCGTTGCCAAAGATATGGACACCCATTTACCCTGGCCTATGTTGACCTTGACAACTTCAAGGGTGTGAATGACCAGTTCGGACATTCCATAGGTGACCACGTTCTACGTTCAGTGGTGAGTTCTGCCAGAAAGCATTTGCGGAAAACAGATGTGGTCGCGCGACTTGGCGGTGATGAATTTGCATTGTTATTGCCCGAAACGGACCAGGAATCTGCCCGCGGTGTTCTCTCAAGAATTCAAGGCAACTTGTTGGAAGAAATGCGACAAAGCAATTGGCCGATAACATTTAGCATTGGTGTATTAACATGCAGTAGCGCACCATATACAACTGACGAATTAGTGAGAATGGCTGATGATTTAATGTATTCGGTGAAGCGTGACGGTAAGAATGCAATTAAATATTCCACTTACGAGGGTTAATACCCGCCCGAATCCCGCAAGAGCATCGGGGCTAGTGGCCACTAGGGCAGGCACGCTAGGGCTTCGCCCCCCAGAAGGGAGCTGAAAAAACGATAGTCTCTCTCCGCAGCATGACTGAAGAGGAGTTCCAGGCTTTCCTGGCCGAGAGTGTTCCAGAGTACGCCGCTGAGAAAGTCAAAGCGGGTAACTGGACACCCGAAGAAGCCCTGGAAAAGTCACGAAAGGAGCATACGAGGTTGCTTCCCGAAGGCTTGCCCAACACCAGCAGACCGCCTTCCCCTTCGCTGCGCTTCGAGGATGATATCGCAAACCGTTGGCAGTTCCGTTCGTGCAACGTGCATTTTGTTTACCTTGGCGCCGTGGGTCAAAAGGAGTTCGAATTTCCATGACATCAACTAACGACAACCAGGTAGCGAAATCCATACGCTCCGAACTCGAATCAACACGTTCTTCATTTCATTACGTTCTTGATTCATTATCAGAAGAAGATTTACACAGACAAAGTCTCAACCCAGGCTGGACGAACGGTGAAATCCTGGCACACATACTCTTTGGGTTCATCATCCTGAACGTTCTTCTACCGATGGCGCGCATATGGGGACGTTTACCCAAAGGTTCGTCTAAACCATTTGCCTGGCTGTTGGACATCTCCACTGGACCCTTTAATTGGTTCAATGCACTGGGCGCTCGAATGCAAGGCAAAGTCTTTACGTACCAGCGCATTGGGAATCTATATGACCGCGTCTATGCTTCGCTGATGACAAAAGTTGCTTCGATCAATAATGAGGAGTGGGAACGCGGAATGTATTATCCGACCAAATGGGACTCCAATTTCAGCGAATTCATGACGCTTGAGAAGCTTTTCCATTATCCCGTCATCCACTTCAATTTCCATCGAAATCAGTTATCTCTCGGAAGTTCTGCGAGTACACCACTTACTACATGACAGACAGGGCAGAAAACAACCATAGGCGCGGCTAACGCCAGTCGTTGGGTGTTTGTTCTTAACTCGTTATGCAATGTGTTTATAGATAGTGGGTTTCAAAGGGTTCATAGCTGCTGGTTACCGCAAATCGCCAGGGTTGGCGCGTTGATAGCACATGCCAACCCTGGATTCATTCTCCTTACTTTACTACAACTGTAATCTTGAACTGAATGGACGGCATTCCGCATGGCGGTTGTGACTGGCGGCATTGTGGATCACCCGTTGCGCTCAACGTAACAGTTCCAGCTTGGCGTGCGTCGTAGACTCCCTGAGCCCCGCGCACCACCGTGATATTCTTCACCCGGCTCAACACATTCTGATCGCTGATGTTAACCTCCCAAGTATATACATCACCTAATTGGAGCAGAAAGGCTTCGCCAACAGCCAAGCTAATCGTCTTGCCCTGGTCATCCAGCGTGACGATTTTTTGCCCACCAGCCGCGGGTTCGTTTGGCGTACTGGTAGGTGGCTCTGGTGTAATTTCACCGATAGTTCCGCTTGATATGGCAGTCCCTACTGGTTCGACCTCCGGCGTTACCGAACCGGCCTGGTCAGGTTGTTGTTGCGCACAAGCTGATACAATCAGCATATCCATCACGATAAAAGTTAGGATCGATGCGGTTTTCTTCATTTTCAAACTCCTTTGCATTTTCTTCGTATCCTAATGACGGCCATCTTTGATAAATAGTTCCAATTTGAGTGAGTTTTATGTTATTTGTATTCGTTATCCATCGACCAAAAAAGGGGGTTCCGGCGTGATTGAAAAAGAGATGGTAGGTTTATATTAATGTATGTTCGCCCAACAACCACTCCCACCCGACTCGGCGCATCGCGCCTCAGCCAACGGGCGGTCAAGGCTGGCGGGATTTCGGTCTTATAATTGGCTTCAGTTCGACCGCCGAACCGCAGCAGGTGAACCAAGCCGTTGGGCGCGTATGTATGGGGCGCGGTGCTAAAGATGAACATGCCAGTTGTTGCGCTTCTGTAACGGCTGACTTCATTACCTGAAGAAAATGAGGAACCATGAGGCGAAGGCGAGTTGTGCTTGGGCTGGTTGTTTTTATTCCTGTCGTTATCGCGGTGGCTATGGCGTATTACACCCATGCCGACGTCAAAGGGACCCCCAGCCTGACCAACCTAACCCCGCTGTCTCTGGATGGCCACCAGCGTGTTTTGATTCTTGCTCCGCACTGCGATGACGAAACACTGGGCTCGGCCGGGCTCATCCAATCGGCTTTGCGGGCTGGCATGGAGGTCCAGGTGGTGATCGCGACCAACGGCGACGGCTACTTGTTTGCCACGATGGGGGATTTCCACCGCGTCTATCCAACCCATGCCGATTATATTCGCATGGGGAAATTGCGCCAGCAGGAATCGCTGGCAGCCATGCAAGTCCTGGGGCTTAAACCCGAGCAGGTGTCCTTCCTCGGTTATCCCGACCGCGGGACAGCCAGGCTATGGGATACCAACTGGTCGGCGAACAATCCCTACCGCTCACCTTTCACCGCCGGTAGCCGCAGTCCGTATCCGCTCACCTACAACCCGGACTCCGTTTATGCCGGTGAAAATTTACTGGCTGACTTGAGTGCCATCCTGTCCACTTACCAGCCGGACCTGGTGATCTACCCCCACCCTGACGACTTGCATCCAGACCACTGGGGGCTAAGCGCCTTCACCCGGCTGGCCGTTGCACTGCAAGAGCAGAAAAACCCGACTTTCCACCCTGATATGTACGCCTACCTGGTGCACCGGTCCGACTTCCCAAACCCCAGGGGGCTGCTGCCGACGCAGAACCTCCTGCCCCCCTTGACGTTATACGAGCTCGATCCCTCTTCGTGGTTCCGCCTGGACCTGGACCAAGAGGAGGTGATTCGAAAATCGCTTGCGGTTTATCAGTATAAGAGCCAGTTGCCGCTATTGCACAAGTTGCTGTTCAGCTTCATCCGCGCCAACGAAGTCTTTGCCCAGCCGCAGCCGGCTGCGCTCGCCGACCTGGCTGCCGGTGATCCCTTGAAGCCAGATACCTGGCAAGACGCACACGGCCACTCCATTGACGTTATCCAGAAAGACCCGGTACTGGATGTCTTCACACGGACCGCCGTCGCCGCCGCGGACCTTACGGCTGTTTACGCCGCCCGGACACCACAGAACTCCCTGATCGTCTGCGGACAGGTGCGCTCAAAGACTGACCCACTTCTGATTTACCGGCTGCACCTCCTGTCGGTCAGCCCACAGGGCATCGTTCACCATAAATTCGTGAATCGTGGCCCATCGAATGTGACGCGTATCAAACTAAATGGACCTTACTTTTGCGCCGAGGTGCCCCTTTCCGATCTGGGCGATCCCTGGCTGGTGTTTGTCGGGGCGAATGTCGAAGAGATCGGAGTCGGCATCCTTGACCAGATTGCCTGGCAGCAGGTGAATATCGCGCCCGCACCCGTGCCTGGAAAATGATGGGAGAAATGCCCGACGTCACCATCCGATCTTATGAACACCCCGACCGCCAGGCTGTGTTGCGCATCGCGGCCGAGACCGCCTTCTTCGGAGAGCCACTGGAAATCTACTTGGATGACCGAAGGCTGTTCTGGGATGTTTTCTATCGTTACTACACCGACCTGGAATCCGAACATGGCTGGGTGGCCTGCGCCGGGGATCAGGTGGTGGGCTTCCGCTGGGCTGTGTGGACACATCAGCCCAGCACCGCCTGTGGCTGAAGAAAATCCTCCCCGCTGCAACTTGTGGAATACTGCGGGGAAAATACAAAATTGGAAAACGTACTTGGCGATACACTTGGAGACTGGCGCGAAGTGCGCTGGGCGGCGAAATCCTGCATGTGGATACGGCGCAGTATCCCTCTCACCTGCACCTCAACATTCAGGCGGCTTGGCGCAGACAGGGGCTAGGCCGACGGCTGATCGAGGCATATCTGAGACAGCTGCGTCAACTCGGGGTTCCAGGCGTTCACCTGAAGACAACGAGCCTGAACACGGCAGCCGGCAGACTTTACGAAAAGATAGGATTCCAAGTGGCGGACAAGCGCCCGTCGCAGCAATGGTCAGGCCTCGTCCCTGGGAAGGTCTTCAACCTTTGTTATGCGCTTAAGTTGGGATAAATGAGTGAAATATTTGTGACCTGCCCCATTTCCGCCTGCACCTCTGCCAACGTACATAGCCTGGTCAATGAGGGGCTGATTAAAGCGGTGGAGTCTCACTACGGTGGGCGGCTCAACAACCGCTTGCACCCGACTGGTGGGATTCGCGACACTAAATTGGGTTTATACTACGCTCACCTGTGCCTACGGCAAGGTGCGGGCAAGCAGTGCCCCTTTCCCCTTCGTACCCTTCAGGCAGGCTTCGCGCGGGATGCTGCGCTGCGCGGGCGCAAACCGTTGGGCAAAACAATCATCAGGAGCGAATTTCTATGGGACCCTATGTTACGCAGGACACCATTACAGCTAAAGGGAAAAAATGGTTGAAACACGTTGCTCCGTTCAATACACACCCTATGCAGCTGAACAGGGATAAAGCCGCACTCCTTATAATAGACATGCAGCGTTTTTTTCTGGATCCTGCTTCCCCCACATTTACGTGCGGCGGCCTCGCAATTCTCCCAAAGCTGAAAAAGGCCATTCATGCATTCCGGCAAGCAGATCGTCCTGTGATATTCACGAGGCATGTGCATCATCCTGATCGCCTCGACGCCGGAATCATGGGTTGGTGGTGGGATGGCATGTGTCTGGAGGGAAGCCCGGAAAGTGAAGTCCACCAGGATTTATTTCCGGAACACCATGAGAAGGTGATTTTTAAACACCGTTACTCGGCTTTTTACAACACCGACCTGGAAACAGTATTACGCTGTCTCAAGGTGGAAGATATGGTGATTGCGGGAGTAATGACCAACCTGTGCTGCGAATCCACTGCCCGTGATGCCTATTTCCGAGATTTCCGGGTATTTTTTCTCGCTGATGGGACGGGGAGCATCACCGAGGAGATGCATATGGCGAGCCTGCTCAATCTTGCTTTTGGTTTCTCATGGGTGACGGACGTTGACACAGTTTTAGCTCAATTGCGTGAAGATGTTACGGTTGAGAATTCGCCCCAAAGGACGCGCTGAAGCGCGCCTCTGTGCTCAACCGTTGGGAGGCTTTACCGGCGCTGGCTTATGCCGCTGCCTCCACAATAAATTTATACGTTGGATGTATCTGGGATTGGACAGAATACCATGGAGCTGTTCTCGTTCGCTGTCCTTTCTCTGGCAGGAAGGCAACAGTCACCTTTATAGGCAACCTTTATGAGTGACCACACAACAACCAATCCTTCAGAGCTTGGAAGGCTGGTCAAAGAATATAAATTATCCTTTGCGAGAGTCAAACAACTCATCTTTCTGATATGCATCAGCGCGGGAATGGCTTCGGTCTGCTGGCTGCCCGCAATTTTCGAGTTGAATGAATCCCTGACCACCAGGATCGGTATTTCAATCCTCGGTCTTTTTGTCGCCGCCCCTATGATAGTGGGAATTTACCAGTTGTTTCGCCTGGGCGGAGTTTCTTTGAGTCTTTCTGAAAACGGTTGGATATATCGGAGGCGCGGCAGGGATTTCATGACAACATGGGATGAGATTGACTCTTACATACAAGAGAGCGCATGCCGCATTACAAAGAAAGACGGCGAGGTGATTGAATTCGGTCTCAGCA
>JBGPQJ010000116.1:0-9932 GCA_041488995.1 Anaerolineae bacterium
CTATTGTGCTGAATACAACACAAAAGAGTCCGAGATTAAAATATTCTCCCACCTAATATTTTTAACCGGAATCCGATGTCCATCTGATTTGAACGGGAATGTCTTCCCTGATCTAAAACAATATACATGCCAAGTTCAAAAATATCTCAATAAACTCGATTCAAATTAAATTGCTATAAACCTTATCTAAAACAACCCCCTATAATTGTTTCGACACGAAATAGGAACCTTACTCAGCTAGGTTCGAGGTTTTAGTCCCGCGGACTTTGCGCCCCCGAGCACTTGTTGCGAGTGTATTTTGCGAGTGGGATCGCTGCGTAGCGCACCTTTAGGTGTCGAGGAGCTTTGTGTTTAATATTCAGATTCCTCCTCGAATTCACATGCAAAACCCTTGACTTGGAGTCGACTCCAGGTGTTAGACTCTCGTTAGAAGTGACGCTGGCAAGCATACAATACAGCGACACAGCATAAACATGTGGAGAGAATTATGCAAAATATAAAATTGAACAATGGCGTGGAAGTCCCCATTCTTGGTTTCGGTGTTTTTCAGATAACTGATTCGTGTGAATGTGAAAGAAGCGTAGTTGACGCCATTCAGACTGGATATAGCCATATCGACACTGCCGCTTCCTATCAGAACGAAGAAGCGGTTGGCAGGGGAATCAAACAATGCGGCGTTGCAAGAGAAAAATTGTTTATCACTACAAAACTTTGGATTCAAAGAAATGGCTACGAAGGCACAAGTAAAGCCTTTGAAAATTCCCTGAAGCGATTGCAAATGGATTACATTGACTTGTATCTAATTCATCAACCCTTTGGCGATGTGTATGGTGAATGGCGTGCGATGGAAGAACTGTATCAACAAGGCAAAGTCAGAGCAATTGGGGTTTCAAACTTTCCACCTGATCGAATCATGGATTTGATGATTCATAACAAAATAACGCCTGCGATAGATCAGGTTGAAGTAAATCCTTTCCAACAGCAAATTGACACTCAAAAGTTTTTACAAGATAACAGCGTTCAAGTTGAAGCATGGGCTCCGTTTGCAGAGGGCAGGAATAATATTTTTCAAAATGAATTGTTGCTTTCAATCTCTGCGAAACACAAAAAAAGCGTTGCCCAAGTAATTCTCCGGTGGCTTTTACAAAGAGAAATCATTGTTCTTTCAAAATCAGTTCGCAAAGAGAGAATGATAGAAAATATCAGTGTGTTTGATTTTGAATTAGGCACGGATGACATGGCAACTATTACAACTTTAGACACAAAAACAAGTAGTTTCTTTGACCATCGTAACCCAGAAATGGTGAAATGGCTGGGAAACAGGAAACTGGATGTTTAATTAACGCCATCCACAGAGGAAGGCGTCGTTTTCAAGTAAAAATCTGGCTTCGATTTTTCTCTGCTACCAATACCTCCCACCAAAAAAATCCCGCCAGGTTCTAGGTTCCCTGGCCTGTCGTTCAGGGCAGGCGAGTCCCGCCGTCTGTGCGTCCCTGAGCGTTTTATGCTCTGGGGTCGTCGAGGAGCTATTTTTTTAACCATCAACGCACCCGACTATCAATTTTGTACCTGAAATTCGACCTTTTCCAAATTTCCCTATTGACTTTTTTCTTTCTTGTGCTAATATATGGAATGCAGTTCCAAATATTGAAATCCATTAATAATATTCATCCTTGGTCTTGAAAATCCGATCTTTTGCGAGGATAGTGCGAGTTGTCTGCTGATCTAGGCGATATAAAAACCGCGGTCAAGAAGACAGGTCAGCCTGCCAGCCGCGGTATTCCCAACGAAAAATCAAGAGCAGCCTCTGTTTCCACCACGGTCAAAAAAGCCGTCGGGATACTCGATATCCTGGCCACTAAAGCCGATTACGGAGTCAACCTTACTGAGCTTTCGGTGCTGATCGACATGCCCAAGAGCTCCACTCACCGCTATCTTGCCACCCTTCAGGAGCTCGGGCTGGCGGAACGAAAAGATGGAGAGCGCTTCTGCCTGGGGACCAAGGTGATCGAGCTTGCTGGCTCCTTCCTGGTGCACAGCGACCTGCGCACTGAGAGCCAGTCCATCCTGGGAGATTTATCAGACCAGACCGGGGAGACCATCCACCTGGCAGTCCCTTCAGGGACGGAAGTTGTCTATATCGCCAAGATCGAAGGCAAACATGCTTTGGGCATGTTTTCTCATATTGGCGCTCGGCTTCCCATGTATTGCACTGCACTCGGAAAGGCCATCCTTGCCTTCAGCGATGAAAAGCTGCTGGGCGCAGTTCTTTCCGAAGCGCTCCCTGCGCGCACGGAAAAATCGATTACTTCCGCGGAACAGCTCAGGAAGGAATTGGAAGTCACCCGGCGACGGTATTTTGCCGTAGATGATGAAGAAAACGAAATGGGCATCCGCTGCGTTGGATCGCCCATTTTTGATTTCACCGCCACCCCCATCGCCGCCATCAGCATCTCAGCCCCCCGCCAACGGATGGACCGGGAAAGGTGTGAGCAGTTGGGGTCGCAGGTTGTTGAAGCTGCCACCCTGATCTCCCGCCGTAAAGGCTATTCCGGATATCCCCAGCCCAAACCGACTTTACCAAAATGAGGCGCGAACCTTTTAAATCTATTGGAATAATCCTGGAGGAAAAATGATGAAAATGCTAATCGACAGTCAATGGGTGGAATCCTCAGATAAGACCTGGACCAGCATCCGCAATCCCGGAACTGGCGAGGAGATCGATAAGGTCCCGAGCGCCACACTGGAGGATATGGCCCGCGTCCTGGCAGTTGCCCAGCAGGGTAAGGTTGCGATGAAGCGCCTGACAGCGTTGCAACGTTATCAGATCCTTCACCGCATCGCTGAATCCATGGATGCCCACCTGGAAGAATTGTGCCGGCTGCTGGCAATGGAAAACGGCAAGCCGATCCAGCAGACCCGCGCGGAAGTCTCCGTGACCGCCAATATATTCCGCAATTTCGCCGAAGAAGCCAAGCGCATTTTCGGGCGGGTGATACCGGTGGATGCCGTTCGCGGGAACGAGCGCCATTTCGCCATCACTATCCGCCAGCCTCTGGGCGTGGTGGCCGCCATCATCCCCTTCAATTACCCCGTGGAGTTGTGGGGGCATAAGGCTGCCTCCGCGTTGGCAGCGGGGAACGCGGTCATCTCCAAACCGCCCAGCCAGTGCCCGCTGACCCTCCTTAAGATCGCTGCCCTGATGGAAGAATGCGGTCTCCCGCGCGGCGCGCACCAGATGGTCACCGGGTCGGGCGCCGTGATTGGCAGTTTCCTTGCCAAAGCCGAAGGCATCCAGCTAGTCACCGTCACTGGCAGCACCGAAGTCGGGATCAAGATCGCCCAGATGGCTGCCGAAACCTTGAAAAAAGTTCACATGGAGCTGGGCGGCAACGACGCCCTGATCATCCTGGGTGATTGCGACCTTGATAAAGCCGCCACCGCCGTTGTGCTCGGCCGGCTGGCCCGCGGTAACGGGCAGATCTGCTGCGCGGTGAAACGGATCTTTGTGGAAGCATCCATCTATGATAAATTCGCGGATCTATTAACCGAAAAAACCAAACAATTAAAGGTTGGCGACCAACTGCTGGAAGATACCGATGTTGGCCCCTTGATCTCAGAAAAAGCCGCGAAGGAAGTGGAGGATTTCGTCATCGAGGCGGTTCGCCTCGGCGCCAAGGTGAGGGCGGGGGGAACCCGTCACAATGCTTTCATGGACCCGACCGTACTCACCAATGTAAAAGTGGATATGCCCCTCTTCAAAGAAGAGGTATTTGGACCGGTTGCGCCCCTGGTTCCCTTCACCTCCCTCGAGGAGGCCATTCGCATGGTGAACGATTCCCCCTACGGGCTTCAATCTGCCGTTTTCACCAACGATATTAACAAAGCCTTTGATATCGCCTATAAGCTGGAAGCCGGCGGCGTGATCATCAACTGGTCCACTGCCCTTCGTGTGGAAACCCTGCCTTTCGGCGGGATCAAGATGAGCGGGCATGGCCGTGAAGGTATCCACGACACCCTCGAAGAAATGACCGACCAGAAAACGATCGTCGTTCATAACGCTTTTTCAGAAGCCAGGTAAAGGATCAGGTTTATGGCGGAAACCGATTTTTTGGTGATGCGGAATATCCACAAGAGCTTTGACGGCACACAAGCCCTCAAAGGCGTGGATTTCAGTGCGCGCCTGGGCGAGGTTCACGCCATCGTCGGGGAGAACGGGGCAGGCAAATCCACCCTGATGAAGATCCTGGCCGGTGCCCTGCAAAAAGATTCCGGCGAGGTGATCTTGGATGGCGAACCGGTATCGATCAAATCGCCGCTTAGCGCGCGCCGGTTGCAGATCCAAGCCGTCTACCAGGAATTCAGCCTGGTATCGCATCTGAGCGTCACCGAAAATATCCTCCTGGGTCAAATGCCCACAAAGAAGAACAACTGGATGGTGGATTGGGATGAGGCTCATCACCTCGCCGAACAAAAGCTTGCAGAGATCGGTTTCACCGGGCTGCAAGTGCGCCTGCCGGTATCCAGTTTGAGCGTATCCCATCAACAGATGGTGGAAATTGCCAAAGCCGCGGTCACCCAGCCGAAGATCTGGATACTCGACGAGCCTTCGGCGGTTCTCTCCCAGGAGGAATTAAAACGTCTTTTTGAAATCATCCAGGTATTGAAAAACGCCCCCGCCCTAATCCTCTATATTTCCCACCGCCTGGATGAAGTGTTCGAGATCGCCGACCGGATCACAGTACTCAAAGACGGTGAACTGATCGGTACGGTCAAACCCAACGAAACCGATGAAAACCAGCTGATCCGCATGATGGTGGGCCGCACCCTGGGGGAGCTCTATCCCCATCGAAGCCCCAAACCGGGTCAGGAGATCCTCTCCGTGAAAGGTCTGACCGGGGAAAAGGTGTACCACGACGTTTCTTTTTCGCTAAAACAGGGAGAGATCCTGGGATTCTTCGGACTGGTGGGCAGTGGACGCACCCAGGTGGCGCGGGGAATTTTTGGCGCCGATAAGGTCACCTCCGGGGAGATTAGGTTGAACGGCAAGCAGCTGCATATTAGATCGCCTCGCCAGGCGGTGAAAGCTGGGATTGCCCTCCTGACCGAGGACCGCAAGAAGGACGGCCTTGTGCTGAGCTGTTCGATCGTCGATAACGCCAGCCTGGCCACCATGGACCAGGTCAGCCGGGGCATCTTCCTCGATATCCGCAAACGAAATGAACGCGTGGCTTTCAAAGTGAAAGAATTATCAATTCATCCTGATCAGATAAATACAATCGTCCGCCGGCTCAGTGGCGGTAACCAACAGAAAGTGATCCTGGCCAAGTGGCTTCTTTCGGAGGCAAAGATCCTGATCCTGGATGAGCCCACCCGCGGGGTGGATGTGGCTACCAAGATGGAGATCTACCGAATTATCGGCGACCTTGCCGATCGGGGCATTGGCATCATCCTGATTTCCTCTGAACTGCCCGAGATCCTGGGGATGAGCGATAGGGTATTGGTCATGAAAGATGGACGCACGGCGGGTGAATTCAACCGGGCGCAGGCAAGTGAAGAGAGTCTATTATCGTGTGCTGCAGGAGTTGCTTCATGAGTAATGCGGAGAACAAAAAGATGGGATTTGGGGAACGGATTATGAATGCCCTGAAAGGGTTCTATGCCAACTTTTCTACAGGGCAAATCCGGGCAGGGGGAAAACGGCAGTGGGTGAATTATGTCTTCCTGCTGGCGTTTTTTATCCTCCTCTTTATCGCTGCGTCATTAACGGATGTGTTCTTCTCCTATGCAAATATCGGCAACCTTCTCCGCCAGATCGTGACCAACGGGATCATAAGCCTGGGGATGCTGGTCGTGATTCTTACCGGCGGGATAGATCTCTCGGTTGGTTCTGTGGTCGCCCTGGCTTCAATTTTAGTATCCGGGATGATCCAAAACGTGGGTTTACCCATCCCGGTGGCGATACTGATCGCACTTTGCGCGGGAGGTCTGGCTGGTGCGGTAAATGGGTTCGTCATTTCTCGCTTCAAACTTCAACCGTTTATTGTCACCCTGGCAACCCTGGGAGCCATACGCGGGCTGGTGTATGTTTACTCGCAAACCCCGATCACTCCCCAGGACCCGGCCTTCCGGGAAGTGTTCGGAACGCCGATTTTGGGTCCATTCACGCTGTCCATCATAATCATGTTCATCGCATTCCTGGTTGCGGGATTCTTCATCAACCGGACAACCTCCGGCCGGGCGATCATTGCCATCGGTGGTAACGAGGAAGCAGTTCGCCTGGCAGGCATTAATGTTCGCGGGAATGTCATGCTGGCCTATATTATTTCGGGCACCTGCGCTGCCCTGGCTGGGGTGCTGCTGGCATCCCGTTTGGGGATTTCCCAGCCAAGTTTGGGCGGCGGGTTCGAGCTTGATGCGATTGCGGCTTGTGTTATCGGGGGTGCGATCCTGGGAGGGGGCGGAGGGAGTGTGTTGGGGACGCTGGGCGGGGTTGTAACGTTGGGGTTGATCGATAACCTGCTTAATCTCTTCAATGTGCAATCTTATTACCAGCAGATATTTAAAGGTTTGATCATCCTGTTCGCTGTTCTTGCCCGCCGAAAAGATAAATAGATTTATCTTTGCCCCTCCACCGCATGAACAGGGAAAAACAGCTTGGTGAAAGGAGGTCAGTAGAAAAGAAAAGACAAAGAGTTAGTTGTGTCTTTTCATCGTCAGTAACCAATTCAAAAAGTCGAAGGAGAGTGGAATGAAAAAGTTAACCGTTATTAGCATCATTTTGATCCTGGTCTTTGTTCTCACTGCTTGCGCACCTCAGGCCGCTCCGGCCGGTGCCCCGGTCGCCAAAGAAAAAATCAAGATCGGCATGGCGAATTTCTCGCAGTGCTGTGCCTATTTCATCGGCATGAATGACGCCGTCAAGGCTGCCGCAGCCGCCTACCCCAATGTTGAGATCATCAGCACGGATGCCAATGGGGATGCTGCCAAGTTGAATTCCGATATCGAAGACCTCATCGCCAAGAAAGTGGATGGGATCATCATCAGCGGCGCCTGGCTCGAGCAGCTCCCCGCAGCCATGGATTCCATTAACAAAGCCGGTATCCCTTCTGTTTTGGTCGACCGGCAGTGGAAGAGCGGCTACACCAGCTACGTCGGTCCGGATAATTTCACCATCGGTCAGCAGGATGGCAAGTTCATCAACGATAAGCTTGGTGGAAACGGCACCGTGGTTATGATCAAAGGCGGCCCGGCGGATAACTCGATCGGCCTGAACCGCACCAATGGTGTCCTCGATGTTCTCAGCAAAGTCTCGGGCATCAAGATCGTCACCGCCCCCGATTTTGGCGGTTGGAGTGAAGATGGCGGTTTGAAGCAGATGGAAAACCTTCTGGCTGCCAATCCCAAGATCGATGCCGTGTTCTGCGAGAACGATTCCATGTGCCTGGGCGCCCAGCGCGCCATCGCCGATGCCGGTCGCACCGATGAAATGTTCCTCTGCGGTGTGGATGGTCAAAAAGAAGCACTGCTCCAAATTAAGAATGGCTCCAATTACGGGTGCACTGGACTCAACAATTCCGATCAGATTGGCCGCGGCGGTTTTGCCCGCATATTGGGGATCCTCGCCGGCGCAACCCCTGAAAAGGATACCTATCTCCCGTCTCCGCTGATCACCAAGGATAACGTAGACAAATTCTACGATCCGAACAGCCTCTTCTAGGTTGAGATTGGGTGGATTTCAGGGACATCGTCGCTCCAATACCCTCTCCCGGCCGTCATCGCTCTTTCATTGATCCTACAGGTTAGGAACCCTGAAATTCACAAAGTACCTCAATACTCGGGCTTCTCTGGTTTCCGCTCAGGCGGGATACCCGGGAAGCCCGGGAATCAGGTGGAAACGAATCAATGGGTGCAGAAAAAAAGCTTGTAGAATTAGGATTAACCCTTCCGAAGCCTCCGCAGCCGGCGGGATCGTACCTGCTGGCACAGCGAACTGGGGATCTGCTCTTCCTTTCGGGAACCACCTGCTACCGCGATGGCGAATTGCTCTTCAAAGGTCGGCTGGGCGCGGAGGTGAGCGAGGAACAGGGGTACGCAGCCGCCAGGCAGACCATGCTGAACCTTCTGAGTGTGACAAGGTCCCTGCTCGGCAGCCTGGACCTGGTGGAACGCATCGTCAAAGTGAACGGGTATGTGAACAGCGCCCCCGATTTTGACCGCCAGCCTGCGGTGATCAACGGAGCCTCGGATTTGCTCGTTGAGATATTCGGGGAGCACGGCCGGCATGCCCGTACTTCCATCGGGGTGAGCGACCTCCCGGGGCATATCCCGGTGGAAATCGAGATGGTGGTGCAGGTCCGCAGTGAATGAATGTATTATTGGGAGAAACATCATGACAAGCCGCATCGTCACATTCGGGGAGATCATGCTCAGGTTGAAAGCGCCTGGGAATGAGCGCCTGTTCCAATCCACTTCGCTTGAAGCGACCTTTGGCGGGGGAGAGGCCAATGTGGCCGTTTCGCTGGCCTATTTCGGGCAGCAGGCGGTCTTTGTTTCCGCGCTGCCCCGCAACCCGGTCGGCGACGAATGCGTGTGCTTCTTGCGCAGTAGGGGAGTGGATGTCTCCCATATCGCCCGCTCAGGCAGCCGCGTGGGCATTTATTTCCTGGAATCCGGCGCCAACCAGAAACCTTCGCGGGTGATCTATGACCGTGCAAATTCAGCCTTTGATATTACCCATCCTTCGGAGTACGATTGGGAGGCGATCTTCAAGGGAGCCGATTGGTTCCATCTCTCGGGTATCACCCCGGCCATCAGCCTCAATACTGCTGCGATCGCTAAAACCGCCATGCAAACCGCGCGGGCGAAAGGGATCACGGTTTCATTGGATTACAACTACCGAAAAAACCTCTGGAAATATGGCAAGGAAGCCCCCGAGGTGATGGCGGAGCTGGTTGCCCTGGCAGATATCGGCATCGCCAACGAAGAGGACTGCCAGAAAGCCCTGGGGATCTTAAACGGAACTCCCGTAGCGGAAGACTCCACAGGCGCACTCGATCCGCAGAAATACCGCAGCTTGTGCGAGAGTGTATTAGCGAAGTTTCCAAACTTGAAGATGCAGGCCATCACCCTGCGCGAGAGCGTGAATGCCAACCGCAACGGCTGGTCTGCCTGCCTGCATGACCGGAGTGAATTCCACCTGAGCAGGCATTACGAGGTTTCGGATATCATCGATAGGGTGGGCACCGGCGATGCCTTTGCTGCCGGGCTGATCTACGGTCTGGTGATCCGAATGAAAAATCAAGAAGCGCTCGAATTCGCCGTGGCAGCCTCCTGCCTGAAACACTCCATCCCAGGGGACATGAACCTGGTAACGGTGGAGGAGGTGAACCAGCTGCTGAATGGGAGCGGCTCGGGGCGGATCCAGAGGTAATATTATCGGGGAATGGAATTTGGGGGGAGATCAATTTCTCAATTCGGTAATGCGGGCAACTGTTATCCGCTAGGTTCCAGGTTCCCTGACCTGTCGTTCAGGGCAGGCGAGTCCCGCGCACTGTGCGCACCCGAGCGCTAGTTGCAGGTGGGGTCGTCGAGGAGCTTTTGACCCCTCAGGTACCTGTACTAGTGAGGGGTTTTCTTATTCACCAAGGAACAACTTTGTATTTTATAGAACTTGAATAATCGGAATAAGCGAGATAACATAAGTGTGAATAGCAGAAGGGGAGAAAATGAATAGAAGTGATTGGTTGTTATTAGTCGTTGGCCACGGTCGATACTTTTCTCCAGTGCAGCTTCAAAAGTCACTTTTCCTTTATATGCTGTGCTAAAAGTGAACGATATATAAGTTTCACTTACCGAATCATAGTTATGCAGAAATCAGGGGTCCGACGAGACCCAATCTGGTAAGCTCACCTGCAGGACCAACCCGGCTA
>JBGPQJ010000117.1:0-9845 GCA_041488995.1 Anaerolineae bacterium
AGGCCAGCCCTTCACGCTCACTTTCAAGTCGTTTCTTGCGGGCGCGTAATTCGTCGAGCACATTCACCTTCTGCCGCGCTGCGCCCACATCCTGGTTCAGGCGGTTCTCCTGTTCCTGCAGGGTAAATAATGCGCGTTCGGCAGAGTCCAGGTCGGGTGCCTGTGACTGGTCGAGCGCTGTTTGAGCCTTCACAGACTCTTGTTTGAGTTGTTCGATCTCGGCCTGCAGTGTGTTTAATTGGGACAGCAAACCGGCAATCTCGCGTTCCAGGGGGGTGAGCGCTGCCCGGGCTTTTTCCAGCGCCCGGAAGTCCTGCTCGGCGGAGCGACCCGCAGTCTCCTCCTGGCGGGCTGCATCGTGGGCGGATGCATCATACCCCAGCTTTTTCAACTCCTTGTCCAGGGCAGTGAGTGCCTTGTGAGCTGCGGGCGCGAAATTGCCCTTCTCGATCAATTTATTGACTTCCTTGAGCCGTTTCGCGCCGCTGGCCTCCCACTCGGCGGTGGCCTTTTTCAATGTATCCAGCCGCTCCGTCAACCTGGAAAGAGACCCGGATAGATCAAGCCGCTCCTTGTCCACGTTCGAGAGTTTGCCGGATTGCGACTCCAACTTATTTATTTCGCTCACCAATCGCTCATTTTCCAACTTGTTCGCGCGCCAGCGGTCGCCCATCTCCTTGCCTTCGCGTTTGAGCTGCTCCAGTGTGGATTTGCGGTGCTCGGCGGTGAGCGGTTGTCCGCACAGGGGACAGGTCGCGCCTTCAATTTTTGAGATCTGGTCGATGCGCGTTTTGTGCTCATCCATCTGGATCTTGAGCGCGTCACTTTCAGCTTTCAGGGCGGCAGACCGCTCGCGCGAAGAGTCCATCCTGGATTTAAGTTCATCGCGCTGGGTGATTTTTTGCTCGACTTGGGCCAGCAGTTTCTTTGTTTCTTCAATTTCCAATGTCAATGGACTGACATCGGCACGCTGCTCGTTGACCGATTCGAGTTGTTCGTTCAGTACGGCCTGCTCCTGATCCAGCCTTGCCTTCTCGGCATTGATTTCATCCAGATAAGGCTGTCTCTTCTTTTCATGCTCGCGAAACTCAATGGCGATCTGATCCCACTTTTCCAGCATTTCTCGCGCGGATTGCCATGTCTTATAGGCAGATTCCATCTCACCTGCGCGCGCGAGCAATGCGCCATACGCGCTCCGTTCCACCACGCGCTCGTCGAGTTGTGTTTGAAGCGAAACTCGGTTCGACTCGGCGCGCTGGACCTGCGTATGCAGAGTCTCGGCCAGCTTGCGGCGTTCCGCCAGGAATGCGGCGACCTGCTTCATGGCCTCCAAAGCAGATTCCTGCGCCTTGCGGCTGGTTTTCAACCCGGACAGTTGGCCTTCCAAAGCGGTGAGATGTTGTTTGCGTTCGTCTTCTTCCTTGAGCTCATCGTTGATTTCGCCAATCCTCCCGTCCACCCCATCCAGTTCATGTTCGACTTGTTTGCGTCGCTCAGCAGTCCGGTTCTTATATTCCTCCCAGGCGTCCAACCCGAGAATGCTTGCAAGGATCCGTTTCCGGTCGCTGGCTTTTTGCTGGGTGAACTGGTCGGCCTTGCCCTGCAAGAAAAACGACGCGTTGACGAATGTGTCATAGTCCAGATGAAGGATATGCTCGATGCGCGCCTGCGTGTCGCGGGTCGTCCGTTCTGTGAGTGGCCGCCACTGGTTTGTGTTCCCAGTCTTCTCCCCTTCGTCCAGGATTTGAAATTCAAGGAGGGTGCTTTTCCCGCGCGGCAGGGTGCGTTGGATGCGATAGGTGGCACCTTCATAGCTAAACGTCAGCACCACCTCGGCTGCGGTCGAGACGGAGTTGATAATCGCCTCGTCCCGTTTGCGTGCCTGCCCGAACAGCACCCAGGTAATAGCGTCCAGCAGGGACGATTTGCCTGCGCCGTTCTCCCCGGAGATGCAGGCCAGTTCGAAGCTCGTGAAATCCAGGTCCACCGGGTCGCGGTACGAGAGAAAGCCGGAGAGTTTCAGGTGAAGGGGAATCATGGGTTTATTTTATCTCAATTGCTTGCTCCGCTTGCAGACTGATGATATATTAATCAACGTGAACCTGCCCTCCGACCCGCGCGCGCGCCTGCGTGTCATTTTGATCATCATCATCCTGGCGACCATCCCGTTCTACTGCGTGGGACTGGTGGCGATTATGGTTGCTCCGAGCGGGGGAAAGGTCGATGAGACTCCCACTGCGACCCTTTCGCCGACCTCGACTTTCAATTTTTCGGTGACTCCGGTGCTGAATACCTTAACCCCCAGCCAGACCTCCACCGATACTGCCACACCCACGCCGTCCGGTACACCGACCATCACCCCTACCCTGTTCATACCGCCCACCTGGACTCCTTCCATCACGCCTGTCCGACCGACAGCCACCTTCACGCCTGTCCCGCCGACGGCTACCTTCACGCCTCCACCGACAGCTACCTTCACACCTCCGCCGACAGCTACCTTCACGCCAACTGCAACATGGACGGATACACCGGTGCCTCCAACTCCCACACCCACGGATACACTCACTCCGCCGTGATGAATGGCGGATAGCGGATATTATTAATTCACGAATGGAAACGAAAACTAATACCATGACAGACATCCTCCCATTTCTGAAGACGATGCTTGCAGCGCCAGGGCTTTCCGCTTACGAAAGTCCCATCATGCTGCTCATTCGAGAAAAATGGACGCCGCTGGTTGACCAGGTGAGCTTGTCCAGGTTAGGCTCGCTGCACGCCTTGAAAAACGGCGTGGGAAAAACACCGCGCCCATCCATTATGATCACCACCCACATGGACGCCATCGGCATGATGGTGACTTCAATCAAAGACGGCTTTCTTCACCTGACCAACATCGGCGGGGTGGACGCGCGTGTCCTTCCAGGAACGCAGGTGACTGTCCATGCCACAGGCTCCAGCCGGTCAAAAGATTTGCCCGGGGTGGTCGTCCAGCCGCCCGTAAAAATGCTCCCGCCCTCAGTGGGGGAAGGCCCTGTCCCGCTCGACCAGTTGCTGGTGGATGTTGGTCTTCTCCCCGGGCAGGTGGCGCAGCGCGTCCGCGTGGGGGACCTGGTCTCCTATGCCACCGAACCCACAGAACTCGCCGGGGATGCCATCTCCGGCCATTCGTTGGATAACCGTGCGTCCGTGGCTGCCCTGACCATTGCTCTGGAGGAATTGCAGTCCAAAACCCATGTCTGGGATGTGTGGGCAGTCGCCACTTCTCAGGAGGAGGTCACACTTGGAGGGGCATACACCTCCGCGTTCGAAGTACGCCCCGACCTGGCTGTCGCCGTGGACGTCACCCATGCAAAGGGTCCGGGTGCGACAGATTGGTTAACCCATCCGCTGGGTAAAGGGCCATGCCTGGGGTTCGGGCCGAACATACACCCGTATCTGTATAAGAAATTCAACGAACTGGCGGACAGGCTTGAGATCCCGCACGAAACAGAAGTGATGCCGCGTATGTCCGGTACGGATGCCTATGCCATGCAGGTGGCGGCAGAAGGCATCCCGACCATGGTGGTCAGCATTCCCTTGCGTTATATGCATACGCCGGTGGAAGTGGTCGCCGTCAAAGACATCCAACGCGCGGGGCGATTGCTGGCGGAATTTATCGCCAGTCTGGAACCCGATTTCATGAGCAAGATCACCTGGGATGAATAATATGGCTGAGAAAACCCCAACGATTGGTACATCCCAAATCAAGCTGCTGGAAAAATTATGCAATGCCTGCGCCGTCTCGGGCGATGAAGGTGAAGTACGCCAGATCGTGCTGAAAGAAGTCAAACCCTTTGCCGACGACGTGCAGGTGGATGCGCTCGGCAACGTGCTGGTGACGAAAAAAGGCTCGGGCAGGAACCGCGTCAGGGTGATGCTCGATGCGCACATGGACGAAGTGGGTTTCATGATCGTCGCCGATGACGGTGATGGGATCTTTCGTTTCGAGACCGTCGGAGGGCTGGATGTGCGCCAGCTGGTGGGAAAACTGGTTTTGGTGGGCAAGAATAATATCCCGGGAGTCATCGGTGCGCGTGCCATCCATCTGACCACGGAGGAAGAACGCCGGAAAAAGATCCCGCTGGACCAGCTGCGCATCGACGTTGGCCCGGGCAGCGCCAAGGTAAAAATCGGTGACCGGGCAACCTTCGCAACGAGATTCAAGCGCGTCGGTCCCTCCATCCTCGCCAAGGCGATTGATGACCGGATCGGCGTTGTCACGCTGATCGAGCTGGTAAAATCGGCGCCGGAAAATGTAGACCTGTGTGCAGCGTTTTCCGTGCAGGAGGAAATCGGTCTGCGCGGGGCGAAAGTCGCGGCGCATTACTTTAATCCCGACCTGGCGATCGCGCTGGATGCGACCCCTGCCAATGATTTACCGGCTTACGACGGTAGTGAAAATGTGACCTACAACACGAAGCTTGGGTCTGGCCCTGCTATATACACCACCGATGCCGGGACTCTCTCCGACCCGCGCCTCATCCGCTTCCTGGCAGAGACAGCGGAGGCGGCAGGGATTCCCTATCAGTTCCGCCAGCCGGGGAGTGGCGGGACAGACGCCGGGGCAATCCACAAGCAGCTGGCAGGGATTCCAGCAGTGTCTGTCTCGGTGCCGCATCGCTACACCCATTCTGCGGTGAGCATCTCCCGTATGGATGACTGGAAACATACCCTGGCCTTGTTGTATGCAGGCTTGAAAAAGCTGACGCCGGGTCTTTTAGCGGTAGATAGAAAATGAATTTTATGTGTTTCTCTTACGAATAGTTATGATGAATGGTTTGATCGCGTTAGCGGGTTCTGGGGAATATTTACCGGTCATGGATGACATTGACTGTCATTTGCTTGCCAACTGCGGGGAGAACGGGCGTACGCCGCGCGTGGCTTGCCTGCCAACTGCAGCCGGGGAGGAAGGCGAATCTTCTGTTTCGCGTTGGATGCGCATGGGCAAAGACCATTTCCGCCGTCTGGGAGCAGACGTCACAGCACTGCACGTCACCCAGCGCAGCGAAGCGGATGACCCCGCAAATGCAGCAGTTGTCGAGAACGCTGACCTGGTTTATTGTTCAGGCGGCAACCCGCATTACCTTTTTGAAACGCTGCATGGTTCGAAGCTATGGCAGGCGGCAGAAAAAGCCTTTGAACGCGGCGCGGTCTATGCAGGCTGCTCAGCCGGCGCGATGATCCTGGGTGAACATATACCTGATTTCCGAACATTGGGTATCCGTCAGAAGGCAGCCTTTGGAACACTGCGCGGTGCGACCATCTTCCCGCACTTTGACCGCATGCTGCGCTGGCGTGGGATGCTTGTGCCTCTGCTCCAGTCTCGTCTCGCGGCTGGAGAATACGTCCTGGGCATCGACGAAGATACCGCCCTCGTTGGTTCACCCGGTGCGACCTGGCAGGTGATGGGACGCCAGCAGGTGTACGTCATTACGAAAAACGAAATCAAAACCTATTCGACCGGACTTCCACTGACATTGCCATCATAACCTTTGTTTTCAGCATTCATCACTGGATGAATAAAAGGATTGGATATGAAACAACTCATTCAAAAATTGACCGAAACCTTCAGCCCTTCCGGGTATGAGTCCGCCATCCGTGAGGTCATTCGCGCCGAGGTGAAACCCTTTGCCGATGAAATCCGCGTGGATCCCCTTGGCAGTTTGATTGTGCGCAAGGGTCAGGCGAAAAAGAATGGCAGGAAAATCATGATCGCTGCCCACATGGACGAGATCGGGCTGGTCGCCACGCATATCGACGCCCACGGTTTCGTGCGCTTCACCAACATCGGGGGGGTGCGACCCCAGCACCTGATGGGAGGGCGCGTTCGTTTCGCCAATGGCACGCCCGGTATCATCTATGCCGAGCCGCTTGAAAAACCCACCGACACCCCCGCACTCGATAAATGCTACATTGATGTGGGCGCCGCAAGCGATAAAAACCATCCGGTTAAGACTGGCGATGTCGCCGCCTTTGAGCGTCCGTTCATGGCCATGGGCGACCGTCTCGTCGCGAAATCTATGGACGACCGTATCGGTTGCGCGGTGGCCATCGAATCCCTGCGCAAGCTGAAATCCACCCCGCACGAGGTTTATTTCGTCTTCACCGTGCAGGAGGAGGTCGGTCTGCGCGGCGCAGGCCCCTCAGCGTACGGTGTTGCGCCTGACCTGGGCTTCTCCATTGATGTCACCGGTTGGGGCGATACCCCCGGCATGAAAAACATCGAGCTGGCGCTTGGTAAGGGTCCTGCCATCAAGATCAAGGATGGCGGCATGCTTTCCGACCCGCGCATTGTCCGGTGGATGATTACCACCGCTGAAAAGAACCGCCTGCCCTACCAGCGTGAAATCCTTTTGGGCGGCACCACCGATGCCACGGCCATGCAAGTCAGCCGGTCCGGTGTGCCGGTCGGCTGCATCTCGATCCCGTGCCGTTATGTCCATGCCCCGTCTGAGATGGTGGATTTGAACGATGTGCAGAATGCGGTTAAGCTCATCACCGCCCTGCTTTCAAACCCGGTCGAATTGTAGATATTACCAGCCTGGAAAATTCCACTTGGGATGGTTTCATCCGCCTGTTCAATGTGGCACCATAGCAAAAGACTTAAGAAAAGCGGGGCGTTCCATCTTGGAACGCCCCGCATGTATTTCCACTTACTATTCTTTCTTTGCCTCTTCTTCATTGTCAGCTTTTTTCAAACCCAGGCGGAGAAGAAGTCCTGCACCGGCGCCGAGACCGAATGCGCCCAGGGTACCGGGTGATGTAAAGGTGCTGAGTGCAATGACAAGTCCAATAAAACCCAGGAACAGGGCGACTTGCACCATCCACACCTGCAATCCTTTCTTGAAAATTTCCACTGTAAAGAGACTGACTGCCAGGCCAAGAACGATCATCCCTGCCAGGCGCAATAAGAAACCGAGAATGTTAAGTACTTCATATAACACGGGTGGCATTTGGTCCTCCTCTTGTGAATAAAAATGTTGATTGAATATGTCGGGATTGGTTACCGACGCGGATTTGATTTTTACTATTATAATGAATTTTGATTAATCTGTATGTGCATGATTTCCAAGGCTCATGTCACTTCCTTGTGACAGGAGCCTTGAATTAAATATTGACGTTAATGCGAAATTATTCATCTAGTGTGTATTCAATGCCCAGATCAACCATAGACCGATCATGCCTGAACCGGACAGGAACCGAAGGATAAATGACCAGCCAAGTCCCACCAGCCATCCCCGGGTGGAGGCAAATGCTTTTCGCCACGTCCTCTGGCGGTAGTATTCGGCCAGCAACAGTGCCAGCGGGGCGACCAGCAACCCGCCAATGGGCGTCCAGATGATTGCGCCGACCATGCCGGCGATCATGGCCACAATCACAGACCAGATGGAAGCCCCGCTATCGTAAGCCTTCTTACCAGTAACGATATTGTCGATGACATTGCCAAAGAGCATGAGGAGGGTGATGAACGCAAAGATCAGCCAGGCAGCCCATCCCAACGCCTTGAAACCGACCAGGATACCGTAGATCAACGAGGCGACCCAGATGACAGTCAACCCGGGGTAGATGGGTAACAGCAACCCAAACAGGCTGATTATCATGACCGTTGCCGTCGCAGCTTGCAGGAAGATCAGCGGCCAGTTCATGGATATATTATAAGGCCTTGCGCAGGATTGTTATCTTCGCAAGACCTTCTTAAATCAAGGCTTGATGACGTCCACGCCACCCATCCAGGGGTGCAGGACTTCGGGGATGACAATCGACCCATCCGCCTGCTGGTTGTTCTCCATAACGGCGATCAGGGTGCGGGGCAGCCCGAGTCCGGAACCATTGAGCGTGTGCAAAAAGCGCGGCTTGCCTCCATCCGCCGGACGGTATTTGATGTTCGCGCGGCGGGCCTGGAAGTCGCGGACATTCGACACCGATGAAACCTCGAGCCACTCATTACAGCCGGGGGCCCATACTTCAAGATCGTAGGTCAGGGCTGAACCGAAGCCGATGTCGCCTGTGCATAGTTGTTTGACGCGATAGGTGAGGCCGAGCGCGGCACAGGTCTGTTCAGCATCGGCCAGCATTTTGAGATGCATGGATTCCGAGTCTTCCGGTTTGCAATAGATGTACATCTCTACTTTATCAAACTGGTGACCGCGTTTGATGCCGCGTACATCCCGCCCGGCGCTCATTTTTTCGCGGCGGAAGCAGGGAGTGTAAGCGGTGTAGAAACGCGGCAGACTGTCATCCTCCAGAATTTCATCCATGTGCAGGCCGGTCAGCGGCACTTCCGCGGTGGGGACGAAGTAATAATCTTCCTCGAAGTCTTTGTATAGATTGTCAGCGAATTTGGGCAACTGACCGGCGCCGAAGACCGTGGCTGTTTTGACCATGAAAGGCAGATATTGTTCGGTATAGCCCTGGCGGATGTGGATATCGAGCATCCAGGCGATGATTGCCCGTTGAAGACGTGCCCCTGCGCCACTGAGCACGTAGAAGCGTGACCCCGTGAGCTTGGTACCCCGTTCGAAATCAATGATACCCAGGGCGGGTCCCAGATCCCAGTGTGGCTTGGGGACAAAGTCGAATTCGGGAAGCTGCCCAACGGTCTTTATGACGATATTCTCGCTGTCGTCCTTGCCGTAAGGAGTACGCGGGTCTGGAATGTTGGGGAGTGTCGCCATCAGCGAAGTCAGGTCGGATTCAACCAGGGCGATTTCCTTGTCCAATGCGGAAATTTTATCGCCGACACCGCGCATGGCTTCGATTTTTCCCTGACGCGCGGCTGCGTCCTTCATTAGGCTGATCTCTTTGGAGACGGTGTTGCGTTCCGCTTTTAGAGCTTCGACTTCTGCCAGCAGGGTCCGACGCCGTGTATCCAACGCCAGGATGGCCTCCACCGGGGCAGGGTCCATCTGGCGGTCGTTGAGCGCCTTGCGGACGACGTCGGGTGTTTCTCGGATGATGCTGATGTCCAACATGGTAGTACCTCCTCATGCAATAAAGTAACCGCCCCTCCTATGCAGGACGAGGGGCGGCTCGTGGTACCACCTGCTTTTGCCCCCTCAACTCCTTCTGCGTTTTTTCCAATTTCCAGGAATTGGAGGCAGCTGGAAGGGGGCCTCGGATTACGCTGTAACGGGCGTTCCCGTCCCTCTTACGATGGCACTGGTTGGGTGCATCCCTGCGAGAGCGACGCTCCTGGAGGGGAGTCCGGAGGGGATTTCGCTGCATTGCCTGCCACCTTGCACCAGCCGGCGGCTCTCTGGAAGGGAGTGCAGTTACTTGTCTCCGGGTACGTCAATAAATATGTGATTATTATAGTCGGACAAGGGCGAATGTCAAGTCGTTGGTTGTTAGGGAACTGTAAAGTGCATGTCATCTATTCGCAATTTTTCAATCTCTAAGAGATTGCTATACTAATGCTCATGAGACGCATTTTTGGGGTTAAGAAAAACACTAAAATCCTCATAGCCGGGTTTATCTTGGGGCTGATAATCTGGTTTCAAGTCATGTCTTCCCCTGCGGATGCTGCCGCTTTTAAAGATGATTTACCAGCCACTCTTAACCAAAAGCCAATGCAATTGGCTTTGAATGCTCCCACTCGCATGCCTCCCCAGATTCCAACCGCGATAGCTTTTGTAGATTCCATCTCATCACCGCCGGGTGAGGCGGAGGTGTTGACCAGAGCCCAGCGTCTGCTTCTCTATGATGTGGCAAGAAAATATATCGCGGAGACTTCTGCAGATGGAAACCGAATTGCACGCAGCTTTAATATCGTCAAGAATGATGGTGATCCGGCAAATATTTGCGGA
>JBGPQJ010000118.1:0-9830 GCA_041488995.1 Anaerolineae bacterium
CACGAACATTGATCTGGTTCCTGACACGAAAATCTTCCAACATACGGTTGATGATTTCGGAGTCCCGGTCCGAATCCGGGATCATGGAAAACTCAATCTCGATCATTGCGGCTCCTCCTTACTTGAGTTGAGAGGTCGAATGCATAAGGGCAGTTCTAATGGCAGCATCAGGTTTATGCCCGCCCACATCCATGGCAAGCAGGAGTCCGCCGGTTACGGGTGGGACAGTCAGTCCTTTCAGACGGGCACCTGCCGCGACCGCCTGGATGGTTTCAAGCATTGGCCGGGTCAGTAGAGAACCGTTCTGGAACATGCTGCCAATCATGATTACATCGAATTCAAGCGACTGGAAATCAAGCTGCCGGACGACAGCATTAACCAGCTCGCCAAGTTCTGAGCCCGCCCAGCGGACCAGAGTCCGGGCGACCTCATCGCCTGCTTCTGCAGCAATAAACACGAGCGGGGCTGCGGCAGACCCCAGGTCATACCGCCCGTTGCAATAGCCTTCGATTAAATCCTCCAGGTTTTTCGCACCCGCAAAACGGATGAATGCCGGCGTAAGCGCAGTGGCGGGTCCGCGCTTTGTCCATTCATGCGAGACCATCTGAATGGCTTTATGTATCAATTCCGATGCACCGGCTGCTTCACCCATTAATGTGCCCATGCCGGTGACGCGCCCGATACGCTTGCGCTCCTGATTCCAGCCCCAGCAGTTGCAGCCCGTCCCAGAAACGACAGCGATCCCCCAGCCTGATTCTGAACCGGCCAACAGCCCGAGGATGGCATCATTCACGATCTCGGTCGGTGCCGGTAAACCAAGCGTGGCGATGGCGCGCAGATGGTCTCCACGCTGTGAATCCCAGTCGTAACCGCCAATGCCAAATCCCGCTCCCGCAACCTGGTCAATGGAAATGTCCGCAGAAACGACCGCCTGATTGAACGCCTCGCCCACTGCCCGCGCCAATCCATCGTAGCCGACCGTTTCGTGATTGCCGCCAATCGATTGGCCAAACCCGGCGAGATGACCGTGTTCATCCGCGATCACCACATGGGTTTTTGTCCCGCCGATATCTCCTCCGACAAAATATTTCTTCATGTCTCATCCGCCTCCTTATTTTTTGGTCCGGCTGTCTTTTTTTACTTGAGTGGATTTAAGTCCAGAATTGCGGCAGATAGGCACGGTGTGTCTCAAGCATGTCATCCAACACTGCCTGGATTTTGTCACCTTTTGGGCCGATTGGATTGACCAGCAGCGCCTGGTAGGCCGCATCCCGGTCGCCATGGACGGCAGCTTCCACAGTCAAAAGTTCATAGGATTTCACCGCCGCAATCAATCCAAAGCAGGCAGGCGGCAACGGCTCGGTCGGGATGGGCGTGATGCCACTGCGCCTGACTTTGGCGGGGAGCTCGAGCACCCAATCAGCAGGCCATTCCTTTACTGCTCCGTTATTCCGAGTGTTGACGACGTGCGTCTCATTCAAGTCATTGTGATGGGCGTTAAGTAACTGTGTGGCGACCGTTGAATAATAGGCACCACCCCGTTTCATCAGGTCCGCCGGGGGTTCTTTCAGAGTCGGGTCTGCATATTCGCGCAGCAAGTCTTTTTCGATTTCGATCACCTCTTCACCCCGGGATGGCGGCCACTTTTCCTGGGACTTAAATTTCTTGTCGGTATAGTAGAAATATTGCAGATAATAATTCGGGATCATACGCTGGATCTCCACCATACGCGGATCCCATTCGGGGTGTTCTTCCGATTTAAGTTCAGCGATATATCCCTGGATGACCTGTGGCCAGACATCCTCTCCGTCGATGGTAAAGCCGCGATGCCAGGAGAGGTGGTTCAAACCCAGCGTCTTGAGTTCTGCCCTGGAAGGGTCCACTTTCTTGCCGGTGGCTTTCTCCCACCCTTTGAGAATACCCATCTTGGTCGTGATGGACACATTGCACACACCTACAGAAGGTGTATCCTTTGCGTATTTGCTAAGAGCTTGAGTCACCAGGCCGGCGGGGTTGGTGAAATTAACCAGCATGGCTCCGGGAGCCAGTTCGCTCATATCGCTGGCAATCTTTAGAATCACAGGGATTGTCCGCAGCGCTTTGGCCATACCGCCGATACCCGTCGTCTCCTGCCCGATCAATCCGTGTCGCAAGCCGAGGTATTCATCGTTGACGCGAGCCTGCATCTGCCCTACCCGAAGCTGGGTGGTGACATAAGAGGCGCCCTGCACTGCCTGGCGCTGGTCTGTGGTCAGGATGACTTTGAAAGGAGAGTCTTTGGCTGCCACCATGCGCTGTGCGAACCCGCCGACGATGTCCAGCCGTTCAGCGTCGATATCCATCAGCCATAGTTCGGTAAGCGGAAAGCTGGCGATGCGTGCCAGGAATCCGTTGACCAATTCGGGTGTGTAGGTGGAACCACCACCAATGACTGCTACTTTCAACATACTTAATCTCCTCGTTCCTTTTTCACTATCGATTTGTTTTGAGTCATTTGAATATGTAAAGTGTTGCTGATTCGGCTGGCAAACCAATGTCAGCGCCGTTGGTGAAGGCAGGGGGTGGAATCGATTCGGCATTGTGGGTTGCATCGAACAGGTAGGCTTCCACCAACTTCAGTTTTTCGCCCTGCTCAAGCTGTAAGGGTTTGCGCACTTCTGTGTTGTTGAGGTTGACGAGCATCACGGTGACAGCTCCGTCATCCCTTTTGGCGGCGTAAACCGAAACATAGGGAGTATCAGAATTGGCCGCGAGCAGGTGGCTGCCGAACTTTTTCCACAGCATGAATGAATAGTAGCTAGGGCGCACATCGAACGAGGTCAGCAAACCCAGCCCGCCGCTGTTGTTTTTGAGCTGCCAGTAAGCAAGTATTTCGGGGCGCTGGCGCACCATCCGCCCATAGACATCTGCCAGCCAGAGTGCATTATAGAAGGAATCTGGCGAGGTTTCAGCCCCCACAGCGTTGGAGTAATTGGAATTGTATTCTGTCACGCCGACGGGCAGGTCTTTGCCGGTGGTTTCTTTGACGATACGGCGCAGGTTGGGGAAAAGATTATCCCATTCGGCGGTGTTGTTGCGCAACTGCTCCCAGGTAGGGTTACCGCAGGTCTGGCAGGCCGGGAAGGGATAGCGATGAACGGTGACAACATCCACCATATCGCCATTGACCTTGAGGAATTCGGTCAGGTACGCGATGGCATCGCCTTCGCTGGGGGTACCTTCTGCATTGCCAACAAACTGGCTGATATCGGGTCCGTAAAACAGGATGGTGGGGTCTACGGCTCTCATCGCTTTGGCAAATTCACGCCAAACAGCAGCATAGCGCTGAGGTGTCCATTTTTCTTCGATGTTGAGGGCGGGATCATTATCGTACAGGTTTGGTTCGTTGCCGATATTCCAATACTTCACGCCGTAACTATTTGTGATGTTAACATAGCGAACGATTTCGGCGGCTTTTTCAGGTGAACTGCCCGGCACGCGCACACTGATACTCGGTTCGGCTCCGATCTTGCGCGCCTGGGCGATGTAGGAGTCAATCATCAAGTTGCGGATGTCATTTCGGTCACCCCAGTTGCCACCCGGCCAACGTATGAAAGTAACACCCAATTCGATGGTTTTTTCAAATGCGTCCAGGCTGAACTCTGACCACGGACCGTGATTACCGCCCAGGGTGTATTTGCTGATCTTGCCTAAATCCTGTGTGGGATCAACCCAGAACACACCGGCCGGCGGAGCGGGGGTGGCCGTTGGCCCAATTGTTGCTGTAGGGGCAAGGGTGGCGGTGGGTGTGACAACAACAGCCTGACATGCTGTCAGGCTGAATGCGATGAGCATAGTGAAAAAGAGGGCCAGTTTTTGGCTGACCCTTCTCTTTGCCAACATTACTTTTCAACCCCGGTGATGACAATGCCCTGCACGAAGAAGCGTTGGGCGACTACAAATAGGAGCAGGGGGAGGATCAATGCCATCAGAGCACCGGCCTGAATGAGTTGAGGCTGTTGACCGTAAATGCCGTTGAAATTTGCAAGTGCAACTGAAATCGGCCATTTACTGCGGGCAGTCGAGAGGTAAATAAGGGGTCCGAAGTAATCGTTCCAGGCATATACAATGTGGAAGACAGTCACTGCCATCAATGCCGGGTAAGACTGCGGGATGATAACCCTCCACAGAACAGTCATTGGGCCTGCGCCGTCCATCATGGCTGCCTCATCCAGTTCACGCGGCAAGGTCATAAAATACTGACGCAACAGGAAAACATCGTAAGCATTGGCGAAGAAAGCCGGAACAATTAACGGAAGCCATGTACCCAGCCACCCTATTTTCTGGAAGAAGGAGTAGGTAGGGATGATGGTGACGGCACCTGGCAGAAAGATGGTGGCGATCATTACGACGAACAGAAAATCGCGTCCCGGGAAGCGGAAGCGTGAGAAGCCATAAGCCACCAGCGTACATGAAATCAGCACGCCAATCTCGGTCATGATAGCATAGTAGGTGGTATTCCACATCAGGCGAGGGTAATCGATTGTTTTCCAGACCTCGACATAGTTTTCCCAGGCCGGCGACCACTTCCAAGTACGATCGAGAGCGCGCCAAGAGACTTTACACGAAAACTCGCCCGCAGCCTGATTCGCCGGGTCTACAAAAATGCTCGCCTGACGCCCTTTCTTTGCAATGCCCAATTCCTTGACAGTTGTATCATTGGGATCTGCCCCTGCGCAGGTGGACATGGGAACCTGGTAAACATCTATATCATTTCCTTTGTAATTAAATGTAGAGGGTTTGGCAGGCCAGATGGGGGCGCCCAATTGCGAAATTTGTCCTTGCGTTTTCAGAGAGGTGAAGACCATAAACGCAAATGGCGCCAGGAAAATTACCAGCAGGGCTATCGTCATTCCAGTGATGAAGGTGATATTAACACCTTTGCGCAGGGAATGGGTGAATGACTTATTCTTCATTGTTTATCTCCTTAGTGGCTTTCTGCGGCGTAATAAACCCAGTACTTCGCAGTGCTGAACAAAATCATGGTCACCAGGAGGATTATCACGAAGAGGAACCATGCAAGAGTGGAGCCATATGACATATCCTGGTAGGTGAAGAATGTTTTGTACAGGTAAAGATTGTAAAACATTGTCGCACCGCCGGGTCTACCGGTACCCTGATTAACGACCAGGGGCACAAGGAAATATTGGAACAACCCCACAACGCTCAACACCAGAATGTAAAAGATCACAGGCGAGATCATCGGGAAGGTGACAGCCCAAAAAGATTGCCAACTGTTGGCGCCATCCACCTTGGCTGCATCATACAGTTCGGTGGGCACACCTTGCACACCGGAGAGCATGATAAGCATGGCATTACCGATCCCCCAGATGCCCATGATAACGTAGGTGGGATAAACCCAGTTGACATCATTTGCCCATAGTGGAACGTTTTCTTTAGGCACCCCAAAGGACATCAACGCCCTGTTGATCCAACCACTCTCAGAGTTGAGCATACCGCCCCACAAGAAAACAGCCGCAACAAATGGAACAATGTAAGGCATATAGAACAAGGCGCGAAAAAACCACTGTCCCTTAAGGTTCGGGTTGTTCACTAGAAGCGCCAGCCCAAGCGGAACGAAGATGCCGACGGGCAGGGCAATGAGCCCAAACTTGATGGTAACTAACAATGAACTGGGCGTCTGGCTGGAAAACCAGAACCGCGGATCAACACCGGCTTGCGGGTCTTTGAACAACTGAATATAGTTGGCGAGCCCTACAAACTTAGGGGCGCTCCAAATGCCGTCGGTGATGTTGAGATTTAGAAAGCTGAAGAACAACGTGGCCAGCATTGGCAACAGTATAAAAGCCAGAAAGCCAATTATCCATAGGGAGATGAACAGCAATCCCAATGCCATCTCGCGCCGGCCCAGACGCGACAACTTACGATAAGATGCCAAAGTGGGAAGCTTGGGTAATTTATTCAATTGTTCTAGCATCAGTTTCTCCTTTCAAAATAAGTTGATAAGACTTTCTCAAAGTCGCTAAATATAATTGCAGGTCTGTCTTTTGTTCCAAGAATTTATTTAAAGACTTTGAGAAAGCCATAACAGCGTGGGCGGGTCAACGTCAAGGTTGACCCGCCCACCAAAATCCAAATAACCTTATTTCTCGTTGTAGATAACGTTCAGATCGTCAACCAGTTTCTGGTATTCGGTTTCGAAGTTGAACTTATCTGGCAGAGTGTTACTCATCAGATCCATGAAGGTCGCAAAGCGAGCGGTAGACTTGATGGAGTTCGGCTGGTACTGCTCGGAGCTGGGTGCATCTGGGTAAGCGAGACCCTGAACGAAGACATCCCAACTTTCCTTCGTCACGAACGGATAATCCGCGCTCTTCTTATCGAAGAAAGCCTGGGTCTTGGAAGGAACGGCAGGCATAGCACCGTAGACCGGCAGCAGTTTATCAGCACCAGTGGTGATGAGGTAGGCGAGAACCTTGAAGGCTTCCACGGGGTGCTTGGTGCCCTTCCAAACGCGGAAGGTATCAGCATCAATACGCCCGTGTACTTTTCCGTCAGAGCCCATCGGCTGGATGCCAAGTTGGAATTCATTGCCGGCCTTGACGAAGTCGCCCAAGCAGCAGGTATACCAGGTCTGGGTCAAGCCCATGGCGGCCTTACCGGCATTGAACACGTTGCCAGCGCCAAACTCGGGCGCACCGGACAAGGGACCAGTGGCGATGTAAGGCTGTTTGCCCCACATGCCGTCATAGTACCACTTGAAAGCTGCTTTCCAGCTTTCGGGAAGGGTGGATTTGAAATTACCAGTGGCGTCGCCGGAGTAGATCTTTTCAGCGCCACCGTAGAAGGTGCCTACGGACAGGATCGACTGCCACTGCGCGCTGTAACCAACCTGTACGATCTGGGTGGGGTCAAAACCTGCCTGGGAGGCGTCTACCCCGTTCTTGTCAACGGTTAAGCGCTTGGCAACTTCGGTAACGGTATCCCAGTTCCAATCGACCTTCTTGCCATCGAGTTCATACTTGTCGCCATACTTCTGGGGCGGGTAAGCCAGCCCGGCCTCATCGAACATGGCGGGCACAAAGTATATGGCGCCAGGGAAGACGGCGAAGGGCAGGCCAACTTGGCCTTGGCCTTCAACCTGGTAGAACTTAATCAGCGCCGGGTCAAAGATCGAAGTGTCAAAGCCAGTTTCTTTGATGTAGGGACCAATATCGAGCCATTGACCGAAGAAGTCATTGGAACCACCCCAACCTACTGGGCCAACGATGTCAGGACCAGCACCGGAAGCGATCTGGGTCGACAGGGTGTCGCGAGCGCTGTTGTAGGGGATGATTTCCAGAATGAGCTGGATTTCGCTCTGGGAAGCGTTGAAATCCTTCACAACTTCTTCCTGGGTTGCGATCTGGGGGGCATCCGTGCCAGTGCCAAGACCAACGAACCAGCGGATACAAACTTTTCCAGCTGCGCATTCAGCCACCGGGTAGGGGGTCAGCGTGGGGGTCGGCGGAACTTGGGTGGGGCCTTCGGTGGCGGCGGCAGGAGCTTGAGTCGCAGCGGGGGCTTTAGTTGCAGCAGGAGCTTCAGTTGCGGCAGGAGCTTGAGTCGCAGCGGGGGTGCCGCATGCCGCAAGGATCATCGAAGCGATGATCAGAGCGGATAGAACAAGCAAAAACTTTTTCATGGTGAATTTTCTCCTCTAATAGAGTGCGAATGGATTGAATTACTGTTTAAATATACTGCATTTTTATTTGTTCTGGATCTTCACCTCCTTTTTTTCTGAATTAATCTGATTGACATCCGCAAGAATTGCGAATGACAATTTCTGTAGGCAGCAGGGTCAGGGGATCAGCCTGCCCGCCGCGAATGAGTTTAATAATTTGCTGTGCTGCCACGCGCCCCACTTCTTCGGTAGGGGCACGGACAGTCGTCAACGAAGGAGTCAGATAGGGGGATGAACGCTGGTCATCAAAGCCTACCACAGAAACATCCTCCGGAACCCGTTTGCCCATTTCTCTTAAAGCTGCCAGTACACCGATAGCCGCATCATCATCTCCGGCAAAAACCGCATCAAATTCGACTCCTGCCAGGATCAATTCAATCATGGTGGTCTGAGCGACCTCACGCTCGAACTCACCGGGCCAGACAAGTTCTGCGTCGTAGGGTATGTTGTGGGCTTCCAATGAAGTGCGATAACCCATCTCTCGCCAGTAGGAGTCTTCCTGATGCTCCGGGCCGCGCAGGAAAATGATGCGGCGACGATGATGAACATCGATCAGGTGGTCAACGATCTCTTTTGAGGCAGCCTTGTTTTCAACTGTAACACATGGGATGGGAAGGTGCGGGGGAGATGCGCGGTAGATCAGAACCACTGGAAATTTCGTATGATAAAAATGAGCGAGTACGGATTCAGTCAAGCTATCTGCGTAGCCGAGTATTCCATCCGTATTATTTGGACCCAGTGCCGGGGAATGTGTATTGCCATCCCTGGATAAGTTTGAGGAAATAAGGAGGTTGAACCCGGCGTCTGCGATGACTTCTTCAATTCCTCGCAGCATCGGAGCGAAGAAATCGCCATAAATATTATAGGTTAATAAGAGTCCAATCGCATTCGTCTTTTGGGTGGCAAGGTTGCGGGCTGCCGTATGGGGAACATACTTGAGTGTCTCCAAAACTTCATCGAGGCGGGAAGCAACCTCGGGTGAGACAGTGGCCGTCTGGTTGATATATCGGCTGACAGTGGCAATAGAAACCCCCGCCTGTTTAGCAACATCGCGTATCGTGACGGAGGAGGATCTTCGAGTCATAGGGGGATGAAATGGTTACTGTAACCGGTTACAGTAACCGGTTACATAATAACACTTCTAAAACTGCGAGTCAAGAGCGAATTTTATAACAAATTCGTTCAGGAGCAATTTTTTTAGTTTTTGGACTGCAATATAGATTCTGGGTCTTGCTGAAACTGTTTCTTAACCTGTTGACTCTTGCATGAATATAAACTAAACTGAATTTGCACCTTGAGCTTTCACATCACAAGGAAGTAAAGGCGCGTGTACTTTCAGATCAAGCCGTCATTGCGGCCTCCGTACAAATTGAAGAAAGGAGGTACCCAGGGGAGAAAGACAATCAATGCAAGCTTTTGCCAGATTGACCCAATGCTAATTTTGAGTCACTGGTGATGTTGTAGCTGTTTTCTAACTCAAGGAGAGAAAATGAAAAAGTTCAGTTTTACACTAATCGCGCTGGTGGTCATTGCCGCCACTGTATTGTCCGCATGCGGGACCCCAGCAGCACCCACCGAAGTCCCCCAGGCAACTCAACCTTCGGCTAAGATATCGGTTGGTGTTGTTCTACCGACCAAGGATGAGCCGAGATGGATCCAGGACGAGACCCGTTTCAACGATGCGTTCAAGGCTGCCGGGTACGATGTCCAGATCCTCTTCAGCCAGGGCGATTCTGCCAAGGAAAAAGCCAATGTTGAGTCGCTGATTGCTCAGGGCGTCAAAGTGATCATCATCTGCCCGCAGGACGCCACCGCCGCTGCTGCCGCTGCCGCAGAAGCCAGGGCTGCAGGCGTCAAGGTGATCTCCTACGACCGCCTGATCCGGGACACCGATGCAGTTGACTACTACGTGACCTTCGACAGCGTTTCGGTTGGCAAGGCACAGGCGCAGTACCTGGTTGACAAGGCCAGCGGCACTGGCAACCCTCTGTACCTGTACGCCGGCGCGGCCTCTGACAACAACGCCTTCCTGTTCTTCGAGGGCGCCTGGGATGTGCTGCAGCCCAAGATTGCCGACGGGACCTTTGTCATCAAGAACTCGAGCGAA
>JBGPQJ010000119.1:0-9613 GCA_041488995.1 Anaerolineae bacterium
GATATCCAACATGGGCAGCAGGGTGCGCAGGAAGCGGAAGATGCCGCTCGGGCCGCGCGTATCGCCGACGTTGATGTCCACGCCGAATTTCTTGGGGATCTCGATATCGTGACGCCAGACCTCGGTGCTGCCGGTCAGGATGGTGGTCAAAACCACGTCGGCGCCCTTGAGCGCCTCAGCCCGGTCGAGAGTGGCGGAGACGGTTGCCGGGCGCTTGCCGGCCTCGATGAGCCGGGCCACCGCCTGCCGGGAAGATTCCAGCCGATCGGGGTCGATGTCCATCAGGGCAATGTGGGCGTCCTCGAGCAGGGAGAAGCTCAGGATGTCGCGCACGAGTTTGGAGGTGAAGCCAAGGCTGCCGGCGCCGATGAAGGTGATTTTGGTCATGGGTGAGTTCTCTCTTTCGGTTTATCAACCACCGATAAATGTGGATGGGTGGATAAAAGAATGGAATTTACCTCTTATAGCCGGATTCCGGTCACCTGGTACTGGGAGATGCTGCCCCGGCCGACCAGCCGAACCTCGAAACGGAGCATAACGGTCCCATGGGTGAGATCGAGGAAGGAGGCTGGGCGCGTCGCTAGGCTGGCTTCTAATGCGTTTCATGGCCGTATGGGCTTCCAGGATCCCATCCATTTTGTAATAGGTATATTTTTTCGATGAGGTAGAATCCTCTCAATGCCATCGCAGGATTAATAGCGTGTCAGGCGCAGGTCTTGGATAGGATCAATCGATACTGGTAGGCGATATCTTTTAAAAAATATTTTATTATTAATGCTTGGATAAAGATCCATCTATATTCTCGTTATTTTCTATAACCATTTGTAGCAAGTTGTTGGCAAGCTGCATGGCGACCGGATGACCCGGTTTTTGGTTGAAAAAACGGTATTGGCAGAAGATGATCTTACCCTTACCGGTATTGATCGATTCGATATCGGAATGCCACAAGACATGTTTCTCTGGACCGCGCTTGGAAGTGGTTGTGAAGGAGCCTGATAAAACCTCGCCACCCATTTCTCCCAGCACGTAATGGGGGAGGACATCGATATATTCCTCCCCTGCGATACACTCGGCTGGCAGGCCTTTAAATAAGCGGTTGCCGGGTATCCAATGATAGCACCCATTCCAGCTCCCAATTCCAGGGAAAAGTTTTGCACTCACTCCCAAGCGCGATAACAATTCTGTCACTAAGTGGTCCTCGGGCGTCAAAGAGCCGATGATGGCTGTAGACCCCCGCTGGACTGCATCCAGAACTTTCTCCCAATCACCCACAGTCAACGAACCAGGCAGCGCTATTAATAGAGGAAGGTCAAAGTCTTGCAACGTTGGATTCCGGCTGTTGGGAGGATTATTATTAAAGATGGGTGCGTGCGCCCCAACAAAACTCATACGATCCATCCACTGGTCAGGGTTATCTGGCTCTAAAACCAGAACCGGCACTGAAGTTTCTGCCAGGTTGCCATCTACAGTATTGAGGCGGACAGAAATCCGGTATCTTCCCGGATCTTCAAACGAGAACCTGGTTTCATTATAGAAGTGAACGCCCACCTGGCTGCCGGCCGGAAGTGATAAGTTTTCCAACACACCACCCTGTTCATTTTCTGTCCTGAACTGGATGTTAGCCCCCGGCGGCATCGCCTCCTGGCTCACGCGCGCCAGGCTCACCGGTACAGTTCCCCCGGTCGCGGCTACAGTACAGCCCGGCTCCACGATCAGGCAATGCGGCTGGTTTAATCTACGCAACGCATGATAAGCCGGCTTGGGATTCCGCCATACGTCCAAAATACCTGCATGGCACTCCCAGGCAACGTCACAAAGCTGTGTTATGCTAAACCCCGAAAAACGCGGATTTAGCAAAACAGCTTCAATCTGGCTCGTCTCGCCTGCTGCTTGCAGTTCTTGTACCTGGCCAACCAAGTTCTTTACGTTTCCGAAGATCTTATCCAGGCCTCTCCGATTAAAACCTTGCTGCAGTTCATCACGCAGCTTTCGCAAGTCAGAAACATCCTGTAAATCTGCACTGTCTTTATAACCTGACACTGCAGCATCAAGGTCAGTAATCCCCCCACATCCAAGCTCAGAAAGGAAAATCTTACCTCGAAAACCTTTTAATTCCCGATCGAACTCCTCCAGCACAGGTGTACTTCCCAGCCGATGGTCAGCCAGACAGGTTGAAGGGTTGTCATTGCTCCCCAACCTGCTTAGCCATTGATAAACTGGCTTGGGAAGGACCCCACCTAGATAGAGATGGATATCGATGGCCTTCTCCGGCTGCACCTGGCGTTCAGGCAACTGATAAGCACGGTCGATCCAGCCAAAGTCCTGATCGATCGCCAAAGACCCGCCTGAATCTTGAATTATTACTCGGGTGGGATCCAATGACCGGGCATGGCTGAGCAATTCTGAACCATTGATAGCGCTCGCGCGTGGGTTTTCGTTATAAATGCCCCAAAAAACCACCGAAGGATGATTGTAACCCAGCCTGATTAGCTCAGAAACCTCACGCTTGCCGTGTTCTTTCAGCCGCGGGCTGTTCCTGATCCAGGCCAGGCTGGCTTCGGCATAAACCAGCATGCCTACTTCGTCGGCCAGATTCAGCAAGCCCGGCGCCGCGGGGCGGATGTGCACCCGCAACAGGTTGAAACCTGCCTCTTTGGCCAGACGCATTTCTTTTTCCATCATAATCGCATCTGGAGGAACAACTATTGTTTTCGGATAGTCCGGCTGTTGGAGTATTCCCCGGATAAAAAGAGGTTCTCCATTTAATAAAAACTGTCCTTCGTGAACCGTGAAATCACGCATCCCAAAAAGAGTTTCTATTCTATCGGTTTCACCCTCACTGGGGATCAAACTCACCTTAAGGTGATATAGATTTGGGGTCTGGGTCGACCACGCGAGTGGGTGACGGATTGGAATGGTGAACGAATGGTTTACCGTGCCAGGCGGAACGGCTGTTTGATGATCAAAGTTGGCAACCATCTGACCATCCAGCGAAATGACTTCCAGGCTCAATTTACAGGGTTGACTGGTTGGAAAGCGATTCTGGATACCAGTATCGACTTGTATGTGCTGCTTTTGCAGGTCTGGGGTGACGCTTACCTGCTCGATATAAACATGGGGAAGAGCCTCCAGATAAACCTTGCCCCATAAACCTCCGAAGGTGTAAAACCAACTCTGCTTGGAGGCTGGTGATTCTTCCAGAATCCTACCATCGACAGGGTGTGTTTTTGACAGTGAAGCCACTCGTACAACCAAGATATTTTCTGCGTCGGGTTCTATATATGCAGATATGTCAAAACTGAACGGGGTGTAAGCCCCTTCTTGACTTCCGGCATATTGCCCGTTAACCCAAGCTTGCGAAAAATAGGAGGCGCCATCAAAATGCAGGGAAACGGTCTTCCCTTTCCATTCTGGATTGTATTTGAAAGACGTTTTATAAAACCCAACGCCTTCCATTGTGGGGAAGGCTAGATTCCAGATTCCAGGCACCTGGATCGGGCTGCCGGCGTTAGCAGGCCAATGGCCAGTTTGCCAGCCTTCCTCCAACCCGCTCATGAAAAGATCAAAAATCAGTTCCCAGGTACCGGAAAGGTCCTGCTGCGGTCTGGACATGATTATTCCTTCTGATTCTATTATGAAGCCAGCGGTGAAGTCACTGCCAGAGGTTGTCCTTTTTCGGCTGCCTGAGCTGCTGCCAGGACCAGGTTGAGAGATAAAACTCCTTCTTCGATTGGGACAGCCGGGGGGCGGTCTTCTCGAATGGCAGCCAGCAGATCCAGCGTCTCAGCCAGGTAACAATTTTTCTCAGATGTAAACTGAGTTGCCGGTGCGTTGGAGTCTGTTTGATTGAACTGGGCATGGTTAGCATCAGAAAAGTTAACAGTTAAACCCGGCAGGCAAATTTGCCAATCTGAATCCCAGCGGTTGGGGATTGCGCCGTTAGTAGCTGAAATTACCGCGACCGACCCGTTGATAAAACGGATGACAGTGGCGCTTACATCTTCGACTGTATATCCGTCGATATTGCGGTGGAATAAATTATCCTGGAGGGAATAAACACTGGCTGGTTCGCCCAGCAGGTAACGAGCCATATCGAATAAGTGGATGATCTGTTCGACAATTTGACCGCCGCTTTTCGACCGGTCCTTCCACCACCAGCTGTGCAACGAATTGCAAGCATACCGGGCAGTAAGAAAACCGGATCCAACGATCCCATTATCCCTTCTCATTTGTTTAAGCTGGGCTACGGCATCTCCAAAACGATACATGAATCCCACCTGGGATTTTACCTTGCTGTCACTGACCCAACCCGCCATCGCCACCGCCTGCTCCATGGTTAGGGCAATAGGTTTCTCAATTAAAAAATGGATATTGTGCTGGCAGGCCGACTTTACTTCATCAGAATGAGCATAGGGAGGCAGGCAAATATACACCAGGTCCAGGGGTAGTTCTTCAAACATCTCGTGAAAATCGTTGTAGACCTTCGCCTTACCTTCAGCATACTGCTGGTTGTAGAGGGCGGCCTGCTCCATTGCCTGATCACAAAAACCCACCAGGTTCACATCTTCCTGGTTAGCCAGAATATCCGCATGGCGTTTTGCAAAGTGACCGCAGCCGAGTATCGCAGTTCGGAGTGGTTTCATGGCTGGCCTCAATTCGGATAAGTCAGGATGATCTTAATTTTACTGCAGGAAGGCTCGTCGATCATTGCGTACGCCTCTGCCGCCTTATCGAATGGAACCCGATCGCCAATCAGCGGTTTGACGTTTAATTTTTGGTTGGCCAGCATATCGATCGCGGTATGTTCCAGGCGCCCCAGGTCCCACATGGGCTGCCAGCGGCTGGAGCAGTTCCAAACCGGCATACTCGACCGCAAGGTCAGCCGGTTATGGTGCCATTCTTTGGATAAATCCACCGCGTTATCCTGATCCCCGTAATAGCTGGCAGTCACCACCAGACCTTCTTTATGGACCGAACGCATGGCTTGCTGCAAAGCTGAGTATCTACCTGAAATTTCCATCACGACATCGGCACCCTTGCCTTGGGTAGCCTGCTTAACTGCCAGGCCGACGTCGGTTTCCTGAGGATTGATTGCCAAGTCAGCTCCCACAAGCCTGGCCAGATCAAGCCTGTCCGCGATTGGGTCGACGACGATCACCTGCGACGCGCCACTTAAGCGTGCCATCTGGCAGGCCAGAACCCCGATCGCACCCATCCCAATAATCGCTACTTGATCTCCCAGTTTAATCTCTGCATCGTGCACAGCGGCCAGCGCAAAACGCGCCGGATCGGTGAACACCATTGTCTCACAATCTACCCGTTCGCTCACCGGGTAGAGGGATTTCTCCGGTAAAAGTGCCGTTTGGCGATGTTTCCACTCGCCGTGTACCATATCACCAGGCTTGAACCGCTTCACTTCCGGGCCAATTTGGGTGACCTTGCCGGCAGCCCATGAACCCAAGGTATGGGGATAAAAAGGAGTGCTTTGTTCACCATTCTGATAGGGACGAAAGAGTCGCAGGGTAGGATCCCATATTTCCTCTGCGAAGGGCAGGTTTCCCCGGTACATATTGAGCTCGGTACCATGCTTAATACCACTCACTACCGTCAGCACTTGTACTTCGTCCCTGACCGGTTCACGATCCTGATATTCAACAAAATCAATTTCTTTTGGTTTACGGACGATCAGTTCTAAGGGCATAAGTTTTTCTCCAAACTCTTACGAGTGAAATTAATCGTGGATTCAACTTGCAAGTGCAACTTCGAAAGTCGACACGAGAGGTAAGCTGGTGTAGGATGGAAACTTCTCAAATGACCAAGTCCAAGGAGCCCTCATGCGATCATGCACACAAGTTACTTTCGAACAAAAGACCAGGCAAGTGCATTATTGAAAATGGTCTACCTGTATATCTTGGCAGACAAGCACTTTGGAGGCGATCTGTACGGTCACCTGCGTTGTAAGAAGCAGCGTCGCAAGCATTATGGTAACTATGACCGGCGGGGAACGCTCTCCAACCGGGTAGGTGTGGACAAATGATCCTCGATCGTCAACAGCCGCCGATGTTTGGGTAACTGGGAAGTGGGAACCGTCATTGAAAAGGGGAAACAGAAGACGATTGTCACTCTCACCGGGCGCAAGTCTCATCTGACGCTCATACGTAAAGTGGATCAACGTACGGCTCAAACAGTAGAAGATGCCATTCTCATTTTGCCTCAGACATTGACGGCTCAGACTCATTCGCTCACTTCAGACAAGAGCAAGGAATTTGTTCTAAACCAGCAAATCGCTGAACAACTACAAACCACATTTTTCTTTTCCCATCTTTTTTCCGCATAGGGCCGCGGAGCCAATGAAAACATGAATGGGTTTCTCCGCCAGACCTTTCCGAAAACGCACAGCTTCAAGATTTTCACAAACGATCTGATCATAAGCGCCATGCATCGTCTCAACAATCGCCCTCGTAAAACCCTTGCTTTTAGAACGCCGCTTGAAATATTCTCTGAGCTATCATCCGTTGCACTTGTAATTGGAATCTAAGAATGAATAATGCAGGCAGCATTAGCGGGTAAAGCCGGACATCATTCCGCCGATGATGCCGCGTTGGGCGAAAGCGAACAAAACCACGGCCGGAATGGCCACAATCATGCTGAACGCCATCACAGGACCCCATTCGACGCGCTGATATCCCATAAAATTGATGATTTGAACGGGTAGGAGTTGGAGTTTTGGGTTCTGGATGATGGTCAAAGCCAGCATGAATTCGTTCCAGCATCCCACAAATTGGAAAATCCCTACCGTAATAACGCCGGGCAGCGCCAGGGGTAAGATCACCCTCCATAATGCCCCCAGGCGATCACAGCCATCCACCATGGCTTCTTCTTCTATCTCGACCGGGATCGAATCGAAATAGCCCTTGAGCCACCAGATCGAAAAGGGAATGCCCCCCACGGCATAAATAATGATCAAGCCAAACCAGTTATTTAGCAGGTGCAGGCGGGCGAGCATGACAAACATGCCTATCAAAACAAGCGTACTCGGGATCATGTAGAAGATTAACAGGTACATGGCAAAAATGGTTTTCCCTTTAAATTTAAAGCGCGACATGGCGTAACCCGCTGTGACACAGATGGCCAAGTTCAACAGTGTCGCCAGGCTCGACACGATCAGGCTGTTCAACATCGAACGTCCGATGGCCGCGTTAGGGTTGCTGAGCACGTTCTTGTAATTAATCAGCGTCGGTTCGATCGGCCAGAATTGGATGCGCGAGCTTCGCATCCATTGGGCCATTTCGAAGGAGGATTTCACCATCCAAATAATCGGTATCAGACAGATGAGCACCACCAGTCCGGCCAAGATATACAGGAGAACCAGCCGCCCAACTTTTTTAACGGTGCGCTTTCTCAGCCATGGAATCTGGCGCCGAGTGCCTGTTTGTTTACGCTGGGAGTTGGCAAAGGCAGTCACTGGGAACCTCATTCAGTTACCGAACGTAATTCTCTGCGAGCACTCCAGAACAGCATGCCGAGAATCAAAACCATCGACATGACCGAGATCGCCGCGCCTCTCCCCAGGTGGCTCCAGCGGAAGGAATCGATCCAGGCCAGCAGGGGCAAGGTCAGGGCTTTCGAGGCCACCACTCCCCAGCTCGAGCCGACTACCATGACTATGTCGAAGGAGTTCCAGGTCCAGATGGTGTTCAGAACCAGGGTGATCATGATCGTCGTCCGCATCTGGGTCAAAGTGATGTGCCAAAAGCGTGCCACCACGTTGGCTCCATCGACTTTAGCTGCCTCGTAAAGTTCCTGCGAAATGCCCTGCATGCCCGACAGCAGCATCAGACTCATGAAGGGAAAGCCGCGCCATATCGACACAACGATCAGCGGCCAGATGGTGGAATTCGTACTGCCAACCCAAATGGTGTTGGCGTTGTGGATCACGCCGAGCAGCTTCAGGTAATGGTTGACGAGACCGTAAAATGGGTCGTACATCCACTGCCAGGTCAGGGCCAGTACCACGGTGGGCATGGCGATGGATACCAGCACTGCCGTTCGGAATAGAAAGCGGCCGGGAAATTTTTCGTTGAGAATCAGCGCCGTCGCCATCGCCAGGACGAACTGCCCGGCCACGCCGATTGCCGTCCAGTAAATAGTCTGCACCACCGCCCGCCCGAAAAACTGCGCAATCCCCACTCCTCCTACCAGGATTTGCTGGTAATTGGAAAGCCCGATGAATTTGGCGATGTCCGTGATCCATCCGATGCTGGTAAATGAGTACCAGATGCCGCTGATAAAGGGATACAAGGAAAATAAAATGAGAGAAAGGACCGCTGGAACAATCAGAATATAGGGCAGCGAATGCTTCCTTAACCGCCCAAACAAAAGAGAGGATTTGCTCGAACCAGGCAAAGGAAGAGAAATTTTCATGGATTTCCTCTAAATCGATGGGGGGCGCCTGCTGCCATTCAGAGGGAATGGCAGCAGGCATTGGAAGAACTGGTCGCGAGCTTTTTACTTGTTGAGCAGAATATCTGCTTGTTCCTTTATCAGTTTGTTGGCGTCAGCAAAACTCATCGTCCCGGCAGCCACTTCCATCAGGGTGGGGGCTACCACGGTGTCTCTGAATTCCGCCATATTGGGATTGAAGGGGACCGTGTAAGGTATCCCAATTTTCAGGTAGTTACGGATGATATCCCAGGTGGGATCGCTTTTGAACGGTTCGTAGTCCAAGCCTTGGTTATCAGCCGGGGTCATGCCGTTCCCATAAGCGTACATGGCGGCGTTCTCGGGTTTCATCACCCAGAACAAGAATTCGGCGGCCGCTTTAGGCTGGTCGCAGTTCTTGGTCATTACCATGCCTTCTCCGCCGGCATTATAGAAAATCTTATCGCCACTGTCCATGGGGATTGGCATGACATTGAATTTAAAATCGGGGAAATTCATGTGCAGGGTCGGGATGGCGAAGGTTTCCCGTAGAATGATGGCAGCTTTGCCTTCGGCAAACATCTGCTCAATCGAGTCGCCACCCAGGCCAACGGCTGCCTCGGGGGTGATGCCGGCCAGGATGGGGGTCAGATAGCGTTCGTAGGCCTTGGCGCCTGCTTCGTTTAGGAACCAGCCCCATTTGCCGTTTTCCTGGCGGATGATCGGTTTGCCCATGGGCATCTGGGCGAAGTTCAACCCATTTTCCAGGACTTTTTCGCTGTCCAACCGCTCGACGTAGCCCCAGTGGGCGATGTTATCCTTATCGAACCCGTCTTCACCCAGGTGTTTACCATTGACGTCCACGGTAAGCAGCGCGGCATTTGCGAATAATGTGTCCCAGTTCCACGGCTTGTCCACGGTGGCCGGCTCGATTCCAGCAGCTTTGAAGTATTCAGGATTGTACATGAGGGTGAGGAGCAGATCGCCCATGACCGTGCCGTTCATCACGACTGCGCCATCAGCGGCTGACCTGGCCTTCCAGGAGGCCTCGGGCATCAGAGCCTGGATCTCAGGTGTCATATAGGGTCGTAGGTCGTTGACGTAGCCCTTGTTGTACCAGTCCACAGCTCCAACGTCATACCATTCCATCACGCAGGCGATTCCACCGCCAGCCGCAGCGCCGCTCTGGATA
>JBGPQJ010000120.1:0-9587 GCA_041488995.1 Anaerolineae bacterium
CTGGCTTATCTTCTGGATTGTGATCTCCATTGTGTCTGGCATTCTTCTTGCTTGGGGTTATATTCTGTTTGGATTGACTTAAGGAGTTGGATTGACGGTGGCTAGTTTGTAGGTCAATATCATCCGTGGTCAAGGATTTTCATAAAAGCTCAATGCCATGTGAGCGCCGACCACTTGAACTTCGGGGTGCTTCTTCATAAATACGCGGATTCTGGGCACATGTGGTCCAAGGAACAATTTCGATATGGCATCGGGCACTTCATCCACTGCCATATTGAGGGGTACAGCGTCACCAGCATGCATAATCCAGCCTGACGCGGTGCGGATGGCGACCGCCGAATGGCCTGCGGTGTGACCCGTTAAGGGAATCATCCAGATCTCGGGGATGAAGCCGTTGAGTGGTATGGCTTCAAAATCATACCAATGCTGCCCATCCAATTGATGACAGACCCAATCGGGATGATGTGCCCAATGGGCATTGACATAAGTCCAGCCTGCATGTCCCTCGGCGATGTGCTGAAATTCGGGTCTGAAAATATGTACCCTGGCATGCGGAAAATCCGGCAGGCCACCGGCATGGTCAAGGTGCAGGTGGGTCATCACAATGTGACGTATGTCTGCAGGACGGTGGCCCAACCGCTGTACTTGATAGAGAGCTGTCTCATGGATATCGCGGGGCTAACGCATCATCGCCATGAAAAAACGCATCAATCGTCCGGGATGCAGGTAATCGCCGACGCCGAACCCCGTATCGACCAATACAGGCCCAACGTTCGTTTCGACCAGCAGGCAGGTTACACCACTTTCCACAATTGGAAAATAGGGGCGAATGGTGCCGCAATTCAGAATTCGAATGGACATTTCATTGATGGGTTGAAAATCTAAATTGAAAAATCTACGGCGTGCTTCGCAGATTTGCTTCCCCGTCACTTAAGGTTTTGCACCAGCGCATCCTGCGTGGTGCTGATCTTTTTCATCATGTTCGACAGAGTCGAGATGAACTTGGAGCGTCGATCCATCATCATTTGCAGACGCAGAGAGTCCATTTCGGACAATTCGCTCAGGCTGTCGAGCTTATCGATGAAATCATCACGAATGGATTCAAGGGTTGCAACATCAGCGATGCGGCCCTTATACAGGTCGGTTTCGATTAACTTCACGCCGCTTTCAGAGCAGGGATCCGGGACCGGTATCATTGCATGATGGTAGGCGCTCTCGCTTTTCATTCCATTCGAGTCAAATTTGGGTCGCGTCTGGCCAGCGCTGTTCGCGATATCGCATTTGATCTTCTTTTGGAGCTCGCGCAACTTCCGCTTGGCGGCATTCATGGACTTCATCTCGTTCAACATTTCTTTCAAGTCTTCTTCCGCGTCGCGTGCCGCCTGCATGAGAACGATGAAAGCCACTTCTTCAATATCGGACCCGTTGATAGATCCCAACGTGTCAAATACCCGGTCTTTTTCCTCCATCAATCGCAGAGCATCTCCGATGACATCGTCTGCATTCTTATAGCTGCCATTTTTGACTTTTTGTTCGACCAAGCGCTTGAATTTTGGGGTGAGAGTAACGTTCATCGTAATTCTCCTTTCAACCCGTTCTTTACCTGACAGATTTAAGTACCTTGTGCCCTCATAATTCTAATTTGACCACGAAGACGCACGAAGGTTTCACAAAGATATTTCATTTCTGGACAAAGACGATGGCATACGAAGTAAAAACAACCATATCCGGCAGGAAATGAATGAACCAGGGCCAGAGCAGACCCTTCGTCTCCAGCATGCTCTTTCCCAGAAGCCATGCCAGGAAGCCGGTCATCAGGAAACCGATCATCCCGGGCGGTGAGCCATATAAATAATGTGCCAGTCCAAATAAGGCAACGTTGATGAGCTGGGCGTGATTTCTGCCGATGACTTCAGGCAACGTCGATAGCAGGGAAGTGCGGTAATAGATCTCTTCATTGAACGCGTTTATTGCAGCAAAGAGCAGGACCGAGGGGAGGAGGGGCACCGCCCGGAGAAGCGCATCAGGTGAGGGGCGCATGGCCAGGATGGTGGGGATTAACACCGCCAGGCTGGCAGCAATTGCAAAAATCCACCCGAATGTGCGCCACGACTCTCCTTCACGGATACCCAGCCAGCGGACCGGTTTGATCGGGGCATCGAGCTGACCTTTGACCAGGAAGAACGCCTCCCGGCGCCGCTTCATCGCCCAGAGTACAGCAATGACGGACGCGGCGATGCCAAAATCGAGAATGTATATTCCCAAATACCCGACCGTAAACGATACATCCGGTCCGTTAAAACGGCTTTGCCACCAGGGTGTATTTCCCACCCACTGCGAGACGATATAGGCCAGGTAAAAGACCAGGAGGACACAGGCATACTGCCAGAGCGAGCGGATCCTTTTCCAGATCAGTGTAAGCCCGAAAAACAGGGCGATGGCTCCGACCTTTCCCCAATCCAGCCAGGCAGGCACTTGCCCGGTTAACCCGTTCCATAGGATATCGGGCAGGGAGGAAATGAGAAGCATCGCTGTCCAGGCAGAGATGATCAGGATGCGTTTTTCAGTTCGAGAGGGGGACGTGTTATTTGAATTCGACATATTCTTCTCCCTGGGTTTGTTTTCCATCCCCCTGCCGTTTCATGGTCATAAACTCCTGTACATTTCGCCTTTGCAGGACAAACCTTAGGGGCGGGGGAAAGGCTGGCAATGCAGTGCGGACATCAACCGGTTCGGGTTTCTCGAGTGAATACAGCCTCCCATGCCAGAGCAGCGTGCAGCCTCCGGCAGCCAGGACATTGCGATACCAATCCACCTGCGAGCCATAGGTCAGCGCGAAAACGAAACCCTCCCCCAGCGGCTCAACGATGATCGGGGTCTCATAAGGCTTTCCGCTCTGGCGACCCGTGTGGTGGATGACCGCGAACAGGCTGCGGGGAGAGCCTGCCACTCTGAGGATCAGCGGATTGAGGATGCTTTTATTAAACGAGCGCAAACGGTCGTGGGGCATCTTCCATTCCCTGATAATCTTTTACACCGCGCCAATGCGTCCACGCACATATTGCGTGATGGCGTCAATGGCGGCTCCCCGTTCGCAATCGCGGAATATCTCGTGTTCCGTCTTTTCGAACCACACGATTCGCTTCTGGTCCGCGGGGGTTGAGATCCCGGCATAGATAACATTCGCACTCTCCGGCTCCACGGTGGAATCGTTGTGGCTCTGAAGGATGAGCGCGGGTGTCTTGACCTCCGGCAGGCGTTTGCGAGCGGCCTTGGAGAAATCAATACATGAAATCACCGCGTCCATGGGTGCCCAGAGATAATTGGTGTTGTATTGTGTCAAGGAAGGATCGGCATAGATGGGAGGCAGGTCCCATTTTTTGAGCAGCGCGCCAACCACAGGTCTCAGGATGCTCAGGGATTTGCCCGGCGCCAGCGGGGATTTAAGTAAAAGCATGGTGGATGCCAGGACGATGCTGTCGATTTTGTCCCCGTGATCCGCCGCCAGGTCGATGGTCACCAGCCCCCCCATGCTGAGCCCGATAACAATGGCTTTCTCCGCTTCTGTCAGCAAATCGTTCAGCGCGGATTCGGCGTCGGCGACCCAATCCGGCCAGCGCACCCCCCGCAGGGCCTCAGGGGATTCCGAACCGTGACCGCGCAGGACGGGCATGCGGGTGGGCAGCCCCAGCGCTTTGAGCGGCGGTTCGACCTCACGGACGCAATCCAGGCTGGACGTGAATCCGTGCAGGATTAGAACACCATAGGGTTTTTTGGACATTGCAGCCTCCTGTTTACTCATTGGATGAAGGGATTGAAATGATTCCTTGTCGGGCATAAAGAAAAATTCTTATGGCCGATATAAGTACTCCACCATGTTGACCACGGGAGCATGGGTGTGCGTGCCGGGCAGGAAGACACAATCGTCCCGGTTGCAATAATAGAGTTGATTCCAGCGTCCCATGGCTGTATTCCAGCGGTTTATCCATTCATCTGACCGCAATTGCTGCTCGCGGCGTTTATTTTCAAACGCGACCTTCTTCTCTTGATTCTTTCTTTTCTCGCGAGGAACAGCGTAGAGGAATAGAAAAACACTAAGCCCAATTGGAACAGCGGTGAAAAAGCCACAGATTAGGAGGGTGACTACAGCAGCGATAAGGCTTTCTTCGTCTTTAATCGTGCCAAAATAACCAAATAAAAGGAGCAATGTGAATAACGAAAAGGCAGCTCCTGCCAGGCCGGTAAAAATGGCAGAAATTAATGCGCGATGCGTTTCGCTTTCCTTGGCGATGACAGTCCTGTCAGGCTCGGGTTGAGCGGGAGGGGTCAGGTATTTTGCCAGTTCGGACATCTGCGAAGTCTGTACGGGAATTGCCACCTGCTGGTTCACCGGCACGGCTTCATTTCCCGTTTTCACCATCGTGGTGAGAGTCTGGTAGGCAACCCCTTGCGTGCTGTGGGTCTGGCTGCGTAAAATTGCCGTTACTTTCTCTGCTTTATCGTTCCGGTTGCAGACGGGACACCTGGCATAGGATTCCAGTGTGACTTCGCCTGCTTCCCGGCGGATCATGTGTTCAACGCCGCAATGCTCGCATTTCAGGCTTAATACGTTTTTCCCAACAGCCAGTTTCCCGCCACAACTTGGACATTGCATCGTGATGAAATCACCCATGGTGAATTTCCTTATGGAGACGATACCGCTTTCAGCATCTTAATGCTGACCATACCGGGCGCTCACCTTATGATTTACTAGCTTTCAGGTGTGCCGGATTTCTGCTGCATGAAGTGTTCAACGCGCCGGCCGATGATGATGTAGCGGAACGGTTTGCCCTGGAATGCCATGACCGCGCCCACCACGCCGTAGATGATGAACAAGAACCCACCCAGAAAGATGGCGCCGAAGATCAGAAAGGGGATAAAGAATGAAATGAAAAACAAGGGGTCCATGGAAGGGGACATTTTCGCTGTGGACGAAAAAGGGATGGTGAGGAAGGTGCCGAAAAACGAGCACATGTAGCAGCCCATCCCAATGATCCAGGCGACGATCATGGTCAACTGGTAGACCAGCGCCTGCAGGGATTGGAACGCAACGTACTGCGACTTGTCCTTCTGGGTCACCCAGATGACGATCGGCGCGAAAACGCCCATGAACGGCAAAATGGCGGAGATGTTCGCCAGCGCCGCCATCACACGTTCATCCTGGTTGGGGGTCAGTGAATCAAGGTTGCTCATGATATGTCATCCTTTCTGGTGGAGATAATCATTTAGATCTCTTTTTCTTGTTGGATAAGAAGAGAAGGAATACTCATAGTATCCCACCATTCCAGAGTATGACAGTGGATATCATAAAGAAAACAAATAGAACCAGATTATCATACGAGTCATTTACGATCTCTCGCAAGTGTCCCCGTAATATTCGAACAATGGGTGTTTTAACTAAATAAATGAAAACAGGCAGAAAAATGACCATCCAGCGTGGATACATGGACTGCGCGGTAACAATCCCATAAAACATTATCAAGCTGGAGATGGCAACCGGGATATAAGTGATATACACAAACCTCTGAAATAAGGTATTCCCTAATTTGCTACCTGATTCTGCATCTGATCCAAGGTGGGCAGCTACTTGAGCGCCACTGGCAATCGCAAAGTAGGCGGTATGAGAGATGCCATAACAAATCAACACAGCGGCAAAAGCCAGAAAGACAATGAAATCGAAAGTCATCCCAGCAGGCTGAAAAGCAATAAAAATATGCGCCGACGCTAATGTATAAAACCAGCAGCCGATTAATCCAAGTGTACCGGCAAGGAGTAATCGGGATTCTGGCATTTTGCTCATTTTTTCGGCGGGACTTTTGAGTGAGCCGGGAACATGGATGTATAGAAGGTCACCTGCGATGAACAGCAGGGATCCGAATATGCCGGAAATACCAAACCATCGTAAAAGCACAGTCTCGTTGGAGAACATGATCTCTCTCCTAATATTGCCCGACAGTGTAGAGGGGACCTCCGCATCGGCAAACGAAACATGACTAACCAATGAACAGCCCAACCGCCAGCAGGACCGGTGTGGCCAGATTGACCATGACGTTCATTCCCATGAAAGGGACTAAGCCGGGCAGGTTATTTTCATTTCCGCGGACACCCCGGTAAGCGCGCCAGGCTAGAATGGCGGTCAAGAGGGCGATCAGACTGTAGATGGGCAGCAGTTTCAAGATGACACCCATTATGATTGCGACGTAAGCCAGCAACAGCAGGACGCCGTAAAGCACGGCGCTGGTCTTACGTCCCAGGAGGATCGGATAGTGCCTGCGCCCCACGCTCCGGTCTGCTTCAACATCGGGGAATTGGTTCAGCAGCAGCAGATCGCTGACCAGAAAAGTGGGCACCAGAGAGGCGATGAAGGCGGTCCAGCTATAGACACCCGTCAGGGCAAAGTGCGTGCCCATCACCATCAGAAGTCCAAATCCCACGCCGGGTGCGATCAGGCATAAGAAAGGATGATAGACCCACCACAGGGTATAGGTGACCAATAAAACCAATCCAAGGATGCCCACCGGCAGCAGCTGCCAGCCTCTTAACCAGACAAAGTACAACCCGATGGCAGCGGTCAGGGCAAATGACCCCCACGCCAGCCAGAAGGTCGCCCGTACCATTTCAGGATGGGCGGGCAGCGCGCCGCTGCCTCCACTGAAGGGGGTACGCTGCGTCTTTGCATCCAGCCCGCTCTTGAAATCAAAGTACTCGTTGAAGACATTGACGCAGATATGCGCCGATACTGCGCCGATGAGCACCAGCAGCACGGACAACCAGTTCAACTGGCCAGCCTGCCAGTACGCTGTGCCGACGCCGACCGCAACACAGGCGGGTGGAAGAACCAGGAACGGCAGGCGCATGGAACCCAATAGCGATTTGAATGTAGTCACGTATTCACTCCTGTTTTGTGATTGAGATTGCATATTAAAAATTTTACATCATTTCCTCTTACTACTTCTTTGGTAAAAAACTATTCCAGAAATAATCTCTCCCCGTCTCTGCTTGCGCCATTGACAGGGTAATGGCAGGCAGGCTGGCGGGATTGGGATAAATGAGATAGCGCGGTTCCCAGTTGGGATGGTATTTGGCTTTAAAGGCGTGCAGTCCTTTGAAATTATAGAACTGGTCAACTTGCTCATAAATGTAATGCATGGCGCGCTCGATCGCCGGGTCATCAGAATGCTCGCCAAGGCCGGAAAGGGCGCTCAGACCCAGGCTGAACGAGTGATAGCCCTCGTCTTTTGCCCATTGTAAAAGTGAAACAAACAGAAAGTCCATCAGACCGTTCTCGGTTTCACGACGTTGGCGCATCAGGTCAATGGACACTTCGTTGCGCTGGTATTCGGGGACGATATTGGCAAAGGCGTTAACCTGTCCTTGCGGGTCACGGATCACGATCACCGCGCCGTCTCGAATGTAGTTGTCGTCGAACCAGCCGACCGAGAAACGCATCTCGGTTCCGTTCATGTTTGTCAGCCACTCATCGCTCACTGCACGAAGCTCGGCCATGAGTCCATGAGCCACCGGCGGAGCAATGACTTCGGCATGATAGTTCATCTTCGTCAGGCGGTTGACGGAAGTGCGGATGCTTTTGTTCTCCCCACCCGCAATGGTGAATGCGGCCAGGTCCACTACAGCATCCTGCCCGATGCACAGGGATTTGAATCCGGCTGCCTGGTAGATTTCAATATAATCGGGTCTGACCTGATAGAAAACCGCTTCCCAGTCATTGGCAGCGCATTGGGTTTTGAAGGCGGAAATGCACGCGGCAGCATCTTCCTGTGGGCCAATGGGATCGCCAAGAGTCAGGGCGATGCGCCTTTTGGCAACGAAAGCAATGATCGATCCGCCGGGACTAAAAAAGTAGGATTTATCGTCGAGCAGCGCCAGCCGGGCGAGCGGAGAACGCCCATGCGCTTCGACGATGCTTTTCGCCCGGGTACGTTCGGCGGAGGTGGCAGGTTCGCGCAGAAAAACGGGGCTAATCAGCAGCAGCAGGGCGTATCCCAGCGTGACAGCGCCAACGACGTAAATTGAATCCGCAAAGTAACGCCCAAATCCTGTTTTGGGAACCAGCCCGGGATCGTAGAATTGGGTGAACATTACGACCGTCTGGCGGAGGGCAGGCCAGAAGCCGAAATGGACGCCGTAATGTTTGTCGAGCAGGTAAAAGCCGAGCGCCCCATACGCCAGTGTAAAACCCAACGAAACGGCGACCATGACAAGACCCTGGCGGATCGAGGGGGGGTCGGAGCGGGCGTGAAAGTTTGGGCGCAGAAAAGCCAACCAGAGTGCGAGCCCGGCCGCGAGGGTCGCTTCCTCATAATCCAGACCTTTCAGCAGATGGCTGACAGATGAAATCACCAGCACGCCAAGCGTAATCCACCAGGCGACGCGTTTGCGCCGCCATAGGCTGCCCGCCAGCACCAGCAGAGCAAAGCCTGCCAGAGCCGCTGTCAGGTGGCTGCTGCGGCGTACTTCCAGCGGTGAGAATTGTTCCAGCACGACGAGACGGTCTGCCATCGCCGGCGTGCTTGCCGACAGGACATTGATCACGCCCATGATGGCGGTCAGCACGGCAATCAGCCGTATCATCCACCCATTGGTGAAGCGATGGAAAGTGCGGAACGTGGTCATTGTTTACCTAGGTAAACGCGCCTGCGCACGGACGGCGCAGCCGCGGTCTACTGACGCCGTTGTTGAGATGCTCAAATTGATCTAGCGAATTGATACGAAACACCCTTCAGCGTCTTTGTAGTAAGCAGCGGCTGTCGAAGCTTATCGAACTAGAAATAAGAATATGGCTGCACCTAAACACAAGACAGTCGCAAAGCAAACGGCTATTCTAAATGGAGACCAGATATGTGTATGCTGTACTGCTGTTTTTTAGAGGAATAATCCACTCTCAACCTCTTGCAAGTTTAGCACAGCACGTTTTTCTCCATCGGCCAACCATCTCATATGAGAGATAATGAATATACCGACAAAAAAGAGAATAACGAGAGCCGTTACTACTGCAGTCGTGCCCTTATCAATGACAGTTCCGACAGTAAGAGCCACAAGGCTTAAAAACGCGAATGGTATTTGCCAAAGTTGGCTACTATACCATCTCGAACGTTCGTTAAGTTGGGTTAGTTATGCTCTCAATGACTCGTTTTCAACTTCGTGCTGATTTAAATTTTCCATCCTGTTTTCTCCACTGCACAAGGTGTTTGGAATAAAACGTGTCCTCGCATATTCTCGCTTCTGCAAAACTTGACCATCAACAACTGGCGCTAAATAAAGCCTGTCGCCTGAAATGAGAAGCTACCCAACTAGTGTTTATACAGCCTGGATAAGTTATAGACTACCAATATCATGTCCTGTATTCTTAATCTATTATACGGCAGATGCATTGTGAGGGTCTCTCCGCTGTGCCATGAACCGCTCCAGGTGATACAATACCTTTATGGACGAGCCCGCCCTCATCCGCGACGCGCAGCACGGCGACCTGGACGCCTTCAACCGGCTGGTGCTTGCCTATCAGGATAACGTCTACAACACCGCCCTGC
>JBGPQJ010000121.1:0-9534 GCA_041488995.1 Anaerolineae bacterium
AAGGTAAGAGCAAAGTAGACACACCCACTCAGAGAACCTGAGAGCCGCCCAACCACAGGGCGGCTCTCTTTTTATACCCCACCCCCAACCCCATCCCCACGGCTACGTTGTGGAGATGGGAGCAGAGAGAGAGCCATGCGTTCAGATACCATCAAGAAAGGCTACGATAAAGCACCGCACCGAGCACTGTTGCGCGCTACGGGACTGAAGGACGAGGACTTCGGCAAACCGTTTGTAGCTATTGTCAATTCTTATGTTGATATTGTGCCGGGTCACGTCCATTTGCAGGAGTTCGGCAAGGTGGTAAAGGAAGCGGTGCGAGCCGCGGGGGGCGTACCGTTCGAATTCAACACTATCGGCGTGGATGATGGTATCGCCATGGGACACATGGGCATGAAGTATTCGCTGCCATCGCGGGAATTGATCGCGGATTGTGTCGAAACGATGATCGAAGCCCACCGCTTCGACGCGATGGTCTGCATCCCGAACTGCGACAAAATCGTCCCAGGGATGCTGCTGGCGGCGATGCGCGTCAACATCCCGACGATTTTCGTCAGCGGCGGGGCGATGGCGGCAGGCAAGACGCCCGAAGGTGAGACGCTGGATTTGATCTCTGTGTTCGAAGGCGTCGGCGCGTTTTCAGCGGGCAAAATCGACGAGAAGCGTCTGATGACGCTCGAAAAGTTCGCCTGCCCTTCGTGCGGATCATGCTCCGGTATGTTCACCGCCAACTCGATGAACTGCCTGATGGAAGTGATTGGCCTGGCTCTGCCTTACAACGGCTCCGCACTGGCGAAAACGCCCGAGCGTGAAACCCTGGCAAGGAAAGCCGCCGCGCAGGTGATGACGCTCATCGAACGCGACATCAAGCCGCGTGACATCGTGACCGCCGAGGCGATCGACGATGCCTTCGCTCTGGACATGGCAATGGGCGGCTCGTCGAACACGGTGCTGCACACGCTGGCATTGGCGAACGAAGCCGGGGTGGATTACCCACTTTCGCGCATCAACGCCGTGGCGGATAGGGTGCCGTACATCTGCAAAGTTTCTCCGGCGGGAAAGTGGCATATGGAGGATGTGCATCGCGCGGGAGGCATCCCGGCGATTTTGAACGAAGTCCAGCGCGGGACGGGGATGCTGCATTTCGACCGGCTGACGGTCAGCGGCACAACCCTGGGGGATTCCATCAAGGGCGCTGAAATCAAAGATGACGATGTGATTCGTCACCATGAAAATGCCCATTCGAAGCGCGGCGGGTTATCGATTTTGTTCGGCAACCTGGCTCCCAACGGCGCGGTGGTCAAGGTCGGCGGCGTCAGCGCGGGGATGATGAAGTTCAGTGGTCCGGCGCGGATTTATGAGAGCCAGGATGATGCCATCAAGGGCATTCTGGCACGCGAAGTCCAGGCGGGGGATGTAGTCGTTGTCCGCTATGAGGGTCCGAAGGGTGGACCGGGGATGCAGGAGATGCTCTCACCCACTTCCGCCATTATGGGGCAGGGATTGGGCGACAAAGTGGCGCTCATCACCGACGGGCGGTTTAGCGGAGGCACGCGCGGGGCTTGTATCGGGCATGTATCCCCGGAGGCAGCTGCGGGTGGTCCGATCGCGGCACTCGAGAATGGAGACCTGATCGAGATTGACTTAGAAGCCCGGAAACTGGACGTCCATCTGAGCAAGAACATCATTCAAAAAAGATTGGCAGCCCTGCCGCCGTTCAAAAGCAATGTGACCAGCAAGTGGTTAAAACGTTATTCGTATTTTGTGACCAGCGCGGATACGGGCGCGGTGTTGAAAACGGATTTTTGATATTCGCGAGACCCTGAAGGTCTTAAAGACCTTTAGGGTCTGAGATACCAGGAGAGAAATCATGAAACTGAGCGGTGCAGAGATAATGTGGGAATGCCTGGTGCGTGAGGGCGTGGAGGTGGTGTTCGGTTACCCCGGCGGAGCGAATATGCCGATTTACGATGCCATGCTCAGTTGTCCGATTCATCATGTGCTCGTGCGGCATGAGCAGGGTGCGTCGCATATGGCGGATGGATATGCGCGCGCTTCGGGTAAGGTCGGCGTGGCGATGGCGACATCTGGCCCCGGTGCGACCAACCTGGTGACCGGGATTGCCACGGCGATGATGGACTCGTCGCCGGTGGTATTCATCACCGGGCAGGTGGCGGCACACCTGATCGGCGGCGACGCCTTTCAGGAAGTTGACATGACCGGCATCACCCTGCCGATTACCAAGCACAACTATCTGGTGACTCGCGCCGATGAGATCGCCGAGGTGGTGCGCGAAGCGTTTTACATTGCGCGCAGCGGGCGGCCAGGTCCGGTGCTGATTGATTTCTGCAAGAATGCTCAAATTGAGAAGGTCGAGTTTGTTTATCCTGAGGAAGTGCATTTGGTTGGGTATCAGCCGCCGTCACATGCGCCCAAGGCGTCGCTGGAGCAGGCGGTTAAGTTGATTGAAAAAGCCGATCGCCCAGTGATTTTGTGCGGGCATGGCGTTTTGATGTCGGGCGCGGAGGAAATTTTGCAGCATTTCGCAGTCAAGACCAATACGCCAGTCACCAGCACACTGCTCGGGTTGGGTGCGTTCCCGGCCTCGCATCCGCTCAGTTTGGGGATGATGGGCATGCACGGCGAAGCGCACTGTAATCTGGCCATCCAGAATGCGGATTTGCTGCTGGCATTTGGGATGCGTTTCGATGACCGGGTGACCGGTACGCTCAAGACCTATGCACCGAATGCCAAGAAAATTCATATTGAAATCGACCCGTCGGAATTGCACAAAAACGTACATGCGGATGTGCCGTTGGTTGGCAATTTGAAAACCGTCCTGACCGACCTGGTGCCGATGGTGGACGAATGTGACCATGAAGAGTGGCTGCAGCAAATCACCGAGTGGAAATCCGAAGGAGATGTGCGGAGCATCATGACCTGGCCGGAGGATGGCAAACTGCATGTCGCTCACCTGATTAAAGACATTTGGGACGCAACCGGTGGTGACGCGATTGTGACCACGGATGTGGGACAGCACCAGATGTGGACGGCGCAATACTATTCCCTGGATAAGCCTAACCGCTGGATTACTTCGGGCGGGGCGGGGACGATGGGTTTTGGTCTGCCCTCCGCCATCGGTGCGTGGTTTGCCCATAAAGACCAGGAAATTTGGGCCATCGCTGGTGACGGCGGCTTTCAGATGACGGCAGCGGAATTGACCACTGCTGTGCAGGAAGGCGCCAACGTCAAGGTAGCCATCATGAATAATAGTTTCCTGGGCATGGTGCGCCAGTGGCAGGAATTTTTCTTTGAGAAGCGCTACTCGGCAGTGAACATGCTCAGCCCGGACTTTGTCAAACTGGCGGATGCGCACGGCGTCCCGGCACGGCGTGTGACCAAACCTGAGGAAGTTAAGGAAGCCATCGAATGGGCGCGCAAGACGGAAGGTCCTGTGGTGCTGGAGTTCCGCGTGGAACAGGAAGAAGCCGTGTATCCGATGGTTCCGGCTGGCGCAGCACTGGATAATATGATCCGGCGCCCGGTAAGGAATACCAAGTAGGAGGAAGACATGCAATACACATTCATCACTCTTGTCGAAAATAAACCTGGTGTACTGAATCGCGTGGCTTCGCTGTTTCGCCGCCGCAATTTTAATATCGAGTCGCTGGCGGTCGGACGGACGGAAAAGCCCGATGTCTCACGCATGACCATCGTGGTGGACTGCAATGATGATGTAGACGCCCACAAAATCGAGGCGAACCTATACAAACTGGTCAATGTCATCGATGTGCAGGATGTCACCAAACAGCCCTCTGTAGTTCGCGACCTAGCGCTCATCAAGGTGAAGGCTGGTCACGAACAGCGCGCCGATGTCAACAACCTGGCGGAGATTTTCCGCGCCCGCATCGTGGATGTAGCGGCGGATTCGGTCATCGTCGAGGTGACCGGGACGGAGGAGAAAATCGAAGGCATGATCGAACTGCTGCGCCCCATCGGCATCATGGAAATGGTGCGCACCGGTCAGGTGGCGATGACGCGCGGCGCATACGCGGGCATCCGCCGCACGGCGGGCGCGAATGGCAACGGCTGGCATGACGAGGATGAGTCGGGCTTGGCGGATTATTAGCAAGAAGCATCAACCACAGAGACACAGAGAAAAATCTTTATATAAATCCCTGTGAACTCCGCGACTCCTTGGTGAAAAGCAGTTGAGTAAGCAAATTCTTTACGCAAACAGGAGATAAGGAATCATGGCAAAAATCAATTTTGGCGGAACGGTCGAGGATGTGGTTACCCGCGAGGAGTTCCCGCTGGAAAAGGCACGCGAGGTGCTCAAAAATGAAGTCGTGGCGGTGCTCGGTTATGGTGTGCAGGGTCCTGCCCAAGCGATGAACATGCGCGATAACGGTATCAAGGTCATCGTCGGGCAGCGTGAAGGGACATCCAACTGGGATAAAGCTGTCGCAGATGGCTGGGTACCGGGTGAGACGTTGTTTTCCGTAGAGGAAGCCGCCGAGCGCGGGACGGTCGTCCAGTACCTGCTGTCGGATGCCGGGCAGCGCTCGCAGTGGCCGAAAATCGTCGAGTGCCTGAATGAAGGCGATATGTTGTATTTCTCGCACGGCTTTTCGGTGACTTTCAAGGATGACACCGGCGTCGTGCCGCCCCCGCATGTGGATGTGGCGCTGGTCGCCCCGAAGGGTTCCGGACGCAGCGTGCGCGAAAACTTTCTGGAAGGCTCCGGGATCAACGCCAGTTTTGCCGTCCACCAGGATTTCACCGGGCGCGCCACCGAACGCGCCATCGCGCTGGGGATTGCCATCGGCGCGGGTTACCTGTTCCCAACAACCTTCAAGAATGAAGTCTACAGCGATCTGACCGGCGAGCGCGGCATTCTGATGGGCGCGCTGGCGGGCGTGATGGAAGCCCAGTACAACGAACTGCGCAAGCACGGTCACAGCCCGTCCGAAGCCTTCAACGAGACGGTCGAGGAGCTGACCCAGTCACTCATCCGCCTGGTGGGCAAGAACGGCATGGACTGGATGTATGCCAACTGCTCCACCACCGCCCAGCGCGGCGCGCTCGATTGGAAGGACAAATTCCGCGATGCGGTTGCGCCTGTCTTTAGCCACCTGTACGAAAGCGTGGAAACTGGCACCGAAGCGCGCATTACACTGGAAGCCAACTCCCGCCCCGATTACCGCCAACGACTTGAAAAAGAACTGGCCACCATCCGCGACTCGGAGATGTGGCAGGCGGGTGCAGCGGTGCGGTCGTTGCGGCCTGAGAATTGGAAAAAGTAATCTGGAGTTCGACGGCTTGCCGTCGCAACTGCAGGAGCAGGCTCCTGCACTCCAAAAGGAGTATTTATGGCGAGTAACTATGTAAAGATTTTCGATACTACCCTGCGCGATGGAGAGCAATCTCCCGGCGCGACGATGACTTCGGCTGAAAAGCTGGAAATTGCGCGCAACCTCGCCCGCCTGGGTGTTGATATTATCGAGGCGGGTTTCCCCGCCGCCTCGCCCGACGACCTGGAAGCGGTGCGCCGTATCGCGCTCGAGGTGGGCACCTCGTCCAAAGAGCAGCCGGATGCCAAAGTCCCGGTGATTGCCGGGCTGGCCCGCGCCAATAAAGGCGACATCGATAAGGCTTGGGAAGCGGTCAAAGGAGCCGAAAAGCCCCGCATCCACACTTTTTTGGCGACTTCCGAAATTCACATGAAGTACAAACTCAAGATGGACCGCGAGGAAGTGGTCGAGCGCGTGAAGGAGACGGTTTCATACGCACGCAGCCTGTGCGCGGACGTGGAATTCAGCCCCGAGGATGCCGGCCGCTCCGAACCTCAGTTCCTGTACCTGGTGCTCGGCGAAGCCATCCAAGCCGGGGCGACCACGCTCAACATCCCCGATACGGTCGGGTACACCACGCCCAACGAGTTTGGCGCGCTGATTGCGGGCATCATCAAGAATACTCCCGGCATGCACAAGGGCATTACGGTCAGTGTCCACACGCACGATGACCTGGGTCTGGCCACTGCCAACGCGCTGGCGGGCATCCAGGCGGGCGCGCGCCAGGCGGAAGTGACCATCAACGGTATCGGTGAGCGCGCCGGCAACACCTCGCTTGAGGAAGTCGTGATGGCGCTAAAGACCCGCCACCCGATTTTCGGGCTGGAGACGGGCATCGATACGACGCAAATCAACCGCATCAGCAAACTGGTCAGCAATTACACCGGCATGGTCGTCCAGCCGAACAAGGCGATTGTCGGCGCGAATGCCTTTGCGCACGAGGCGGGCATCCACCAGGACGGCATGCTCAAGCACAACCAGACCTACGAAATCATGCGCCCCGAGGATGTGGGTGTCAACCAGTCCAAACTGGTGCTCGGCAAGCACTCTGGCCGCCACGCCCTGCGCGCACACCTGGCCGAGATGGGCCATTCGCTCGACGAAGCCGAACTCGACAAGGCTTTTGCGCGTTTCAAGGAACTGGCTGACCGTAAAAAGGTCATCACCGACCTCGACCTCGAAGCGCTCATCGCCGATGAGTTCTACCGCCCGCGCGAGATCTACGCTCTCGACGGCCTGCAGGTTGCCTGCGGCACGATGGGCCTGCCTACCGCCACCATCCGCCTGCGTGGACCGGACGGCAAAATTCACACCCATGCCAGCATCGGCACCGGCCCGGTGGATGCCACCTACAAGGCGATCGACGCCATCGTGAAAGTCCCTGCTACGCTGCTGGAGTTCAATATTCACGCCATTACCGAAGGCATCGACGCCCTCGGTGAAGTGACCGTGCGTGTCCAGCCTAAGGAAGCCTTGAGCAGGATGGACGCCCAAAAGGAAACCCCTTACGGGCGCGTCTTTGGCGGTCACGGCGCCGACACCGACATCATCGTCGCCAGTGCCAAAGCTTATCTGGCTGCCCTGAACAAACTTATCACCGCCCAAACCGAAAGTGACGAAGCCCGCCAGCACGATTATGGTGTGATGCCGGGATAGTGTCATTGCTTTGTCGGGCTATCGCCCTCCTCGCAATGACACCCATTCAAAAAGGAGAAAGTCATGAACGACCCTAAGAATATGGATAAAGAATCCGCTCAGTCCCCGATCTTTGACCCGTTCCCCGAACCGCAGACCATGCCCAAAGGCTGGGATGTCAGCGGACTAATGTCCACCGAAAGCCTGCCTGCCGATACCGAACCTACTATTAAAGCCGAGAGTTAATACCGTTATCCGGGATTTATCAATGCCTAAAACTTTATTCGAAAAAATCTGGGACTCCCACGTTGTCACCCAACCACCGGACTCCCCTGCTGTCCTGTATATTGATCTGCATCTCATCCACGAAGTCACCTCGCCGCAAGCCTTCACCGGTCTGCGGCAGCGTGGATTGAAAGTCCGCCGCCCCGAGCGCACCGTCGCCACGATGGACCACTCCATCCCGACCACCCCGCACGATGTGCCGATTGCCGACGCTCTCGCCGCCGCTCAGATCAAACAGATGGAAGTCAACGCAGCTGAATTCGGCATCACCTTGCACGGCATGACTAGCGCCCATCGTGGCATCGTCCACGTCATCGGACCGGAACTCGGTCTGACCCAGCCAGGCATGACCATCGTCTGCGGCGACAGCCACACCGCCACACATGGCGCGTTTGGCGCGCTGGCGTTCGGAATCGGCACCAGCGAAGTCGAACACGTGCTCGCCACCCAGTGCCTGCTCCAGAACAAGCCCAGGACCTGCGAAGTCCGTGTGGATGGCACCCTACCCATTGGCGTTTCAGCCAAGGACATCATCCTCGCCCTGATTGCCAAAATCGGCATCAGCGGCGGGACGGGACACGTCTTTGAGTACACTGGCTCCGCCATTCGCGGGTTGACGTTGGAACAGCGCATGACCATCTGCAATATGTCCATCGAAGGCGGTGCGCGCGCCGGTCTGATCGCCCCCGATGAAACCACCTTCGAATACCTGCACGGGCGCGAACACGCCCCCAAAAGCGCAGACTGGGACAAAGCCGTAGCCCGCTGGAAATCGCTCCCCACCGACGAAGGCGCGACCTACGACAAATCGGTCACGCTGGATGCCGCCGCCCTCGAGCCGATGATCACCTACGGGACCAATCCCGGCATGGGCATGAAAATCACCGACCGTGTGCCCGACCCCGCCAGCCTGGGCGACGCCAACCAGAAACTCGCCCTCGAAAAAGCCCTGACCTACATGGGCTTGCAGCCCGGACAATCCCTGCTCGGCAAAAAGGTGGATGTGGTCTTTATCGGCTCATGTACCAACTCACGCATCTCCGACTTGCGCCTGGCAGCCTCGCTGATGAAGGGGCGCAAAGTAGCCGACGGTCTGCGCGTGATGGTTGTCCCCGGCTCGCAGGATGTCAAGAAGCAAGCTGAAGCCGAAGGGCTGGATAAGATTTTCAAAGAAGCGGGCGCAGAGTGGCGCGAATCCGGATGCAGTATGTGTATCGCCATGAATCTTGATGAAGTTCCGGCAGGGCAATATTGCGTCAGCACTTCCAATCGTAACTTTGAAGGACGGCAGGGAAAAGGTTCGCGGTCATTCCTTGCAAGCCCCATAACTGCCGCTGCCGCTGCCGTGACAGGTGTGGTTACAGACCCCCGCACCTTATTAGGATAGTCGCACAGTTATTTCCGCGATAGTCTATGTGCTTGTGATTCTTTTTGCTGTTACAACGTGCGCATAATGGTTGAACGTTATCAATTGAATCACTGCCGCCCCGTTCAAGTGGAATGACGTGGTCGCGAGTTAAGCGATTTTCGGGCTCGCGCTTGCCGCACATAAGCATCTGTATTCATCGAATGCTTTCAGAACTTGCCACTCTTGCTCCGTGTGTGAGCCGCCAGCAGCATACTTTCGGGCGCGGCGACGATTTGTAAACAAAGTCAACTTGTCACGGTTTCGTCTCCCGTACTCACGTTGATAAAAGTTGCGTTCGTCGGCATGTTTTTCGCGTGACTTGCGACCGATCTCGCGATAATGTTCCAGGCTTTGCTCACGACGTTCCCGCGCTTTGACATTAAGCTCGGCACGCTGCGAGAGATGGTGTTTACGAAGCGCATCGTCATACTTTGCCGGATTTGCCTTTCTGTGAGCGCACTTGATTTCGCGAATGTGGTCTCGATTTGATACGACATACTTTCGGGCAGTTTCTCTGTATTTCTCGGCCCTGGCGGCACGCTCAGCGCGTTTTTGAGCATCGAAGCAATCTTTGCATCGTGATTTGTAGCCGTCACCTACTGGAAATCCGCCTAGACGCCGTGCTCCAAATTCGTTCAAGGGCTTCCAGCCACATTCAGGATTGGCGCAGATTTTTCCCGCTATGTCATCGCGATACACAATTGCCATCCGTTGACTCCTTAAAAGACAAAGTAAAGTATTTGCCAAAGTATAAATCAATTGGAAAGAGGTCTAAAAGATAATTTATGGCTCAATTCACACAACTCATATCCCGCGTCATGCCGCTGCCCGTCAACGACATCGACACTGACC
>JBGPQJ010000122.1:0-9373 GCA_041488995.1 Anaerolineae bacterium
CCACCTGGCGGGCAATTTCGATCTGTCTGCGAAAGTGGGAATGAATTTCGACGAGTACTTCGATCTCCAAGGCTGCCGCTTGCCTGGTAAGGTAATCAATAAAAGCGAAAGTTTCGGGGATCATGAAACAACTGCTTCCAGGTTTTTTGACAGCATACCCTATGGCATCCAGCCGCACCATGTGGACACCATTTTCATGCAGTGTCCGCAACACAGATTGCAGGTAGGCTTTACTTTGCGGATGCGTTACATCTATATCGATCTGTTGTTTCGAAAAGGTTGTCCATAGCAAGCGTTTTTGGTTGTTTTTTAGTGTAGCATAGGAAAAGGGTAAGCCCGGCCGTGGGCGATAGATAGTCAACAGGTCGGCTTCGGTGGCGCCATTCGGAAAGATACTAGCCATGGTGAGGAACATGTTTTTGTAAATGGACGCATCACCCTTTTCGGAATAATCTAGGAATTGCGGGGAGGAAGAGGATACATGATTGACGATCAGGTCCGCCATCAGATCCACATCCTGCCCCAGTTCTTTGATATCTGTCCAACTTCCCAGGCAGGGATCGATCTTTGTGTGATCGATCGGGTCAAAGCCGGCATCGGCGCCATGAATGGGATAATAGAAGGGGAGGATATGAACGCCGCCAAACAGCCCGGCGAGTGGTCCTTTTAGCAACCGATGCAGTGCATGAATCCCATCGCCGCCCAAACGGTCGGCATATGTAATAAGCTGCACCTGGTTTTTCATAATTACTGATCTCCCCCTTGCAGGTTTTCTAGTGTGCGATTGATGCGCAAAGCCAACATACCCAATTCTTTTTCGATCATGATATTCAATTCAGCCGGGGATAATTCGAAGCTTTGTTCCCATAGCCAAGCCATACCCGTTACAAGTCGTGCCTCCACCAACCCCCACAAATACAGTGGGAAAAATGAACGTCCATATGTCATCGCTTGCATCGCATATTGAGCCAGCGCGCCTTCTTGTCTGGCCAGTTTGGTTAAGTTGGCCAGGGCATCTTTCTTGACCGGCAATAAACTCCCTAACCCAAAGGTGCGCTGCGTCTCCACAGATGTGAGTGCCTGCACAAATTTCAGTGCAACCTCATCAATCTTCGTATTTTTGAAAATGACCAGGTGAGATCCCCCAACAAAAGGCCTGCCCATGGGCAGGGCAAACCCGACATGCTCTAAAATCTCTGGCTGCATGCTTAATACATTCGAACCAGTGATCGTCACGGCTGCATTGCCTTCGAAAAATACCTGCTCCGCTTCCGACTTTCCCAAATTGCGTACTGTAGGCGGCATGAATCTGCCCAATCGATAATAGGCCTGAAACGCCGCCAGGGCATCCCGGTCTGCGAAAGTGGCGCGTTTCCCATTCGAACTAATAAAGTCGGACCCGTTGGCCCATAACCAGGATGCCACATTGTGAAGAGAACGCCAGGCATGCTGAGTAGGCACAACCCAAGGGATGGTAACACCCGCGGCCTGAAGTCTTTGCAACGTTTCATCGAAGGCTTCTGCTGTAACAAAGGCACTTTGCTCGTCAACCCCCGCTTTTTCGAGTAGATCACGACGGTAACACACCACTCGCACATCCACCAGCCAGGGGATGGCATATTGTTCGAATTTATCGGGTAAGAGCGCATTCTCCCAGGCCACAGGCAGGAAACTCTCTTTACCACCCAGGTCATGGATCTCCCTGGAGCTGAATGGGCGTAACACATTCATATCCACTAAGCCACGCAGCCACGTACTGCCAATCTGGGAAACATCTGCCCCTTTGAGCTCCACGGCAAAACGATTGAGCGTATCGCGGGCATCTTTCGTATCCAAAGCATCCAAACGAACTGTTACATTTGTCCGCTTTTCAAAATCTTGGAAGAAATGCTGCAAAGCGTCTGGGTCCACTGCGTCGCTTGGAGTGTAAGAAAATTCAATTGTTTTCATCTGTCACCTCAAATAATCCGAGTTCATTTCAATCCGGCGACCTTTGATATCAATTTGCTGCTCATCAGAAGTACACCAAATTTTTTCAGAGGTACCATCGGCAAAGTTGGCGATGGTAAACAGCGCACGAGGTTTCCGTTTATAGATAACATCGATTTCTTCCTGCGAAGGTTCGCCATTTGACCAGAATTCCTTTGATGTAATCGGTATCGGCTTCGGTGGCACCATTCGGAAAGATACTGGCCATGGTGAGGAACATGTTTTTATAAATGGATGCATCACCTTTTTCAGAATAATCCAGGAATTGCGGGGAGAATGAGGATACATGATTGACGATTAAGTCCGCCATCAGATCCACATCCTGCCCCAGTTCTTTGAAATCTGCCCAGCTTCCCAGGCAGGGATCAATCTTGGTGTGATCGATCGGATCAAAGCCTGTATCTGCTCCATCGATCGGAAAAAAAAACGGAAGAATGTGAACGCAGGAAAACAGTCCCTTCAAGGGCCCAGATAACATTTTTCTCAAATTCTGCAGAGTTTCCCCGCCCAATCGATTCGCGTAAGTGATTAATTGCACCTCGTTTTTCATCGAATCATCCCTTAATTCCGCCACTTACCAGACCGCGAATAAAGTAGCGCTGCAAAGAGAAAAAGATGACCAACGGGATAATCATCGAAATAAAGGCACCAGCAGTCAGCAGATGCCATCGATTGCCGTATGTCCCTGATAGCGAAACCAGAGCCTGGGTCAGAACAATAGCGCTTTTATTGAATCCGAGAAAAACCAGCGCCACCAATAAATCATTCCAGACCCACAGGAATTGCAGGATGGCAAAGGAAGCGAATGCAGGTACGGACATAGGAACGACTATATTCAGAAAGATACTAAAATGGGAGGCCCCGTCGATCTTTGCCGCTTCGATAAATTCCTTTGGAATCCCACTGATGTAATTGAACATGAGATAAGTTGCCACCGGCAAGGCAAAACCGGTATGGGCAATCCATACCGCCAAGAAGGTATTATTGATCCCAATATGATAGAAGTCTCTTAAAACAGGAATCAGTGCCACTTGCAGGGGAACAACCTGGATGGCTAAGACAAGGAAGAAAAGGTATTTTCTCCCAGGGAAATTCATCCATGAAAAACCATATGCAGCGATAGCCGCAAGCAAGATAGGGAAGATGGTGGCGGGGATGACGACCATGATACTATTAAAGAAGGGTTGTAGCACATCGATACCCTTCTCATCAAATGCCACTTGACCCTGTACCAGAGGGCTGTTTCCGTTTCCCGTCACAATCAAATAGTTATCCAAAGTAAGCCTGGCGCCATTGGGATTTTGCAATATTGTCCACCATCCCGATTCGCTAACGGCATCTGCTGCCCGGAATGAACTGACCAACAATCCCAGGGTGGGAATCGCCCATACAATTGCGATGAATGTGAGGAGACAATAATTTCCAATCCGCGGCAGATTTTTCCTGGTTTTTCGGAATATTCCTGACGCTTGGCTTAAAAAGACGGAGGAGACTGCCGTCTCCATCGAGGAGCCATCTTGGTTTTTCATCATTTCAACTCCAGGGTTTCCTGGTATCGCCGCAGGTTGTATGCAACAACCGGAAGGATGAGAACAACTAAAAGGACAACGATCGCCGACCCATGTCCGTAATTGAATTTTCTGAACATCTCAAAATAAAACTGGTTAGCAATGGTCTCCGTCCCGTAATTACCACCGGTCATAACATAGACCACATCAAATACCTTCAAGGTGAGCACGATTACTATTGTAGCCACGGCCAGAATGGTATTTCGCAAATAGGGAATAGATATTTGGGTGACGATTTGCCATTCATTGGCTCCATCCATACGGGAGGCTTCGATAATTTCTTCGGGTATAGTTTTAATCGCCGCCGAGAAGATCACCAAGGGCAACCCGGTTTGCATCCATACAAACACGATGATCAGCAGGATGTTGTTCACTCCCCTATCCATGAGGAAGGCTTGGGGCTGCCCTCCCCATTGGACGAGTATGGCATTGAGCAGCCCAATCTGTTCGTAACCAGCAGGAACAAAAGCATACACAAATCTCCAAATGATCGATGCGCCCACCATGGAGATCGCCATGGGCATGAAAATTAACGATTGGATAATCGAAGAAAACCGTGAGTTGGTGTGGTCCGTTAGAAAAGCGATCAATAAACCGAGGAGGATACACCCTCCGGAACCCAAGAGCAGCCACAACAGATTGTTTCGAAAGGAATTCAGCATCGAGCTATCGGTGAAAACAAATATGTAATTTTTCAACCCGACCCAATCAACGCCTTTGGCATCCAAGAAACTCATCCAAATCGTTCGGAAGAGGGGAATGACAAGGATCCAGAATAGCAGGGCGATAGTGGGTCCAATAAATAACACCGGAGTGATGCGGTTCTGGATATTTTCCGGGAGTTGCTCGACTGCTCTTACCAAGAGGAAGAAGGACAGACTGAATCCCCCTACGCCTAAACAGAGTACGGATATCAATCGTATAAGCAGCGGTAATTGTTGATAATTCTGTATGTATTTGAGTCCTTGCCATGAACCATATGCCAAAAGTAGACTCGTCACTACCATGACCGCAAATATCATCCACCGCATGAAAGTGCTTGCGCGCGGTTGCGACTCATCTAATCGGCTAGTGAACATCGGATCCTTCCATTTCTTGTTCTTGCCTAGCATGTCTCTCTCTTCCGGTGGGCGGGAGGCAGAGGAGTAATCCTCTGCCTCCCGCCTCACACTTTCCCCTGAACGCTGGATTACAGGGATAGAGTGTTCCTCAAAGACCTATTCCGTCGGCCACGCCGCATCGACTTCCGCGAGCGCATCGTCAATGCTCATGCCACCGACATAATCCGTTACGGCTTTCCAGAAAGCAACATTGCCCTCGGAAGCCATGGCATCCGACCCGTCGAACCGGGCGGAGGACGCATCCACCAGAGCAAGAACCAGCGCCTGGTCAAGTTTGGATTTGTACCATGTCACGTCCTGACCCTTCTGCGGGAACAATGCACCGCCCGCCCTAGCCCATGGTTCGGCGGAGGCCGGAGTAGCGAGGAACGCCATGAACTTGCGGATCGCCGGCGAGTCATGGAACATCACCCATTGATCACCACCGACTTCCAGAGTTTTTGGAAGTGTTGCGTCAACCATCGGCAGCGGGAAGACGCCCACCCGGTTATCCAGATCATTCTGCACATCCTCAGGCACGAAAGCGGTGATGAAGTTACCCTGGAGCATCATCCAGCACTTGGTCGGCTGAGCAAAGAGATCCTTGGCTGCCTGGTTCCAGACCGTTGAGCCGATGTACGCCTTGCCTCCGAAGACCATCTTCGGATCACCCCAGCGTTTATCCATAATCTCCCAGGCATTTTTGACTTCCGGAGACGCGAAGAGCAGCGAATGCGCCACCCATTTGTCGTATACATCAACAGGCTGAGTCCGAAGCATGAGATTTTCGATCCAGTCCGTTCCCACCCAACCGGTGGCGGCGCCCGATTCCATCGTCACGCACCACGGTGGAGTGCCATCAGTGATCATCTGCTGCTCGAGAGCTTCGAGTTCCGCCCAGGTAGTCGGGACTTGATATCCCTTGGCTTCGAACGACGGTTTGTCATACCAGACAAAACCCTTGCCGTTCACGCGGCTGAATACACCATAGAGTTTTCCGTCGAAGGTGGCGAGCGCCTTCCAGGCCGGGGAGTAATTGGCATCGTACAAGGCTGAGATCTCATCTGGCAGAGGAAGGATCGCCCCCTGTCCCGCCATCTTTGCCACCAGACCCGGTTGCGGAACAGCAGCTACATCCGGAGTCGCTCCAGCCTCGATCTGGACATTGATGACGGTTTCAAATTGATCCGTCCCGCCATATTCAACCGTGATTCCAGGATTGGCGGCTTCAAAAGCCGCGATGACCGTCTGGAAGTTTGTCTCGTCCACTCCGCGGAACGGACCTTCCGCATGGATGACGACCGGAGCCTCCGTCGGCGCTTCCGTTGCAGGAGCTGCAGTAGCAGGAGCTGCAGTAGCAGGAGCAGCAGTTGCAGGAGCAGCAGTTGCTGGCGCCCCACAGGCAGAAAGCAGCATGGACGCTAGGACCAGCAGGCTTCCCAAAGAATATAACACGGACTTCTTATTCATTTCTCATTCTCCTTTACGAGCTTGAATATAGATTCAATATGATGTTCGGGATTTTGGTGTTTTTGAATTCTCAATAAGCTAAACCTCCTGAATCTTGAATATGGGAAGGAAATGATTGCCACTTATGTTAGTGGTATCCTGAAAGCACTTTCATTGAGAGTATACAACTTTTCAATATGAGAGTCAATATCCAGTTTTTACGCAGTTTGACGTTCGATTAAGGTGAGGGGAAGCTTGACATGCCTTGGTGGTCTGGAAGGCGATTCTATCTGGGCAAGTAATATTTCCACCGCCAACCTCCCCGACTCGTCCAAGTGCTGATGGATGGTGGTCAGGTCGGCATATTCAGCCAGATCGAGGTCATCAAAACCTACTACTGCGAGCTGCTCGGGTACCTGGATTTTCAACTGGCGGGCGGCTTTCAGCACACCCAGGGCTTGGAAGTCCGTTGCAGCAAATATGGCAGTCGGTGGTTGTGGCAGACTGAGCAATTCCGCCGCGACCTTGCGGGTTTGTTCCTGCGAATAAGGGGCGAGCCTGACAAACGCTTGCGGGAGTTCGATACCGGCCTCTTTTATGGCCTGACGGAATCCTACCAAGCGCTGACTGACAGGGTGGAGCGAATATTCGGGTAAATCTGTGTCGCCTAAAAATGCAATGCGGCGGTGACCTTTTCCCAGTAAATATTGTGCCGCCATGCGCCCTCCCATTACATCATCGATTTCCACACTGCTCAAGCTGGAATGCGGGAACTCAACCAATACGGTAGGAAGGCCATGGTCCACAAGACGGCGCACATCGGCGTCATCCACCGGCAATGAAAGAATAATGAGGCCATCCAGGTTGCCAGTCAGCGGCAGGGAGGAGAGAAAACTTTTTAAGTGATCCGCCGAATCGACAGTGTAAATGATCAATTCAAATTTTTTGGCGGATAAAGCCTCGGCAATTCCTCGCAGACGTTGGACAAAAGATGGAGCCGTGAAAAATGGCGATATAACTCCAATCCGTCCGGTTCCTTTCATGGCGCGGGCGCGGGCTTCTGCTTTAGGCACGAAACCAAGGGCATCGATGGCAGCCAGGATTCGAACGCGTGTATCGCCGTTAACTTTATCGGGTGTGTTAATCATCCGTGAGACCGTGGCGATGCTTACTCCTACTTGCTTGGCAACATCATAGATGGTGGGGGGCTTGTTTGGTGGCATAGGATCCCTGAATGAAAGGAATATGAAAGCACTTTCATTATATCTTTCCAAGGTGCTCTTGTCAAATTGCTTTATATAAGTATCTGAAACAGTCCTTTTTGCTCAAGCACGATGTAAAAACTCACAAAACAAGGATGCTTAAGGCTTTATATGATGCGGGAGAGGTTAGGCTTCAAGAGATGTTGATTATAGGATTCGACAATCTCCCCACGGTGATTGTAATATGCCATCTTAAAACGGTAACAGATCTGCCGGCCTACGAAATAGGGGGATATGACAGATGCACCGGTTCGAGGATTATTTGTACTAAATATCGAAACCGGGTAATTCATGAAAGTTTCCAACATCTTCCCGGTATGTTTATTCAAGCCAACAGAAGCCTCGGCCTATACTGCAACGCCTCCGCCAGGTGCGGCGGTTGGATGCTCTCACTCCCGGCCAGATCCGCAATCGTGCGGGCCAGTTTCAGCACCCGGTGATAAGCCCTCGCCGACAATTGTAGCTGGTTCATGGCCGTTTGCATCAGGGACTGGCCCGTTTCGTCCAGGACGCAGAACTTGCGGACTTCCGCCGGGCGCATGTCGGCGTTACAGGTGATGAGCGACGCACTTGCGAGGTGCATCGCATTTCCGGCGGCAAACCGGACCCGCTGCCGGCTGCGCGCCGCTTCGACCCGTTCCCGCACCGTTGCGCTGGATTCGCCCAGCCGCGCCTCCGATAGCTTCTCGTACTCGACGCGCGGCACCTCCACGTGGATGTCAATCCGGTCCAGCAGCGGACCCGAAATGCGTTTCTGGTACTTGGTCACTACCATTGAAGAGCAAGTGCATGGTTTCACCGGATCACCGTAATAACCGCATGGACAGGGATTCATCGCAGCCACCAGTTGGAAGCTGGCCGGGAAGGTCAGCGAGCCTTGCGCCCGACTGATGGTCACGACTTTGTCTTCGATGGGCTGGCGCAGCACTTCCAGCACGCGCATCCCAAACTCGGGAAATTCGTCCAAGAATAGAACACCGCGGTGAGCCAGCGAGATTTCCCCCGGGTGCGGCCAGTTCCCGCCACCCACCAGCCCGGCTTGACTGATGGTGTGGTGCGGCGAGCGGAATGGGCGCAGCCGGATGAGCGGAGTCTCGGGTGGCAACTGATCTGCTACAGAATAAATGCGGGTCACGTCCAACGCCTCGTCTATGGACATCGCCGGCAGAATTCCCGGCAGGGCGCGCGCCAGCAGCGTCTTGCCTGCCCCAGGCGGACCGATCATCAACACGTTGTGCCCGCCGGCTGCGGCCACCTCCATGGCCCGTTTGACGTGCTCCTGGCCCTTGATCTCACCAAAATCGGTCGGCGGGACGGGCGGCACGTAGGTGATCTCAGTCTTCGGCTGAGGCGCGATGGGCTTGCGCCCGGTCAGGTGGTTGTAGAGTTGGGAAAGAGAACTGACGGGGAGCACTTCCAGGTCCGGGATGAGGGCGGCCTCGGCCGCATCCGCCTCCGGCACAACGATGCGCTTGAACCCGGCCTGGCGGGCGGTGGCGGCCATAGACAGCACCCCACGCGCGTGGCGGACGGTCCCGTCCAGCGACAGTTCGCCCACCACCAGCATCCCCTCGGCGGCTTCCGGCGGCAACATGCCGGTGTAGATGAGCACGCCCAAGGCGATAGGCAGGTCATAGGCGGGGCCTTCCTTGCGGACGGAGGCGGGGGCCAGATTGACCACCAGGCGTTTGCGCGGGAAAGGCACCCCGGCATTGCGCACCGCCGCCTGGACCCGTTCGCGGCTTTCCTGTACCGCCGCGTCGGGTAGGCCGACCACGGTCATGCCGGGCATGCCCTGGGTGTAATCCACCTCCACTTCGACGACCGTCCCGTCCAGACCGATGATGGCGCAGGAATACACGCGGGCTAACATGAACAAAGTTTAGACGGAAACGGGGGATACGTCAACGGGTGAAATCTTGTTGCGAAGTGGTCTCCACGCTACGCTAGATAACCGAATGGAAATCGCAAACGGTCCATGGGAGACCTTCGCCGTACCTGGGGC
>JBGPQJ010000123.1:0-9229 GCA_041488995.1 Anaerolineae bacterium
CCGTTCTTCGTGAGCAACAACCCCTGCACAATCCATGGCTGACGGCCGGTCTCGGTCAGGATCCAACCGCTTGAATTGGCAATATAGGGCAGGAATATCATCCAGATGCCCCATTTTGCCCATTGCAATTGTTTTTCGGGGAACCCTTTGAGCGCCCACCACAAGGCGAGGGCTGATAAGAGCACCATTATTAGCCCGGTCAGGAACATGAATCGGAACGACCAATAGGTGACCACCATCAATGGCACATAATCACCGGGACCATATAATTGTATGTATTCTGCTTGAATATCATTCACGCCGCGAACTTCGCAGGTCGCATTGTTGCAGGCGAGGATGCTCAACAGGTAAGGCACACGTAGTGACCAGACTTCCGCTTTGCCTGAAAGGTCGCCGATGGTCAGGAGCGAAAAGGAAGCCGGTTGCTCAGTCTCCCAGAGCGCTTCGATGGATGCCATCTTCATCGGCTGGGTTTCCTTGACATACTGACCCTGGGTATGACCACCTAAACCAACCAGCAGGGATGCAATTAACCCGATGATCGCTGCCATTTTGAACGAATATTGAAATACATCCACGTTCTGTTTGCGATAAAGGTGCCACGCGCTGATGGCCAGGACAAAGAATGAAGCGGTCGCAAACCCCGAGGAAATCGTATGCCAGAAGAACAGCCAACCCTTTGGGTTGGTCACCAGTGCGAAGAAATCCACCAGTTCCGCGCGCCCTGCGACCGGGTTGATGACATATCCCACAGGGTGCTGCATGAACCCGTTGGCCAGCAAAATGAACAATGCCGAAAGGTTCGAGCCGAGGGCAACCAGCCAGATGGTCGCCAGGTGAGCGCCCTTCGAAATTTTCCCCTCCCCAAAAATCCACAGACCCAAAAAGGTCGACTCCAGGAAAAATGCCAGCAGCGCTTCAATCGCCAGCGGAACGCCGAAGATGTCGCCGACATAACGGCTGTAGTCCGACCAGTTCATGCCGAACTGGAATTCCTGGACGATGCCTGTTACCACCCCCATGGCAAAGTTGATCAGAAACAGCTTACCCCAGAACTTCGCCATTTTATGGTAAGCCTCATCATTGGTGCGGTAGTACAAGGTCTGCATGATCGCGACGAACCACACCAAACCGAGTGTGAGAGGCACGAAGAAAAAGTGGTAAACCGTTGTAATGGCAAACTGCCATCGCGATAGCATGAGAGGGTCCATAAAATAACCTCCGTTCAAAGATATCGATGAATATCTGCGACCTCAATTCGCAATAAAATGGATCTGAACTTACAACATGAGCCGTTCCACTTATAAAAATTTTACCTGATAAAGTGTTCTTAATATCACAAATGTCCTATTACGACAGTCTCACTGTCCCCATTATAGGTTAAAAAAACCCTGCAAAGAAATGAATTCTTCGCAAGGTTTTTTTAACCGCGCGCGTTTGCAGATCAAATCAAGGTCATCGCGCACCCATCGGCGCGGGGGTCGGAGCCAGCCGTCAGAACGCCTGTTGCAGGATCGCGCAGGATGACCTGCCCGCGCCCGAACAACGCCCGACTGTAACCGCTGACGGGATAAATCGGATGACCCATTTCCGCCAGGCGCGCCATGGTGTCAATTTCCATCCCCTTTTCCAGGGCCACCCTGCCATCCTTTTCCTCCACATCGATGCAGAAGCGCGGCAAATCCAGTGCGGCCTGCGGGTCAGTGCCATCCATCAGCGCCAGGAAAACCTGCACATGTCCCTGCGGCTGCATGAAGCCTCCCATGACGCCAAAACTGGCGAACAACGAACCATCAGATTCGCGCGTGGCAATTGCAGGGATGATCGTGTGGTAGGGACGCTTGCCGGGAGCCAGCGCGTTGGGATGTCCAGGTTCGAGACTGAAATTGTGTCCGCGGTTCTGCAGCGTAAAGCCCCACCCGGAGGGAACGATCCCCGTCCCGAAGCCCATGTAATTGCTGTTGATGAATGAGCACGCGTTCCCAAAACCATCCACGACGCTGAAATAAACCGTATCCGATGAGGCAAATGGCGTGCCGCTTGCCTGGTCAACAGTGGCACGTTTCGGGTCGATCAATTTCCGGCGTTGAGCGCCGTAGGCTTTGGAAAGCAATTCTTCAACTGGCACATGCACCACCGCTGGATCAGCCACATACCAGCGGGTGTCAGCAAAAGCAAGCCGCAGTGCTTCAATTTCAAGATGCAGGCGTTCTGCGGACAACGGGGAATATTCACCCAGGTCAAACCCCTCGAGAATATTGAGCGCCATCAGCGCGGTAATACCCTGCCCGTTGGGCGGGCATTCGTAGACCCGATAATCCTGGTAGGTGACACTGGCCGGGGTTTCCCACGTTGAATGGTGCGCGGCGAGATCGTCCGCGGTCATACAGCCTCCCGCTTCACGTAGTGTGTCAGCAATGGACTCGGCGATTTTACCTTCGTAAAATGCCTTCTTCCCCCCTTCCGCAATACGTCGAAAGGTCTTCCCCAACCCGGGATTGCGGAAAATCTCACCTGGACCGGGTCCGCGCCCCGCGATGGTCATCTCCTGTCCATTGAGGGCACCCTTTAGCTGCTTTTCTGTGGAGCGCTGCCAGAAGAAGGAAGTGGTTGGAGCAATGGGCGCACCCTCATCCGCCAAACGAATCGCAGGCGCGAGAATTTCAGCCAGTGGGCGAGTACCATGCCGGTCGATCAGGTCGCACCATCCTGCGCACGCCCCCGGGACGGTGACTGTGTAAGGATGGTAAGGCGGTAAGACATCGAAGCCTTCTTTTTGCAGCCGCTCGAGGGTCAATCCGGATGGCGCCCTCCCGGAACCGTTGAGGGCAGTCACGGTGCTCGTTTTTGAGTCGTAGTACAGAGCAAACATGTCCCCGCCCAGGCCGGTCGACGTGGGCTCGGTGACGTTGAGCGCAGCAGCGGCGGCGACAGCCGCATCTGCCGCGTTGCCGCCCTTCAACAGGATTTCCAGTCCGGCGGCAGTCGCCAGCGGTTGCGAGGTGGAAACCATTCCTCCGCGTCCCATCACGGGCGAGCGGCGGGAATTAAATTCAGGCGCAGAAAATTTCATCGGCTGGATCCTGGTTCGGGTGGGGGAAACCTGGTGAATTATATCGCGGGCGGAGTAACCGGTGGAATCGTCGTGACGAGTACTTTGTCAACCCGGTTGCCGTCCATATCCATCACTTCAAAACGGAAAATCGTCCATTCGAAGCGGTCCGCCGGTTTGGGCACGCGCCCCAGGGAGGTCATGACAAAACCGCCCAGGGTTTCATATTCATCCTCGTCTGGAATGCGGCGGATATTGAAGATCTCCTTGAAATCCTCGATTGTTAACATGCCATCGAGCAGCCACGAGCCATCCTGGCGCTGTGTGGCCTGAGGTTCGCCAATTTCCAGGTCGCCAACGATCTCTTCAAGGATGTCATTGATGGTCAGAATACCCTGTACGGAACCGAACTCATCGACGATGAGCAGCATCTCTGCCGCGCCGGTTTTAAAAAGCTCCAGCGCGCGCGAAGCAAACGCAGTCTCAGGGACGTATTTAACCTGTTGCAGGTTTCGCTTGAGCGCCAGCGGCTCACCATGCAGGGATTCTAGCAAAAGGTCACGGGCTTTGATGATTCCGAGCACGTTGTCGAGGCTGTCCTCACAGACCGGGAAGCGTGAGTACATGCTTTCTTCGATGACCTTCTGGATGTCTTCCGGCGAATCTTTAATATCCAGCCAGATGATCTCTGAACGCGGGGTCATCAGAGAGAAGACACGGCGCTCGTGCATGCGGAAGACGCCTTCCACCATGTCTTGTTCGGTCTCCTCGATGACGCCTGCCTGCATGCCTTGATCGATCTGAACCAGGATCTCTTCCTCCGTGACCGGAGTTTCGATGGACGGCTTTTGACCTAGCAGCCGCATCACCAGGTCACTGGACTTGGTCAGAAACCAGACCAGTGGTCTAAAAATGCGCGAGATGAACAGCATCGGGCCAGCGAGAGAAGCGGCCAGCCTTTCCGGATTCTGCAAGCCAATCCGCTTCGGGACGATTTCCCCCAAAACGATGGAAAAATAAGTGATCAAAAGGACGACGATAAACAGCGCCAGGGAAGTCGCATAAGGCGCGAGGAACGGGATCTGTGCAATGAGCGGCGCGATCTGGTCTCCGAGGGTCACGCCACCCACCGCGCCTGTCAGCACACCGATAAGCGTAATCCCCACCTGAACGGTGGAAAGAAAGTGGTTGGGATTCCCGGCAAGATCAAGAGCGCGTTTGGCGTGCAGGTCGCCTTCATTGACTCGCTGCTGCAACCGCGGTTTCTTCGACGAGATGACTGCGATCTCAGACATGGCGAAAATGCCATTCAAGATAATGAGCAGGAAGATAAATAGGATTTCCCAACCGATATTCATAGCTGAACCTTCGCCACCACCGAGTCTAACATAATCGCGGCGCTGGCTCCGTTCGATCTTGCACTGGAGAGTGTATCAGACTCATATAAAATTCTGCCGAACGGAACACATCGTGGAACCACTTCCATCCAGCGTTTGTAGATTGTTTCAGCAATGGGTGGGAGTTCACCGTGATGCTTTTGATAATCCTGCTCAATCATCATGGCCATGATAATCAGTTCGAGCAACTGGTTTTGAGGGTGAAATACCTTGACCGGTTTGCGGCTGAGATACCAGGTCGTTCCGAGCATATTCACACTGCCGGCGAATGGCTCCCTGGAACCATAGTAGAGTGTACGGATGCCCGACATGTATAACGTGCCCATGCACATTGGGCAGGGTTCGGTGGTTGTGTAAAGCGCGCAGGTATGGGGGTCAATCGCATCGTAATCAATCTGGAGGAGGGCTTCCATTTCCGCATGTGCAAGTTCTGCACCGCGTGTATGCCTGCCCTCCTTTTGCTTTTCGTAAATACGGTTCCGCCCGCGAGAAAGGATTTTCCCATCTTCAGCTGCCACCACGGCACCGATGGGAAAACAATCGTCACAATAGGCTTCCCAGGCAAGGTCCATGCAGGCCTGCCAGGGCAGGGAAAGCTCATCCCAATAACTCATTTTTTATTTTTGAGAAAATCCTCAATTGATCCAAGTTTTTTGTATATCAAGACCAGCAAGACCACGACCGCCATCGGCAGGCCGACGCCAAGCAAGCCCATGATGCATACGATAAATATCTCGGAAAAACCCATCCCTGAACCTGGAAACATAAAAGATCTCCCTTATTTGAGAACCTCGATCCCTTCGCCCGCCGCAACTTCGCCAATTACCCAGGCAGGTTGATGGATATCCTTTGCGCGGATTAAGAACGCATCAGTTTTCTCTCCCGGGACTGCCAGCAGCAACCCGCCGCTGGTCTGCGCATCGAAGAGCAACATCTGCTCCATCTCGGTGATAATCTTGTCAAACCTTACTCGCGAACCGTAATATGCACGATTATCCGTTGAACCGCCGGGGAACGTCCACATCTCGGCGTATTTACGCGCGCAGGAGATAAAAGGCACCTGGTCGAAATGAATGAGCAGTTTGACACCCGAGGCATCCGCCATCTCCAGCCCGTGACCGAGCAGGCTGAATCCGGTCACATCGGTGCCGCCACGCAGGTCGAACTCATTGGCCAGTCTGCCCGCGTCACGGTTCAGGCGGGACATCCACTTGATGACCTCATCCACATCGGCAGGGTCAGCTTTTTCCTGTTTCAGCGCTGTGGTTGTGACGCCAAAGCCGAGGGGTTTGGTCAGCAACAGCCGGTCTCCTGCTCTTGCTCCGCTTTTCGAGAGCATCTTCTGCGAGTGTACAAAACCGATCGCCACCAGACCATATTTCGGTTCCTTATCCTGAATCGTGTGACCTCCAGCGATCACAACCCCGGCTTCGCGGCATTTTTCCGCACCACCGCGCAGGATTTCACTGCTGACTTCCACTGGCAGGTCCGGTGGAAGCGCGGCGATGTTCAACGCCATGAACGGTATCCCTCCCATGGCATACACATCCGACAGTGAATTGGCAGCGGCGATGGCGCCATACTCGAAGGGGGTATCCACCACCGGCGTAAAGAAATCTGTGGTCACGACCAGGGCACGCTCGTTATCCAGCTTCCAGACGGCAGCATCATCAGGCGCGCCAAGTCCGACCAGCAGATCGGGATAATCTGCCTGGTTGAACAAATGCTCAAGAGGGCGCAGGACCTGCGCCAACGTCTCCGCGTTAAGCTTGGACGCTCAGCCCGCGCAACTGGAGAGCGTGGTCAGACGGATTTGGCGCCCACTGGGTGAGACTTCACTCATTCAATCCACTCCAAAAGAACAACCGGTTACCAGTGGCTGACATTCATCAACCACTGGTAACCGAAATCGGTAGATTTGAGGGTCATTGGGGCGATGTTGGCGTAGGCTGCATCTCCGGGAGCGGGAACAGGAACGGCGCATTGTTCGGCAGGAACATAACCTGGATATTGGGAGCCAGCTTCGTGATGTATTGATACGTCAACAGTTCAGGCTTGTCTTTAAGCGCCTCGGCGATCAACAACAGCGCCTTGGTCTCAGCCTCGGCCTGAATCAACCGTGCTTCGGCAGCACCTTTGGAGGCGATCACCACCGAATCCGCCTGTCCCTGTGCCGTCTGGCGCGCCTGCTCAGCTTCCTGTTTCCTCTGTTGCACAACAAATGCCGCCTGCTGTGCCTGCTGCTCGGCAATCTGTTTCTGCTCGATCGCAGCAGCGTATTCATCGCTGAAGTGAAGATCGCGTAGGATGAAGTCCGTCAGCAATAATTCATTATCTCCCAATTTCTTTTCCAGCTCAGCGGTGATCTTAGCTTCCATTTCGGTTCGTTTCGAGCTGACGATTTCTTCCACACCGTACTGCGAAGCAATATCACGGATAATGCCGCGGGCCAGCGGACGGACAACGTTATCCTGGTAACGGTCCTGCCAGTTGATGTGCAGCGGGACCACCTTGGTCGGGTCTATCGAGTAGATCACAGATGCATCGATTAACACTTCCTGACCATCCTTTGTGCGGGCACGGATGGAGTCATCTCCTGTAACCTGCCCCTCGCCAGTCGCTGCGGACATGGTATAGGTCTGCCTTGAGATCGGGTAGGTCTTGACCTGCTCGGCAAACGGTATCACAAAACGCAGGCCTGGCTGCAGCGCATCGGTCCGGATCCCATTCGGCGCAAGTGCCGAGATCACCACGCCGCGTTCTTCTGGCTGGATGAACACCAGCCCCATGCTGGCCACCGTCACAATAGCCGCAACAACCAACAAAATCACAAATGTGGTGGTCAGCCCTTTGACTCCCTGGTTGCGACTGGCGCGCATCACAACGACGAGGAATAACGCCGCCGCTGCCACCCAAAGGATGAACGCAAACGCCTTAAAAACATCAGCAATATTCATAGTGCCTCCTTATGCATCCAAAGTATTATACCCGCTTGTAACCATTCGAAAAGCATGATACGATGCGCTCATGCACACCGGGAGAGGGATTGTCAGCGAAGTCTATCTGGATGGGAATGCCGCCGCTCGGATTTCCTGCCCGCTGGCTCTGACTCCCGCTCCCGGGCAGTATCTTATGGCAGATGCTCCCGCAGACCCTGACGCCCCACTCCCTGTTCCCGTTTTCTCAGCAGGGTCGGCAACAGGTGGATTTCTCGCCGCGCCACCCTTCCCGCGAGCGTGGATACCGGGCAACTCGCTTAATCTACGCGGACCCCTTGGAAGGGGGTTTAGCCTGCCTCCCACCGCGCGCACGGTTGCGCTGGTTGTCCTCGGAGAAACGCCTCACCGGCTGGTGGCTTTGATCGAGCCGGCACTCGCTCAGGGCGCAGCGATCACATTGATCTGCGATGTGCTCCCCTCGGGGTTACCCGTTGACGTGGAGATCATGCCGTTCGCTTCACTGGCGGAAGCCGCTCACTGGGCAGATTATATCGCCATCGATATGCCGCGGGCTGCAGTCCAGTCCCTGCCGAGTCTTTTCCAAACATCTTGGATCAGCGGTCATGCCCAGATCCTGTTGTCCGCCCCGATGCCCTGCGGCGGGAGGGGTGACTGTGGTGTCTGCGCTGTGACCGTCAGGCGGGGATATAAATTAATCTGTAAATATGGGCCTGTTTTTGATTTGAAAATCTTGTTGTAGTGGCGACATATTGACGCAGGCGCGTTCTCTCACATCTGTCTAGTCGTCCCTGGTGTGGAGTTTTACTGCCAGATCCTGAAGGAAGAGATTGCACTTGTCCTTATCCCCTGGTAAGAGATATCTGCGTTGATGATCACCAGGCTGCCGCTGGTCTGTCCGTTGAAGGACAACTTTGCTGCCGCCACCCCGTGGCGATCCGTGGTCAATGCAACACGGCTCTGACTCCCGTCCCCCCAAATAATGGTCAAAATAATCGCTGCATTATAAACCGGCTGCAGGGTCTGGTCCTGCACCACCACAAAAACCTGTTGATCACCGCCCCGGTGAGTCACCGCCTTACGAACAAAGACACGCGGCTGTAATGCCAAGACCTGGCTGCCAAGGATCGGGTCGCCGGTTACGGATGAAAGCAGTTGGGGATCTTCCGGGAGCGAGTCGAAATATATCCTGCCCAGGCTGGCCAGCTTGACTTTTTGTCCATCCGGCAATTCAGGATACCACTCCAGGCGCGCGCGCTCGAACCACTGAACGATGCGGCCATTATGGAGTTCAAATCCGGAAATAGGGTAACCGAATTGCGTAACGCCGCCGTATTGATCAAAGAAATCCAGGAATGCAAAACAGACGTCGTATCCCGTTTGGTAGTACGAGCGGCAGGTAAATTTATTGTTTATATCGAGAGGAGAATTGACCGGTTCATAGAGCAACGACCCCAGAAGAGTAAGCTGGACGGGCTGACCGTCAGGGCCTTCAGGGTGAGCTTCAAACCGTGCACGCTGGAAGTACTGGACCGTCAGGCCGGTACGAAGATCACGGAAAGCTTCAGTGACGGGGTATCCATAAACGAGAGCGGGTACGCTGGCGTCCTGATAAAATGTCCAGAAATCACCTGTCACCCAGTGGCCTGTTTCAGGGAAAAACTTGGCATCTGGGGATTGCGCGGACGCGGCATGGCCGCTGCCCGTCAGGAAGGCAATAATCGTCAGAATGCCCAGAATGTAACGAAGTCGGACCATCGAGGATGATTATACGCGAAATGGTTGTTAATTAGCACATACTTTCTGTTTTGAGAGGGTAAAGA
>JBGPQJ010000124.1:0-9198 GCA_041488995.1 Anaerolineae bacterium
CGCTTGTGGTGGATGGGGACTCTATTTACAGTACCCTGTCCGAGCGCGCAGAATCAGGATAATCAAGAAGAGCAGGTTACCAATCCATGCTCGATCACCGCTTCCATGTCAGCCGATGGGCTTTCGGCGTCCTGCAGCGACCAGTGGAAATGCGCGGTCAAGGTCCCGCTCCCGCCGTCCTCCATCGATGTGCGCCCGTATCCGGCGACCCTGGTGCGCTGGCCGACTGCCTTGCGTTTCAGCGGGCAGGGCACGTCGAAGAATGTATGTACTGTAGCCGACGCCGGCAGCATGCGCAACCTGACCATGGAGCTGGAGTTCCGCCCGGCCACGGGCATTGTGACGATCACGCTGCCGTACCTGCCGGTCTTCAAGCTCCGCGTGCCGGAGATGGTCAACTTTAAGTGGGAAGTGCCAAGTCATCCGGCAGTGGGGGCGGACCGGCTGGCGGGTGAGCTGGGTGGTTTCTTTGACGAGATCCCGGCCGATTTCCCGGCCTTCTCCGGCACGATGAAGACCCCGTACGACCTGTTCTGGAAAATCACCTTCGAGAAGCAGAATCGAAACGGCGACTGGGTCGGCCATTCCTTCAACGGCAAGCTGTTGCCGCAGGATGTGCGTGATACCCCGCCGGGCTACTTCGCGGATCTGAACGGTGATGGGACGGCGGACGCCTGGTGGGATCCCAACTTCGTCATTTCCCGCATGGACGAGAACAACCGCACGGACAACCCGGCCTATGAGCGGCACTGGTCATACGGCGAGCTCCTTCCTTGGGCAGTCAGGGAAGGCCAGGGACAGGTGGGCTGGCCTGGGGTCCCATGAAAGAGCTTTGCGTTCCATAGGTGGAAATTAATAGATTTTTCTCAAGAGAGTCGCCGCGTAGAGTGGCGACTCATAATCGCTTGGTCGCTGGTTCGAATCCAGCCGGGCCCACTTTTTATGGTCAAAGACTACTGGGTCGCTGGTTATCTGACAGAGTGCTGCGCGACGAATACAGCCGGGCTTATGTGACCGGTAGGCATATGCAGGATTTCGATGCCGAAGTCGCAAAGCAGTTCCAACTTGCACAGGTTTAGTAAAGAGGGGCATCCCCCGTTACGAAAATCACCCCGAACCAAAGTTGTACTGGTTCGGGGTGATTTTCGTAATTTTTTTAATCTACTAAATTCAAGCACAGAAATAAAGAACTCACATGGCTTTTTATCTCGGACAGAGCCCGCAGGGCGACAGGCGCAAAGTCCAGTCCGCCCAAACCCCCACCCGAGAAACCACAGGCAACCGATTCACGCATGCAGTCAGACCGTTCCCGAGCAATGTCAGCGCGATGTTCTTCAACTGCCAGTACTGCCATGACCAGAATGTGCACCGTTGCTGCTTTTAGGTCTAAGTGGCGCTTCCGGTAAGTTGTCTAATTTGTCTCGAAATCGATCACCATCACCAGGTCTTTGATCTCGTCGGCGCTCAGCGACTTGAAATCCGTCGCACTCTGTTTCCGTATCTTATAAGTCCACGCACCGATGTCTCCTTTTTGTGTTGTCGACGGATGATAATTGGCAACATGCAGGTTCCCAAATGTGTCTGCCCTAATCATGTCAAGAAGAAGGGCAGATCTAGGCGCTGGCGGTGTCACCTCTACAGTGTAGACGTTACTGTTGTTATCGTCCATTTTTGCAAATAAAGTCATGGAAGCCACCTTGACAGTCGTCTTGTTCCTTAGGAAGAAGGGGAGCAGATCCTTGTTGATATCAAGCTTCAGTTCCTGACTGCCGCTTGACGTGACCGGATGGATGAATTGCTGCCAGGCTGAGGCAAACTGCCGGCGCAGATCGAAGATCTGTACACCCTTTGCGGGTAAGGCATCCCCGACAAAAGTCGCGGCTGAATCCCGGAGTGTTTCACCACCTTCGCGTGCGGTATATCGCATATGGATTACGACATCTGAGATCGTATCTACGTCGAAGTAGTTGAAATCTTGGGGCAGATCGAGCCGCCATTCGCTGATCGCGCCGGCGAATTCGAAAGGCAAATAGCGCTCGTCTCGCAGGTTAGGCTCGAACAACCCGCCATCGTTCTGGGCGCTGCTTGTCACAATCGATTGGATCGCACCGAAGGTGTCGGCGAATCTTTGATCGTCGGCGTTGTCATCTCTGCCATATTGACTGCCGGGCAGATTGCTCTCCCGGATTGAACTTTTAAGCAAGGTCAATGTGCAATTGACTCCTGCGTAGGGACCTGTCACACAGGGGACCGTCAGGCTGATTGATTTGATACGCCTCAAAAAATGACCGGGGTAATCCATATCGAAGAGCAATTCCGGCAGGCTGATCTGGCATGTCCCGGTGGATTTCAGCGATATGAGCGCGATTGGATCGATCTGCGAGAGCGAAATGTGCTTGGTAAGTTCATATTCGCGGCGGTTTTGATCCAGATAAGCCACGTCCAGACGCTTGAGATCCTGATGCAGGCGTTCCCCGGCAAGCAATCCTTCCCGAGGCGAATCCCAGTAATCATTGCGTAAGATGTTCAGGGGCTTGACGCCCAGCTCACGCGCCGCTGCACGCTCAGCACGACGTGCTATATCTAAAGCCATGCGATAGGCATTGAAGTACAAGCCGGAAAGCTGGGAAATCATCCACTGATAAAGCTGCTCGTTCGAGAACTTGCTACGCATGACTTCATCGACGGCCTTGGCTTGTTCGATCTGCTCAATGTGATTGTCGAGTTCCTTTTGTGTAATTTGAAGACGTATTTCATTGGCGAGGATCTGCTTGTCGATCTGCTGCAATTCCTTGAGCGTTTGGTTACTTTGAAAAACCCATTCGTCGCGGCGACGCAAATGGCTGGCCATCATACCCTGCTGCTCGGCATAACTCCGCCAGCCCTGTGAGACGGTAGAAAAAGCCTCGCCGAATGCCCCTGACGCATAACCAAGAGAATTCAGATTCTTGGAGACGTCAGAGATTTTATCTGTCGGACTTAGCACTGCGAGCGCAGCTAAAGAATGAAACCCACCGCCAGTCGTTTTAGCTATACCCGCTGCAATCGACCAAGTACTTGCTCCCTCGAAGCCGGTATACTGCTCATTTTCTTCTTTGATCAATCCCCAGTTCGAACGGTTGCTCGCCAAACTCGAATCGACACTGCCCAGCATCGAATCCTCGCCTACGCTCTCCTGCTCATTTGGGACCTTGATGTCTTTCTTGCCGAGCAGACGCTGGTATTGGCTATAGCGTGTGCTGACTAACTTTCGGGTGGCACGCAAAGCATCAAGGTTGCGCTCCGCTTCGTTGATCTGCAGCGTGCGCACTTCCCGCACCAAGCGAAGCAGAGCAATTTCATTGGAAGAACGCAATTGAGCCAATTGTTCCGCGTCCCGCTTCTCGATAGCGGACAGCATCGCTGCCCCCAATGCTTTAGCTTCACCGGTCAACTCGGCAGCGCGAGCGGACAGAATGCTGTATCGGTAGTGGGATGGAGGCGCATACAGCCCGCTGATCACATCGCCCAAGTCGAGCCCGGCCGCGGTGGCACGCACCAACAGCTCCGGATCTATCGGGGAGTCGGTCAACGGCAGGCTGCGCTCGATACCCTCGATGTTGCGGCAGTGACGTACATTAAACAGACGCTCTTCAATAATGTTCCAGTAGGAGTTAATCTTGTCGTTGAATGGCATGCAGAAATACAACATTCCTTCTGGGGTAGGCTGTTTTTTCTTGTCTTTTCTTCTGTAATAAAAATTAGCATTCCTGTTGGAGCTGGTTCCAACGTCAATCCAATAGTTGGCAAACTCATCCCATTTCCCCGCCAAGTCTTCATAACTGGACGCCTCCCGATTCGAATTACCTTCATGCTGTTGCGGACGACGGCCGAGTATGCGCTCGGCAAGCACGTACAGCAGTGTGGCTTCATTGATGGATTCGCGGGTATCCAGCCGGTACAGACTGTCACCCCAGGCGATCAGATTGTCCAGGTAGGCAAACAGCGTTCGCCACAAAAAAGCAATATGGCGGCGGCGTGCAATCAGGAATGGGTGGAAGGGTGCATCGCGCCAGCGGTCAATCAATTTATTGATCGCGGTGATATCTGCATCAGTAGCGAAACCACCTGCTGCCTGCGCCAAGGCAGTCAGATCGTCGATGACCTGCTTGTTTAAGTCCAATTCCTTGAACACACGAAACTTCAAGAAACGCCGGGCATCGTTTTCTGGACCACTACTGGTAGGATCAAATACAAAGCGAAGCCATTGCTCTGCATCCTCGAATTTGTGCTGTTTCGACAACTGATCGGCGATCAACAGCGGCGCGTGGAAAAACACCTCCCAGTTGTAGCAGGCGTAAGGCATGCGAGCATCGAAGGCCAGATCGCCGATTCGGGCTGCATCCCATGTGTCCGATACCAGTGCCGTACCTGGAGACGGCAATTCGATGGATCCAAACTTCCCGAATTGCAAATCAGGTTTATCCAGATTCCCTTCACTGCCCCAGCTCGCCCGATACTCCGCTGATTCTGAGTAGCCATCCGCATAAAGTCTGAAATTGCCAGGGGAATAAGGTAGTGGAAGAGACAGATCAATGTATGCGCCAGTGCCATCCTCCCTGAAATACCATGTTCTTGGTGCATGCGAGAGTGGCTGATTGGACGCACTGCCGAGAGCCCAGTAAAACCCATTGGAACTGATTTCAAAAATGCGTCTATCCGCGTTATTGGTTGGATCTTTCAGGCTAAAGGGCCAGTTAGAAAGACCACCGAAGAAAGCTTCCTGATAACCATTCATCCAGGGATTCATCAGGTCGGGCACGGGGAGATGGTAATTTTGCGGGCTGGTCTCAAGAAAATCGCCATGTCCGAAACGGTCAATCCGAAAGTGAAGTTTAGGCTCGAATATCATAGGGATGTCCAGTTCGAAACCGAGTTCTCTTGTGGATTCTGCATCGAGGCTGGTTGCATCCACTGTAAAATGAAGCGTGACATTTGTGAAATCACCTAATGGAATTTCTGGAGTTGTTTGAGAAGGCGGAACTGGAAGTGTTACTCCATTAATGCTACCTTCGATCGAGCATGACAATGGAGCTATTGGGCTTGTACTATTTGTCTCAATATGCTGATCTAAAGCCGTGCCCCCCCAGATACTCCGTAACCGGACGTCGGGAGCTGAATCACGAGTTAATTCAATGAATGCAATTTGATTGCTTGCATTCCGCAGCTTGATCCAACAACGGAAGAAGACCTTCAGACCAGCCTGTTGGTACGGTTGGTTAATATTATGGAAGAAGTCATAATAATATGTAATATTGTTTATCTTAGATTCCCATTGCTTCAACGTGCTGGACGCGGGTGATGGTGGAGGCGTGGTGACGCTGTTCTGTGGTTGAGTTCCTACATAACCCGTTATATCCACGGCTGATGCGAGCGTGTCGACTTCGCAACGTAAGGAGAAACCGTTTCGTTCATTGCGGAAAGGCGCCGCGACGCCGGTCCATGCTTCACGACTGGTTTCCTGGCGTTTCCAGGTAGTACCATCGAAGCGTGACCAGGCAAAACGTACTTCCCAGATCGGATCTTGACCACCCTGTCCCTCGGTTTTCTTGAAAACAGGCCAGGCGATGTGTAATTGGCCTGTGAGCACAAACGGCAAGACATGATCGCCCTGAATTTCTAATTCGATGCGTTGCCATGAAGACCACTCCATGTATGGACTTCCAAAGTCTTCGCACTGCCGCCAAAAATATGCATAAGGCAGATTGGTAGTCCGACCAATGACGTATAACTTACGACGGATCGATCGACGGATCGATGAATCGTTCCTGTCTTGTATGACGTTACCACTACTATCGCGTGTGACATCCTCATACATCCCGAGCACCTGCACCTGCCCCATTTGCGCCACGTCATCCAGGAACTGGCTAAACGACTGTCGGGCTAGGTCCTGCGTCAGCTCACCCTGCCCAAGCGCTGATTCAAGCTGCTTGAAGCTGGATGACTTGTCGTCGCGCAATTCCGGATATAACCAATTCTCGGGGAACAGGAAGACTTTGCGATTAGCTTCCCAGACACGGTAATTGCGCATCCAGGTCCAGCGCTGTTTGAGTTCATCGCTGGCGCTTATCCCCTGTTCCAGGCCAAACAGTATGCGCTGAGCAAATAACTGCGTTGCGGAGATCGCCTCCAACAACCGAGTAGTATTGAGGCATGGTTCTACCTGCGGGTCGATCAAATAATATTCGTACAGGTCATTTGCATCATGCCACTCGTCGCTTAGAACGAGATACACAACCAGCGCGTCGCGTCGCTGTTGACGTAAATGATCCTCGATCTTCTGTGACACCGCTGGCCATGCCTGCTCACCCACTCTTGCTTTCAGCAGGTCTTCCGCCGTGGAGGCAACCTGTGCATTGTCTGCAGGGTAGGCGAGTTGCGAGAGTTGTGTGCTGTCCGCACCGAGATTCCGAGCCAGTAGCAGTAATTCAAAGGCTTTTCGCAGATTACGCGGATCATACACACCCGATGGGCGATACAGTGGTACCGTACCGGGGGGTGTTTGAGGAATTGGCTGTGTGGGGTTGATGCTGACCGGTACAGCCATTTTGATAATGGCAAGAGCCTGCTCATTGGAAATATCAAAGCGAATTGCCAATGGCTGCACGGTCTCCGCCACAATAGTCTGGGTGTTAGTTAAATTTTCCAGGAGGTCTTGGAACGCGATTCGGGATAACTGCTCAGGCTTTTGCAGCCAGAGCAAATCTGTCAGCGCTTCCCAGTCTGCATTCGGCCATAGATTAACCGTTGCAGACATGGCGGGCACGAGCACGTTCCGCCAATCGATTCCGATCCTTGAACCAACAGCAACATGGTCAGCCAAGTCCATCAGGTCACGGTCCAGGCGCAGCGCGTTGCCGAGTGTGACCAGTCGCTGTAGGCGTTCCATCCAGGTATGAAGACGTGGAATATCAGCGTACGCTACGCTCGGTGGGGTGGCGCCATCCCAGAAGTTCGAATCAAGGAAAACTTCATAAGCCTGCTCAGGCTGGCCTGGTTCAGGGTCTAACAAAAGTCGAGAATTCAATAGCGAAGTAATTTCTGGCTCGGGAAGTCCGCACTGCTCGGCGAGTGCTGAAATCAATTCGCGCTCACGCCGCTGTGGTGCAAGTCCTTCCAGCAGCATCTCGAACCGCTCTTCTGCTTTGAGATTGCCAGTATTTGTGATCGTCAATATCTGGCTTGCCAGTGAAATCGGCAGCAGCGGCAGCCACTCTCCCAAGCGGCGTTCTGCACCCTGTGGACCAGACAATACTGATAACAACTCGTCAAATTCCGAGTTGCCGGCCGCACGTGCGGCTGCGCCAATGGCGCTGGCATTGCGAATGTCTTCAACCAGCCTTTGTGCGGTTGTCTCCCCCAATATTTGGGTCAGCGTTTCGACAGCCTGAGTCTCAACGGTCACATTTGGACTAACAGCGACCACGGATCTCAACCGCTCTTGCAAGGATCCGAGCAGGGCTTCGATCTGTTCAACAGACTTAACGGAGGGTAAATGCGATGGAATTAATAAGGCTAATTGGGTTCGTGGCAGAACTGCTTTGGCCACCTCTTCAACGGACAATTGAAGTTCGCGGAGGTCTTTTACCCTGCGAAATAATGCTTCCCAGGTAATCCACTCAACGGTTCGCGTTGATAGATCAAAATTCGTCAACGCTTTGAGCAGGGAGAGTTGGATTGCCGAGAGACCCAGATGTTGACAGAGATAGTCCTCTGAGATTGGCGATGTGAGAAGGTGAGCAATTGGGATCTTGTATTGATGCTGTAGCCGCTTGATGGTTGCTAATTGGATTAATAAATTCTCTCGATCCGTGTCGGTGGTGGTCTGGCTTTCCATTCCACCGCACAAACTGATGGCTTCATCGAGCTGGTCGATTGACCAATCAGGAAGCTTTGCATGCAGACGCACGAACCGATGCAGCCGGTCCAGGAAAGATTCCCGTTCTCCCGTGTTCAGAATCAGCCGCATTTGGCTGGTCTTGCACTGTTGCAGATTACTCATTTTCACATTACCGACAAATCGGGTTGCCAGCACCTGTTCCAGATCGTCCAGGTTTAATCCCGTGCGATCCATCAGTACCGAGGCCCGCATCAACACTTCTTGTACGGGTTCATTAGTAATTGGATCACCGGACGCGGGATCGATAATTGAAACGCGCCCTGCGCCATCCGGGGAAAAACCATAGCTGAGCCACAAAGGGCCTCCGCTGCGCTTGTGCGTGATCAAATCCCACTCGGATGCGATCTCGTGCGTTGCAGACTGAGGCACCAGCAAACCCAATGTCTCAACCGCTACATGGTCAACGTTACGTCCAGCGAGTAACCTGAACATGTCCGCAAGCTCAACACCCATCTTGGCAAGACAAGATTGCACTTTTGCGTGCGCGAGCTCGAAGGGAAGTTGCCGCCACGGCGAACTGGCGATGGCTGTCTGATGGTACGGGTCGATGTTCGCAACCCCATTTTTTACTGCTTCTTCCAGAATTTCCAATGCAAGAACGATGTGCTGTTCTTCGTTCTCGCTTTCACAACCGAGCGGTAGTTTGAGGATACCAGGGCGCCTTAGGGCTAGAAGGTTTAGAGCCGTGGGGTTGGCCTTGTCTTTGCTCGTACACTTATTCAGCAGGTTGAGGAGATCCACCAGATAGGAGGACTGGCTCAGCATCGATTCGCACGTCTTGCAGCTGCATTCGTCGAGGTCGCCAAACAGGCCGGGAAGACTCGGCAGGTTTTCTCGCACCGAGTCGTCGAGAGGAGGAATGTATTCTTCCGCCATCCACCACGGCAAAGCCCGGCTGCCCGCCACATCGATCAGGAAGCCATTGGCACCTTCCAGAACAGGCTCGACAAAGTCGAAGAAGGCATCGACGACCTCATTCGCGGCCTCTGCAGGGTATTTGTCTTGAATCATTTCGCGAATAGCCTCACGCCCGTATTGAATGGCAAGGGCGGGCGTTTTGATGCCGGTGTTCATCAGATGCCCGGTCATCTCCATATTGATCCCGGTTCGCAGGAATCGCCCCACATCGCGCAGCACCTTGTGGGCGGCCGGCGCTTCTTCGTCAACGGTATCCTTTACAGGCTTTGATCCAAGCATTATCGACTCTACGGTCGCACCCTCGTTCTTGAGGAGGACTCTTATCTCGTCGTTGGACACGC
>JBGPQJ010000125.1:0-9135 GCA_041488995.1 Anaerolineae bacterium
AAGATGAGTGCGGAAAAGGAAATTGCCACACTGTCCGGGGGATGCTTCTGGTGTCTCGAAGCCGTGTACGATGAGTTGCGTGGGGTGGAATCGGTCGAATCGGGCTACACGGGCGGGCATGTTCCCAAACCGGGTTACCGGGCTGTGTGCACCGGAACGACCGGTCACGCTGAGGCGGTGCAGGTGACCTTCGATCCGCAGGTCATCTCGTTTGAGAATATCCTGAAAGTCTTCTTTGCCGTCCACGACCCAACGACGCTCAATCGCCAGGGAACAGATGTGGGCACTCAGTACCGCTCGGCGATTTTTTATCACACTGACGAACAGAAACACATTGCGGAGAGGGTCATCGCTGAATTGACTGACCAAAAACTATGGTCCGATCCCATTGTCACCGAAGTGACGAAGTTCGAGGCATTTTATGTTGCCGAAGATTACCACCAGGAATACTTCGCCAACAATTCCGCTCAGCCCTATTGCACGATGGTGATTGCGCCGAAAGTGGCAAAATTCAAGAAGCAATTCCTCGATGAGCTGAAGAAATAATATGTGCATGGATTCCACTCAGTTGGAGATAGAACCGTTAAGTAAGGTGCCGCTTCCCCAAACCTCACCAACATTCTGGGTGCGGGATATCCCGGTCTATGGGGATTCCGTCCTCGCCCCGATGGATGGATTTTCGGAATGGCCTTATCGCTCGCTTTGTGCCGGGCTTGGCTCGGCCATGAGTTACACCGAGTTTGTCAAAGCGCAAAATATCGTCCGCGCCTACGAGCACATGGCAGCCCGGCTGACCTTCGAGGAGATGGAACGCCCGGTCGTTTTCCAGATCTGGGGAGAAGACCCTGACCAATTGCTGGAGGCTGCCTTACGCGTTCAGGACAGGTCACCGGACATCATCGATATTAACATGGGCTGCCCGGCAAAAAGCGTCGCCGGCCGGGGGGCAGGTGTGGGGTTGATGCGCACCCCCTTGAAGATTGCCCGTATTTTCCGCAAGCTGAGCGCCGCGCTGGAGGTGCCTGTCACGGGAAAAATCCGCCTGGGGTGGGAAGACTGCCGCACCTATAAACTGGTCGCCCGAATCATAGAGGAGAATGGCGGTGCGTTAATCGCCATTCATGGCCGGACGAAGGAGCAGGGCTACGGCGGGCAGGCGGACTGGGAGGCCATTGCCGAAATCAAGTCTATCGTCAAGATCCCGGTCATCGGTAATGGGGATGTGAAATCGGTGGCGGATATTGACCGGATGAAAGCCAGCACTGGCTGCGACGCGGTGATGATCGGCCGGGCTGCTGTCGGAAATCCCTGGATCTTTTCGCGCCTCGAGCGGGAACAGGTCGCGCCTGAATTGGTGCGCCAGATGATGTACAGGCATCTTGAGCGCAACATCACGTTCTATGGCTCCCGCAAAGGATTGATTTTATTCCGCAAGCATGCCCTGCGTTATCTTAAGCTCCAACACCTGCCCCGCGCGACGCGCACAAGAATATTCACCCAGAATAGTGTGGAAGGATTTATGTCGCTGCTGGACGAGGCCTTTGCCGGGCCGGCTTGAGGACTGTCTGGCCATCACCATGGCAGACCGCACAGATCAATTGTCCCCGGCGGCCAATCCTGTCTGACACAGGGCAGGATCATGGTCATGTCGTGGAAGGTCACCTTTCCCTGAGGCTGATCAAACGCCAGCGGTCCGGCGACCTCCCGCCATCCCAGTGTGCGGTAAAACGGCTCTGCCTCTCTCGCACACACCAGCAGGCCAAAGTCCACTTTGAGTGATTCGTGCATAAACCCAGCCGCCTTTCGCATCGCTGCGCTGGCAAGACCCTGTTTTTGCAAATTTGGAAAGGTTGCTACGGCTCCAATGCCGCCCAGCTTTACCGGTTTCCCGGCTACGGTTCCAGTGCGCTCCACAATCCCGACATGGCTTACGAAGACCCTGTCCAATTTGACCACCACATGCCAGTCATTTTGCATGATCCATTTGTAATTGAACGAATCATTTTCTTCACTTTGGTTGGCACCAAAAGCCCGATCGCACACCGCGTCAATTTCATTGCGTTCATCTGCCAATAATTCAGATTCAGCTAAAACCAATATTTCCATATCGCCTTATCCCCTTGAGGTATGCGTTAGTGTTGCAATGCGTATCAAGTATAGCATGGGCAGCCAGCTTTCTCCGCAACGATGAATTATTTAACTTGACGCCTCGCCGTGCGGGAATTATGATGAAAAGACCATGACTGATAACTTTAAAGATATCCCGACGAACTCCGCTGATCCCGAGCAACTGCGCGAGGCCATGCGCCTTTGGGCGACTGGCGTGACCGTTGTGACCTCGCTGCATGATGGTGTGGCGCATGGCATGACCGTCAGCTCTTTCACCTCTGTCTCGCTCACCCCGCCGCAGGTGCTCATCTCGCTGGCACAGGATACCCGCACCCACAGGCTGGCGAAAAATTCAGGCTCCTTCGGCGTCACAGTGCTTGCTGAGGACCAGCAGGATATCTCTGACCGTTTTGCCGGGCGCATTGCAGACGAAGCTGACCGCCTGGCAGGGCTGGAGACGCTCACCCTGGTGTCTGGCGTGCCCCTGCTTAAAGGTGGTATCGCCCACTTTGACTGCCGCGTTATTGCCATGTTCACGGCTGGCACCCATACAATTTTTATTGGCGAAGTGCTCGCCGCTCAGGGCGATCTCCATACCCAGCCGCTGTTGTATTTCAACCGGGGATATCAGAAAATCGCCCCGCTGTAATTTACCGGGAGGACAACATGAGCGATGTTCTAACTCAGGATGAAAGGCAGACTCTCCTGCACCTGGCGCAGGAGGCGCTTGAATGTGCCGTGAACGAGAAGAAACTGCCGGCGCTGGATCAGACGGTTCTTACACCTGCCTTGCAGGCCAATGGGGCTTCGTTCGTTACCCTGACCCTCCGCGGCAACCTGCGCGGATGCATCGGCGCACTGGAGCCATTTCAACCGCTGGTGGAGGATGTCCGCGAGCATGCCGTGGCAGCCGCTTTGCAGGATTACCGCTTTCCACCTGTTTCTGCAGGCGAGCTGGACGAAATCGAAATCGAGATTTCGCGCCTGACCATGCCCGTGCCGCTGGATTACGCAGATGCCGATGATTTGCTGGAAAGACTTCGCCCCGGGGTGGATGGAGTCATCCTTAAAGACGGACCCTTCCGCCGTGCCACCTTCCTGCCGCAGGTCTGGGAGAAAATACCTGACAAGGCTGAATTCCTGGAAAATCTGTGCTACAAGATGGGTTCGCCGCCCGATGCGTGGCGCAAGAAAAAATTAGAAGTACAGGTTTATCAAGTCGAGGAGTTTCATGAGTAATGGGGTTTATTGTTGAGATTGGATGGGTTTATGCTCAAGCTCACTCAAAGGACTCGTCTGGGGATTTTATTCGTTGTGGCAGGCTTCATGCTGGCATGCTTGTCCACTCCGTCCCCTGCGCCAACGATTGATGTCAATCAGCTCGTGACGCAGACCTTCGCAGCGCTCACCGCAAATGCCCCGACCGCTACCGTTGCCCCGCTTGAACCCAGCCTCACGCCCACGGTCGTCCTGACAGACATCCCGACCGTCCCTGTGGACGCCACCGCGCCCAGCCCGCTTCCCGTAACGCACACCGGCATCATTCTGAACGCCGGCGATTGTTTCGACTTTGACACGGGTGCCGTTACGCCTCTCAATGCGTCCTGCGATATGTATATGGCGGAAGGTGCGCTCATCCGTCAGACCAATGGTGCCCAGATATCCGGCTATGTCACATTTGAACCGCCCAGCCGCAGTGATTGTATCGCAGGGCGCTACGAACCCGGTGACCTTGCCGCCCAGACGGATTTGTATATGTGCTTCAAATCCAACAATGGGGGAACGGGTTTTGTGGTGGTGCGGGAATACCGTCCTGGCATTCCCATCCCGGGCATTGTGGTCGATTACTGGTTGTTTCCATGATGGACTTGTCATGCATGGTTGCATTCTCGATTCTTGACAGGTTTTGAGAATCAACTAACTTATAATTCCGGAAATTTGAATATTCAGGAGGAAAGAACGCAATGAATTATCGTTATCTGGGTCGCTCGGGTCTTAAGGTCAGCGAGCTGTCATTCGGATCATGGGTGACGTTCAGCAATCAGGTAGATGTGGATGCCGCCGTTGAGTGCATGGCAGCGGCTCACGAAGCAGGGGTTAATTTCTTCGATAATGCCGAGGTCTATGCGGGGGGTAAATCCGAGGAAGTCATGGGCGCGGCACTCAAGAAACTGGGCTGGCGGCGCTCCAGTTATGTGGTCTCGACGAAATTCTTCTGGGGCATCAACAAAGGCCCCAACGAGGAATATTCCCTCAACCGCAAACGATTGATCGAGGGCATCAACGGATCGCTCAAACGCTTTGATCTCGACTATGTGGACCTGATCTATTGCCACCGTCCAGACCCGACCACGCCGATCGAGGAGACGGTCTGGGCGATGCACAACATTGTCGAGTGGGGGAAGGCGCTTTACTGGGGCACATCGGAGTGGTCAGCCGCCGAGATCGTTGCCGCCATCGAAATTGCCGACAAGCATCATCTGCATAAACCGGTCATGGAGCAGCCGGAATACAATATGATGTCGCGCCAGAAAGTCGAAAAAGAGTACGCGCGCCTCTTCAAGGATTACGGTTACGGTGCGACCACCTGGTCGCCGCTTGCCTCCGGCCTGCTCACGGGAAAATACAACGATGGCATTCCGCAGGACAGTCGCGGCGCGCTCAAAGGTTACGAGTGGCTGCGAGGAGACTTAACAAATCAGGAGTCTCTTGCCAAAGTCAAGAAGCTCCAGGGGATTGCGGATGAATTGGGCTGCAGCCTGGCGCAGATGGCTCTTGCCTGGTGTCTCAAGAATCCCAATGTGAGCACGGTTATCACCGGCGCGAGCCGTGTCTCGCAGGTTCACAAAAATATGAAGGCGGTGGATGCGGTCGAGAAACTCACGCCTGAGGTCATGGCTAGGATTGATGAAGTGTTGGGGAATAACCCCAACAAGGGAGATTAACACTTCAGGGCGTCCCGCTGGGACGCCCTGAGTTATTTATTGTAGGTTAATTTAACGGGTGGAGGTGAAATAATTCTCTTCAACGCTCTGCCAGTTTTCATTTTCTGGCACCGCGATGAACCGTGCGAGCAATGGATGCACGCGTTTGATATCCTCCGTCACTTTTTGGGCAATCCTGCGAATGGAAAAATGCGCGTTGGTTGCAGCGCGCAACTGGCAGAAGTGATAGGCTTCGCGCAGGTTGAAAGTCGCCAGGACACGCCGGTTGAATCCGTTTGGAACAACGTACTGTGCCACCAGCGGATTGAACACGTGCAGCTTTTCATATACTGCAGATGCGGAATCCATTGCCTTGTGATACTCGTCTTCGAAACCTGCCTCGGTGAGGCGTTTGGGCGTGGCATAGCCGAGACGGCAGGTGAGGTTCTGAGGAGTCTGCGACATCATCCGGTGGCGTTTGAACTCGGCGTATGCACCCTGATCCATGACCAGGTCGAAGGTATACGTGGCGTGTTCCAACTCGCGCAGAGGAATGTCGTACCTGCCGAGGCGTTTGAGCAGCCTGTCGGCAAGTTCCCCAGCTGCAGAGGGAGTCAGTCCGCGGACATGGGACAGGGCATCGCTGAAACTCATTTCTCCGAATCGGTACAGGGCGGCTGCCAGGATCTTCTCTTCTCCTGCAAGATCGTAATCCATTAAGGTACACCAGCCATCGGACTCGGCGGGCGCCGGGAAGCTTTTTTCCATTGTTTCGAAGTCGCGCATCGTCTCGATCAGGTATGGCACAGGCTCGGCGTATTTGACCAGCGTGGGCACTTCTCCCTGGGCGACGGTTTTCATCTCTTCGCCAATCTGGCGGACCTCGGTCAGCGGGTGCGAGCGCATCTTGCGGATGGCGTTTTCGAGCACGCGTGCATTGACGGTCATGCCGACGTTGGCGTGGGCAGCGGCAGGCAGCAGGAAGCGGCACGAATCGACATACTGCGAGCGGATGCGGCGGTCGTACGCCTCGTCGCTTTCTTTCTCACGGCGCGGAGCGCGGGCCTCCACCAATTTGCGGACGGGAGCCAGCGCGGCGGCGTAGGTCTCGAAGAGCAGGCGGCCTGCCGTGACATATTCCTCGCGCAGCGGGTGGTCATCGAGTTCGGGCGGGATGGTGAACGCATCAGGGTCCCACTTCTGGTAACGGGTGGATTTTTCGGTGTAGGAGGCGAGACGGTTGCTCTCGATGCTTTCGATGGCGACCCGTGAGACATTTTCAATGGCAAGGTGCAGGACGGCATGTTCGGCGACCGAGGCGTGTCCGTATCCGACCACCCATTTTTCGTGGAACTGGGCGGATTTTTCGTCGCTCAGTTCGGCGGCGATATCGCGGAAGGATTCCGGCGAGCGCGAAGTCTTGGCGAAGGCGACGGCAATTGTTTCAGGGGAGAGTTGTTTGGGGGAGAGCAGATAGATGTCACGTTTGGGCATGGCGACTCCGGGTGAATAAAACATGAAAATCTGGGCGCAACTATAGACGAAAACGCCCCTGAGGGCAAGGGCGTTTTATTTCAAAAGGGTTTCGGCGGTCTGGATGTCGCTCTTGATTTGTGCGGTCAGCGCATCCACCGACGGGAATTTCATTTCATCGCGCAGTCGCGCAGTGAATTCCAGCCTGAGCGTCTTGCCATAAAGGTCTTGATCGTAATCCAGCAGGTGCGTTTCAACCCGCGGATTTGGATCGCCGCCTGCAAAGGTAGGCCGCAAGCCGATATTGGCAACTGAGCGGTGCTTGAGGCCATCGATGGTTGTCCAGCAGGCATAGACCCCGTTGGCGGGCAGGACTTTGCGCGAGTCGAAATCCACGTTGGCGGTGGGGATGCCGATGGTCTTCCCGCGCGCATCGCCGTGGATGACAGGTCCGCCTAATGCGTAAAATCGCCCCAACATTTCTGCAGCCTCCGCGACCTTGCCGACCGCAATCAATTTTCGGATGGCGGAGGATGAGATCACGCCGCTTTCATCGCTGACCGCTTCCACCACCTGAACGCTGTAACCCATTTCCCTGCCGATTTCACTTAGGCGGGCGGCAGTCCCTTCACGGCCTTTCCCGAGGGCAAAGTCGTAGCCAATCAGCAGACGGTTCAACCCCAGCCTGGATTTGAGCGGTGCCATGAACTCCGCGGCAGTCAGACCCGCCACCTTTTCATCGAACGGGTGGGTGATGACCGTATCCACGCCCAGCGCACCGAGCAATTCCGCGCGCTCCTCGGGAGTGGTCAGGTACTTTAGCTCGCGGTGGCCGAGCACGACCGCCGGGTGGGATGAAAAGGTCAGCACGACGGCTGGGTTGCCAGCAGCATGCGCACCCTCCACCAGGTGGCGCAGGATGGCTTGATGCCCGCGATGAACACCGTCGAACACGCCGATGGTCAACCAGGTATCGTTCAGTTGAACGTCATTCAGGGAAGTGGTATGCAGCATTGAATTATTTTAAGGATGGGAGCGAGAATCTGCCAGAAGGGTTTTCTGTTCGTCAGTCGTGTTTTATGAGAAGAATACTTTTTTAGGCCGCCACTGGTGGGCGTCTTCATCCAATTCCATCAGTGCCACCAACTCACCCGCCATGCTCACGCCGCGGACCATGCCTGGTTTGGCGTCTTCAGCAGCAGGGACGCGATGTCCATGCTTGATGGCGTCCACCTGGTCTGGATCGAGTTCGATGGCCGGCCAATCTGCCAGGGCTTCGGCAGCCGGGATCAGGTACTGTGCCCAGTTGCCGGCGCGGAAGGCTTCCTGTAATTTTCGCAGGGGCGTGGCATCTCTTAGAGAAAATCGTCCGCTCTTGGTGCGCCGCAATCCCACCAGGTAGGCGCCGCATCCGAGCAGATCTCCCAGGTCATTTGCCAGCGAACGCACATAAGTTCCGGAGGAGCAGTGGACATCGATCACCACTTCCGGTGGTGCCCATTCCAACACCTCCAGGTGATACACGTCGATCGTGCGCGGCGCGAGGTCCACTTCCTCGCCCTCGCGTGCCATCTCGTAAGCCTTGCGACCCTGCACCTTGACGGCTGAATAAGGCGGCGGGGTCTGTTCGATGTGACCGATAAACTTTTTCAATGCTTCTTCGAATTGTGCCTCGGTGACATTGATCGGGGTTTCCGATCGGCGGGTGAACTTCCCATCGGCATCAAACGTATCCGTCGAGGCCCCAAGCCGGACGATCGCCTGGTAACGCTTGTCTGACGCGGAAACGTATTCGCTCAAGCGCACCGCGGGACCCACCAGCACCACCAGCACGCCTGACGCGCGCGGGTCCAGTGTGCCGGTGTGCCCGGCGCGGCGGATGCCTGTCCCATTACGGATGACCTGCACCACGTCGTGTGAGGTCATGCCGGTCGGTTTATCAACGACCAGTGCGCCAGAGATGGCGTTTTTGAGATCCTGTGTATTGACCATTTTTGCCTCCTCGCGCGTGTGGATGTGTGTCAGCTCGCGCGATAAGTTGATTTATTTTCCCACTGCTGTGCTTTCGAGCAGGTTGCCCCTTTTCTGGATGGATGATTCATAACAATTTTAACGTAAAAATTGGATAATAGCGCTTTACAACCCAAGCATTTGTTTGGTCACTGCCAGGACTTTTTCCTGCACCTCGGTTATTTCCCCGGCAAGTTCCGCCCCAGCGGCAGCCTGATGGCCGCCTCCGCCGAACTGCTGCGCCACCCGCGCAACGTCCAAACCGGGTTTTTGCGCCCGCCACGAGACTTTAACTTTCCCATGATGCTGCTCGACAAAAATGAGCGCTACGCTGCTGTCGTCAATGGCGGAAAGGTGGTTGATCAAATCGGCGTCGTCATTCGTGGTGTAGCCGCTCGTTTTACGATCTTCCAGTTCCAAAGTTGCCCAGACCATGCCGTTCGCGCGCTGGATGGATGACAGTCCCGCGCCCCAGTAACGGGCTGCGCCAAATGACTTGCGGACCAATCCGCGCATGTACAATTCGTGCATGTCGATGCCGGTATCGAGCAGGTCGGCTGCCTGTCGCAGGACTCGTGGCGTGGTACTGGTGGTGCGGAATCCCAGTGTGTCGGTGATG
>JBGPQJ010000126.1:0-9032 GCA_041488995.1 Anaerolineae bacterium
TGGGAAACCTCCGGGACGAAAGTCACCGCGATGGACAAGCCCAAGACCATCCATGATTTCTACGGGTTCCCGCGCGCGCTGTTCGAAGTGGAATACCAGGCGCCGGGTTCGCCCGACCTCGTCCAGACCGTCCGCAAGGCGATCAAGATGACCGAGGTCCAGCCCGACCTGAGCTGGGGACTCGACCATGGGACGTGGTCGGTGCTCAGGCGCATGTTCCCCCTCGCGGACGTGCCCGTCGTCCAGCTCAGCCTCGACCGCACCCAGCCTCCCGAATATCACTACCAACTCGGCCAGCAGTTGCAGGAACTGCGCGACGAGGAGGTTTTGATCCTCGGCAGCGGGAACCTGGTGCACAACCTGCGCATGGCCGTCTTTGAAGATGTGGCGTTCGACTGGGCGGTGGACTACGACCGGAAGGTCAGTCAGTGGATCCTGGACGACGACCACGAGCCGATCATCCATTATGAAAAGCAGGGGCAGGCGGCAATGCTCTCGGTCAACTCCGGTGAGCATTACCTGCCATTGCTCTACACGCTCAGCCTGAAAGAGACCGGTGAGCCGGTCGGCTTCTTCGCGGACAAGGTGTGGGGTGGTTCGATCAGCATGCGCTCGGTGAGGATCGGGTAAGCGGTGCAACCGCTCGCAAGAGCCTCCTGATCGTGCAATAATTGTATTACGCTTATTCATTCGATAGGAGAAACGCATGAATTCAGTAACTGTTTCCCCCAAATTTCAGGTGGTAATCCCAAAAAAGGTGCGCGCGAGCCTTGGCGTCAAAGCCGGGCAAAAAATGATTGTGCTGGCGTATGACAACCGGATTGTGATGATCCCGGAGCATCCCATTCAGGAAGCGCGTGGTTCACTAAAAGGGATGGACACCAGCGTTGAGCGCGATGAGGAAGACCGGGTATGAACGTGGTGGATACTTCCGGTTGGCTGAGTATTTTGCCGAAGGCGAAAATGCCGGTTTTTTTGCGCCAGCCATTGAGGACAGCGATCGCCTTGTCGTGCTGGTCATCTGCATCTATGAAGTATTCAAAAAAGTTCTGCAGAACCAGGGACAGGCGATGGTGGAATTCCGTGTGGCAGACCTGGTGAAAGGCACGGTGGTCGACCTGACCACTTCGCTTGCCATGAGCGCAGGCTTGCTCTCCGTCGAGTTGAAACTGCCAATGGCCGACAGCATCATATTGGCAATTACCCGCGAGCACCAGGCCACCCTGTGGACACAGGATGATCATTTCAAGGATCTGCCGGGGGTGATACATCAAAAAGATATAAGATTTAAACTAAACCAAACCAGAACCCGGGGCGGACGAATCGTCCGTTGTAACCATAACCCCACCCTTCCCGATCACCTAATGAACCCCTTCGACGGACCCATCAGCGAGATCATCCGAGGGCGATTCTCCTGCCGGAGGTACCTTGACGCGCCGCTGGACGAGTCAAAGCGAAAGCAGATCCAGAGGTTCATCGACTCGCTGCCCGCCGGCCTGCCCGGCTCCGAAGAGCGGAGGCGAAGAGGAAGTAGATTGCTTATCGGTTCGGGAGTTGTTATAATTCTGTCCATAGGAAGTTTTACGGAATGTTTTCTGTATGAACAGCCGTAGGGGATATTCCAATGAAGAGGTTCCACATAGACCCTGGTTGGGTTGCTTGCATCACCGAACCGGATCGCGTTGCTTGGTCAAAACCTGGTTGATGGGCTATCTCGATGAAAAACTTCACAGTTAATAGCATCTCCTCAAAGATCCCGCGCCGGCCGCGCAGGTTGGCTGCCGTTTGGCGCTGGCTGACCGAGCCATCCCCTTCCATCTTTGAACCAGAGCAGCGGCTTCAAGCCCGCCTCCTGATGGTGATGTTGCTCGGTTTTATAACCCTTGGCTTGCTCTCATCGACCCTATCGTTGCTCGGCGTCTACTCCAAACTGGGGGAACCAAAAACGGTGACAGCAGTATTCCTTCGGATCACGCTGGCCGCTGTTCTGTTGCTGGCCGTTGAGTATGGCCTGAGCCGCACCGTACACTACACGTTGGCAGCAGTACTGGCCGTCGGCACCGTTTTGACCGCAACCTTTGTGGTGGTGATCGCCAACCCGGAGAATCTTCAGTTTCTTTTTTTTCTGATCCTCGGTGGGTTGATGGGCAGCCTGTTTCTCACGGCGCGTGGGACGGCGATTGTCTTCTTCGTCACTTTCCTTGGCTTGTTGTTGCTTCCCACATTTGTACCGGGCTTTTCCATCTCGAACAACATTAATGGACTCTTCTTCATCCTGACGGTCGGCGGGCTGGTCGTGATAGCGGCCACGCTCCGTAACAGCTACCTTGAGCAACTCGATTGGCAGACACAGCAACTCGTCGAGAGTGAAGCGCGGCTGCGCGAGTTGTCCGTCCGCGATCCGCTGACCGGGCTGTTCAACCGGCGTTACCTGGAAGAGGCGCTGGCACTCGAATTGATTCGAGCCGCGCGCAAACAATATCCGATCGGTATCATCATGGCGGATATCGACCATTTCAAGCGATTTAATGACACCCATGGTCATGCGGCCGGCGACGCGGTCCTGGTTCAAGTGGGCAATTTTTTACGCACGCACGTCCGTTCGTCAGACATTACCTGCCGCTTCGGAGGCGAGGAGTTCATTCTCATCTTGCCCGAAGCCTCGCTGAAAATAACGCAAATGCGCGCCGAGCATATGCGGGAGGATGCCAGGCACCTCCATGTGCAATATGAGGGACAGACCCTGGAGGCGGTTACGCTCTCGCTGGGCGTTGCTGCCTTCCCCGATCACGGTTCGACGAACGACGCAATCCTGGGAGCCGCTGACACCGCCATGTATCGCGCCAAACGTGACGGGCGCGACCGGGTGGTGGTAGCGGACTAGGAATCAGGCAGACGAATAGTCCATAGCAATAATAACCTCCCCTTACCGACCACCCGATGAATCCCTTCGATCAACCCATCAGCGAGATCATCCGGCAGCGCTTCTCCTGCCGGAGGTACCTCGACGTCCCGCTGGACGAGTCAAAGCGAAAGCAGATCCAGGTGTTCATCGACTCGCTGCCCGCCGGCCCGTTCGGGTCGCGCCCGCGTTTCCGCCTGGTGGCTGCCTCGGGACAGGACCGCGCCGCCCTGCGCGGACTCGGTACCTACGGCTTCATCCGAGGCGCGAGTGCATTCGTCATCGGCGCGGCAAAGCCGGACGGGAAATGGCTGGAAGACTTCGGTTTCCTGATGGAATATATCATCCTGTATCTCACCAACCTGGGACTGGGCACCTGCTGGCTGGGGGGCAGTTTCACCCGCAGCACGTTCGCCGCCAAAATTTCCCTGAAGGACGATGAACACATCCCGGCGGTGACCGCCACCGGCGAAATCGCGGATACTGGTAAAGCCCGCCGCGGATTGATCCGCCGCTACGCACGGGGGGAGCGCCGCCTGCTGTGGGACAGGTTGTTCTTCGACCGGGGCTTCGACCACCCGCTGAGTTCCACAGACGCGGGAGCGGACCTGCTCGCGCTGGAGATGGTGCGGCTGGCGCCGTCCGCCTCCAACAAGCAGCCCTGGCGCGTGGTGCGGGATGAGGATGCCTTTCACTTCCACCTGCAGCGGACGCCCGGCTACCGCGAGAGCCTGCTCAAGAAAGTGCTGGGGATCTTCGACCTGCAGCGCGTGGACATGGGCATCGCCCTGTGCCATTTTGCGCTGACCCAGGCTGAGCTCGGGCGGAAAGGCGAATGGCGGGAGGGGCCGCCGCCCATCGAAACAAGCGACCCGCTCAGGGAGTACACCGCCAGCTGGGTGAGAAAAGGGTGAGTGGTTGATACATTATCTTTTAGGTAGTGTTCTTGGTATTAGATTAGTTCACTAATAGAAATCAATTATGTTTTAGATTAGTAATTATCTCCAATTCCAAAAGCTCTCATTCATGCTATACTTATTTTCGTTATACGGTTGCAATTCAAGGGGTTGGGAACAACAAAATGGATGCCGAAATAACAATAACGACAAAAGAAAAAATTGACACCAATCAATACCAGATAATGGTTAAGGAATCTTTTGTTTGTACCAAAAATCTCGAAGATGTTCTTGCTATGATTGACGAAAAACTCCGCGATGTCTTTCAAAATAATGTGGAAATACTACACTGGCACTCATCAAAATCAAGAGTATTTCTTATAGAGAAAATTACAAATGATAATCTGTGCAAATTCTATGTTATACCTATAGGTGATCGTAGCTTATCAAGCATGCAATCATCAATACATGAAGTAGTAACTGGTGTAGAACATCTAATTAAAGATAAAGAAAGGCTTCACAACAAGACACAAGAAGTCAGAATAACTGTTAATTCTGATGGAACATCAATCCAGCGCTTAAAAAAAACAAAATGGTTGCACAGGCTTAAGAAAAACATCGCGAATGATTTTATATACAAACTATTGGTGCCATTATTTGCGTTGCTATTTAGCTTGTTATTCCAAGTCGACTTTGAAAAAGCCGTTATTGCAGCCATAGCATCAGCGTTAGGATTCTTTCTATGGATGGTTGTGAGCCCTGGTATAATACAACCGTCTTTCCCATACGAGGAGGAGTAAAATGATAAAATCTGGTGAACCTCTGCCAGTTAGAATCGCTTCACAATTGGAAGAGAGCCTAGGCAATAAATTCGAAGTCACTCTAGGTGCATTCTCAACTGCTGATATAAAAATAACCAATAAGCAAACAGGTTATATAGCGTTTATCGATGTCGAAGATATCGGACGAAATTATGATGTTCCTCTTTCTAAAGCTGCTTACATAAATCGTTTTAAAGAGCAACACTCTAGTTTTGGGAAAGCAAAAACAGACTTTATACTTGTTAGCAATGGGAATGTGTCCAACAACCTTAGAGCAGCTTTAAATAACAACGCTGTCATGATTCTCAACGTGGATAATGCAGTATTGGAGCTAACGAAAAAGATCCAAAACAGATCAGGTGAAGCTGGAATCAACAATCGGCATACTTCAAGGCGATTAGGAAGTTTAAAAAGAAGGACTTCGAATCCAAAGCCTAACAGTAAACGTCAAGTTTTAAAATAGTTGAAGACAATTCGGATAATAATATTTGAAATAGAAAGAAAATAATAATCATCAAAAATAATTGGGCGAAATCTTCCGCCCAATTATTTTTTTAATGGGATAGGGGAGACGTATTAAAACATTTACTTCAGGAAAATCACGTTTCCACTCCTATCTACCAGAAGCATGCTTAGTTTGGTCCTTGTTTTCGCCAGACTGGGCAGACACTTCCAAAGATTTTTAAATTGATGAAGGTCTGGGAATGCTATGCTGTATTGAGATTCGGGGTCGTCCATATGTTGAAGGATTTCACCAAAAACCCCAAGAAAATAATTGACTCTCATCGGCTGCAGTCGCCCTTATCCTGGTGGTGCACGAACTCATCCATGGGTTTTTCTTCTGGGTGTTTACCCGCAGCAAGCCTGTCTTTGCCCTTAATCTAGCCTATGCCTACGCGGCTGCTCCCGGTTGGTTTATCCCCGTCCGCCAATATTGGATCATTGGGTTAGCCCCGTTGGTGATCATTACTGCAATCGGGCTGCTCCTCATTTGGCTGGCTCCCACAAGCTGGATTTTACCGGTTATTTTTATGACAGCCCTCAATATCGGCGGGGCTGCCGGCGACATGTTGATCACCGCCCGGCTCTTGCGAACGTCGCCAGCATGCCTGGCAAACGACACCGGTGACAGGGTTTGTTTTTTCGAACCTGCCCACAAGTAAATGTGGAGGCCGTTCGTCGCGACGACCTTTGCACCGCCCGCAAGGGTAGGTGAGCAATCCCCTGTTACACGAGGAGATTGCTTCGCTATCGCTCGAAATGACATGTCAAGAGCACGGCGCGCGCTCGGTCCGCACAAAACCGCAGCCGCTCGAGACCGCAGACCCGCTCCGTCGCTCGCATGGCGCCCTATCCATGCTATACTGAAATCATGAGCGCGCTCTATTCTGATACGCACCCCAACTGGTGAAAGCTCGCCAGGAATTTTTCATCAAACCAGCCAAAATAATCCGGAATCCTGCTTTGTTGGATAGAGTGGCACAATAGCCAATATGAATCTGCCTTCTGACGACCCTCGCATCCCTTACGCAGCCATCAAGTTACAAGACTTGCTGGAAGAACAGCGCGAAAATCCTCATCCCGACTTTAAGGACATCACAACCCATAAAGATGTGGTGCTGGCGCGTTATCAGCCCATATTCTCGCCAAGTCACATCCCAGCATTGACCCTCGCTGATTTTGATTCTTTCCTGCTCTTAAAAAACAACCATCACTGGGACAACCTGCATCGGGTTGGTAAATTTATGACAGAAGACATGGATTTATTGCGCGAAGCATTGACCATCCTCGTGGACGAAAGCCGCCCTGTCCGTGATCGCCTGAATGAACTGCGTCCAGAACGCTATTGGAGCAAGCACAGTAAAGTTTCGCATTTGGGCATGCCCGTATTGACCGCCATCTTGCAGGTGAATCATCCTGACCTTTATGGTGTCTGGAATAACACTTCGGATGCCGGATTAAAAAAAGTGCGCTTGTGGAAAATAGGATGGGAAAAAGGATTGGGCGGAGATGTTTATCGGGAGATGAACGCCATCTATCAGCAATTAGTCAAAACGCTTGAGGTTGATCTGTGGACTCTCGACGCGCTATGGTGGATATTAATGAAATGACTACCCATCCAGCCTGCAAAGCCCCGGTTTGAGGCGCGGCAAGTACAAATGTCCGCACCGAGGGCGGCGCCAGGATAAAAAAATATTGCGGAACTGCCTGGGTAACACCGACTTTGCCTGAAAGCATCAATGAAGAAGGTGGTTATGTCAACGGAAGCGAAAAAACGGGTCGTGACAGCCATCATCGTGCTTGCATTGTTGCTTATATTGACGATTGTTATTCTAATGCTGCTGGGTCCTTTGATTGGGAATGTTTTCACAGATATTCAAGGAAGTCTGAACAACCACAATGCTACAAGTGAAGCGTCGGTTCGAATAACGCCAACTTATCCGCCACTACCAACAGCGACGATTCTGGACCCTGTTCAGGAACAACTGGCGCAAATCGATGAGAACCTGCGCCAATTCTTGAGCGCCAGTATTGTTTTCAACACACCTGAAACGATGCAATTGAACGAGACGGTTACGATAGAATTGCTGTTGAACCCGTCCCTATCTGAAGAAGAAATGGAATTGCTGATGACCACGCCTCCGTCGGGGAAAGAATCGGAGGGTCAGGTTACCGTAACCGGTCCGGTTGTCACGGAAACGATAGAGATCACACCGCGCATGAAGGCAAAACTCCTGGCCCAGGATCCAGATGCCTTTATCATCCAGGCTATCCACAGCGATGCAGAACAGGTCATCAGCGGAACAGAGACGACCGAATGGTCATGGTTGGTCACGGCGAAAACTGGCGGGTCACAGACGCTGACGCTCATCATCTACCGGTTGGTAAAATTCGAAGGGCAGGAATACTGGCGGGAAGTGGAAACATACCGGGCCGACATCAATGTCGACATCACTTTCGGCCAGCGGCTGAAGTCACTCGACTGGAAATGGATCGTCGGCATCCTCGTCACCGCTTTGCTCATTCCCTTTTTCTGGCGATGGTACGATCGGCGGAAAAAAACACCCTAGGCCAGACACCTCGCTGAAATGCGTGTCACCCTGCTCGTCTAACGCGGTGCCGAGTGACTCCTGTACGCCATGAGGCATTCACTTCCGTGAAGCTGAACCGCTCAGGGAGTATACCGTCAGTTGTGAAAGCTCCTAATCCCCCACCAGCTCCTTCATCTAAAAGGAATTGTTCTCATCTCACGATGCGGTACGCCGATCACGTCCATCCCCTCCTTTTCCAAAGCCCGACAAAAAAATGGGTTGCCGGTGTGGCAGCTCACCATTCCCATCGTTATGTAACTTAGCCTCAGGGTACCACAATGATGGTGGCAGTCATACTCCTGTGGAAATTATAATGGTAGGCGAATGTGCCGGTATCATTAAAGGTGAAGGAAAAAGAGCCTCCCTGCTGAAGTGTGCTGCTGTCGAACGCGCCGTTAAGGCAATTGCCGTCCACGGGGAGGTGAGACTGGTCCGTGCAGGAAAGTTGAGGCAAGCGGTGTTGAGGTCCGCGTTTGAGGGGAGGTTGTGAGACAGTATTATTTATTGACGTTCCCGAGATATGTCAACCAGGCAGCGATGATGGAAGCGAGAAAAGTCAACAGGGGTGTCAGCGCGGCGATGGACTTTGTAATTCCGTCCAGGCGTTTTTCCTTCTCGGTCTCATTCTGAAGACCAAGCTGCTGTCCAACAACCATATGGGCCAGGTTGCGCGCATAAGATGGTTTTTGAGAGCGCCAACCCATTTTCTGTGCAAGCCATTCACCAGGAAAACCACCCAAGAAAAGAAGCAGGCTGGAAGGGAGGAAATATAGTGAAAAAACTGCTGTCCAATCCACTTTATGACCGTTAAATAGAACAACGCCGGCAACTCCAATACTCACTAAAATCCCATATGCAGCGCCAAGGCCCAGCATATTTGCGAAAGTGCGTTCAGCAGACCAAACTCCAATCAATATACCTGCAAAGAATGGTGTAATAATAGAAAGTAACAAGACCCATTCTCTTGAATTTGGTGAAGCCCGATAATAAGCGTAGAGAGCAGTCGAAAAAATGAAGGAAATGATAAGCACAGCAACAAAGAATAAAGCTGGCTGCGACTGCGACCTGCCCCCGGGTTGATTGATAACAGGTTCGGGCGCATGCTGAAGAGATAGCAAAGCCTGCTCAATTTTTGTAAGGCGACCCTCCAGTTCGTCTACTCGCCGTGAAATAGGCGTATAGAAAGTCAGATCCCGATGGCAATACTTACATACAATCGCATTATCCTTGATCTCCTCAGCGCAATAGGGGCATTTCATAGTATTTTCCCTTTGTCTCTCATGGGCCAGCCATTTGTTGCCGGTCTAATCATCATTGTACA
>JBGPQJ010000127.1:0-9011 GCA_041488995.1 Anaerolineae bacterium
GAAAGCATTGCGAAACGATACTTCAAACTACGTTATTCTTATTGAACCGCCGGATGCGGACCCGCATGTCCGGTGGTGTGAGAGGGGGCGGCTAGCCGCCGCTCCCTACTCGATTAACGACCATGGGCAGTAATGTGGAGAAGTGAAAATGTCGGGCTTGATGGCTTTTTATATCATATTTGGTGTATTGCTTGCCATCCTCGCAATTCCGTTATGGAATGAAAGTATAACTCCCAACGGTCTTTATGGTTTCCGCGTCAAAAAGACAATGGAAAACGAAAAAATCTGGTATGCGGTCAACAAGTATTTTGCTCCCTGGCTGGCGGCAGTGGGACTTCTGACAGCTTTCGCCGCAGCCTGCATGTATTATGTGCCTGGCATCAGTCTGGATGTTTATTCATTAAGCGTGCTGGCTGTGTTTGTGTTGGTGTTTTTCCTCGGTATTGTGAAGACAGCCAGATATATGAATTCCTTGTAGAAGGGTAAGCCGGATTTCTTGGAGTTTTGTCTCAATGGTGTGACTAAAACAAAGTAGCGACCGGTAAGTCGCTACTTTGTTTTAGTCGTTGAAGACAATGGTTACGATTTCGAAAGGTTGGGCGTTAAAAGTGACTCTGCCTCTCGGTGGAACATCTAATGGGCTGATCTTCCGTTCAGCAAGATTGGCGAACTCAACAGATTTAAACGGTCTCCAGGGTTTGATCGAAACGGGGAGGTTATTGCCTGTGGGGTTAAATCCACGCACCAGCCAGCCACGCCCATCATCGGTCTCTTTAATACAAGAGATTACAAAGCCAGTTGATTCCATCTCGACGAAAGATCCCGTCGGAGGTAAAACCCCGTAATGCAGGGAAGTGGCTGCAGCACGAAGTGAAGTCTCAAAGTTATATGCAAGAGGATAAGGTGTGCTTTGGCCCTGTACATGGGGGATTACAGCATAGTCGAAGCTCCATGTGCCGGGCATCTGGGCTTCAGGTGTCTCCATGCTTGGACCGGCATGCCCCAGGCGTGTGCTGAGGTCATCGCGCGAAAGCCAGCCCACGCAGCGCAGAAGAGTCACGGCAATTTCAGCATTGCCATCTGGGCGCTTCAGAACCTCCACTTCAGGCAAACCGCGGTTGGCAATCATTAGCCCTCGAATACCATCGGAGACATCTGTAAAGGCTCGCTGCGGAACTTCCGGGCGAAGTTGTTCTGCCCAGAGTCCGCTGTGTACTGCTTCAGGGGGTGCCTCAAGCCCGATGGGACGGCGGACGATCTCGAAGTGCCCATCGAAGTCTGCGCTGACAGGGTGATTTAAATCATCACCATCCAGGCCTGTGGGGAAATGGACCCTCAACCGGTGGTCGTTGGCGTTGTTTTCAATCTCCGTGTGAATGTCCACACGCGGAATGCCAGGTGAAAGGCTGATGCGGGTGACGATGTCCAGTGCAACGCCCTCGGTGGAACGGGATTTTCGGTCGGGGTTGAGTTGAACGGGGACGGTCATTTCAAGTGCTAGTTCGAGCGTCTGACGAACATCGCTTCGGTTGATCCTGACGCCCCATAGTTTGGTGACCGATTTTTGCGGATTGGACTCGGATTCAACCGGGCAGTAGTTGTATTCGTCTCCTCGGTCTCCGGTATCAACGAAACGGTTAAGACCCGGGTAAACGGTGCCGTCGCGTTTATCGGTGAGTGTCAGCGTGCTATCCGAATCCGCCTCCACCAGGAAGAATTCATTTTCGATGCGGTACGGAGGTTTCGGGGTGGGTTCTCTCGAAAAACGGTTCACTAAGCGCTGACCCAGGGAGGTTTTGGCAAAAGCCATCAACAGGCGCGTGGCAGCATTGAGACGCATTGGACTGGCGGAGGGCAAGTCATGCGTACGAACATGGAAGGTGCGATACCCCAGGGCGGGGATATGCGGTGCGGAAAAAAGAATCTTTATGGACGGAAGCGTGCGTGCTCGGACATGAAAGGAGTCGATGGTTTCATCTTCAAGCAGTGTAGAAGCCTCACGGACCCCTCGTTGCCAGGCCTCGGCGTTCGGTTCGGAATCGGAGAGTATCGGTTCAAGGTGCGCGGTTTGCCCCTCGCGTTTTACGGTAAATGCCTGTACACCCATGCCGGTGACTCGACCTTCATTAACCATGGTCAGTGCTTCCCGCAGTCCTTTGCGATCTAAAATGATGTTGGCGAGATCAGCGCTCTCAGAACCAAGCGCTTCATGTGGAATCACAACTCCGGTGTCGTCGACCAGGTCAAAGGCTTCCGCACCTACCGGGAGGTTGATCTCAACATTCACCAGATCGGTGCGCGGGTTGGAAGACGGGTTGAATACCACGACCGCCGAAGATAGTTTCCCCTGGTCATTTTGCGGTCCGCGGTCGGTGATAACCGCTTCTGCAAGTGTCGCCAACGACTGGTGCGATAGTTCCTCCCCAATTTGTTTAACCTGGTCAAAGCGGACTTTCATTTCCTTGTGCACCTGGTCAATCGAACATCCACATATGGAGTCATGCGGGTGATTTTCCATGAGCAGCCGCCAGGCCTGGCGTATGACAGGTGCCGGGTGGGATAAGCGGTTGGCGTTCGGGATGCCGGGTACACCGATCCCGCCGACTTTCCTTCCAGTAGAAATCTCCCTTATCGTGCGTTCCGTGAACACACTGAACGGTTCGGCCCACTTCTCAAGCAAGGTTTCGCAGGCATGGTTATCCTGTTTTATCCATATGCGTGTAGACAGCACATTGGGCAGCAGGGGGGAGCGTAATGAAGACCGCAATTCCCCTTTCACTACGGGCAGCAGCTCCCCCTGCACAGATGATTGTACGCTGGCAATATACTCTGCCAGGGTGGAGTGGATGACTTTTGTGTCACTCAGGGCGGAATTGGCGTAAGCGATGGCTGATGAGGTCAGCCTATTTGGCTCCATATGGTCAGTGCCGTACATGATGAGCAGGTCAGACGAGGCAGAGTGTGCCGAAAGCGAATCGGCTTGCTGGCTTAGCATCTCGGAAAAATGCCGGGAGTCGCCGGCTGGCAGGGCCGAGCCATTGCTGTAGCTGTCCCGCAGATTCGCCATGAAAACCCGCGAGCCATTTGGAGACTGCCACCAGAACTCGCAGGGTTGGTCATCCACGCCGCGCCAGAGCGAGGCGGACTCGATGCCGAATCCGCACAGGAGCTGCGGCATCTGGCCAATGTGTCCGAATGAATCGGGCATGTACCCGACCATCATTTTCGGTCCAAACTTACGAGCCGTCCGGTCGCCCTCCAACAGGTTGCGGATGTGCGCCTCGGGGCTGACCAGGAACATGTCGGGCAGGATATGCCAGGGTCCGATGATGATCCGACCTCGCTGGATGTAGCGCCTCAGTTCATCCTCGCGCTCCGGTCGCATCTGCAAATAATCCTCCAGAACGATCGTCTGGCCGTCAAGCATGAAATACTTGAAATTGATATCCTCATGGAGGATGTCGAGCAAACCATCGATCAGATGGACGAGTTTCAGGCGAAACTGCTGGTAGGTGAGGTGCCATTCGCGATCCCAGTGGGTGTGCGAAACGATGTGGATTGTCTTCATGGATGCTCCAAGATCAATGTGGACAGGATTTCTTCCCAATGCTTCAATAATAACAGATGTGCTTCCCCGTCGCAGAACGTCGCCTGGCAAGTGGGGATCTGGCGAGCGAGCGTGTGCCCCATGCTGATTGGGGTGTCGATGTCGGCGGTACCGTGCCAGAGCCAGGTCGGGACGCGGATTCCTCCCAGTTCGAATCCCCAGGGGCGGCAGAGCAATCTCCCCTCCCAGGCGTGACCGAGGGTTCCCTGCCGAAACGCTTCGCGCGTACTCTCCATCATCATATCACGCGCGCCTGGCAAGGCGAACATGGAGGTATCCGGGTTGCCTGGGTCGCTGACCGGAACAACGACTTTCTCAGGGTGTTCTCGACCTTTGCTGAAGAAAATGTGGAACAATGCCCGCCATACCGGGAAGGGCATCCAGCGTCCCACGCGGAAACCCATTTTATTGGTGGGCTGCATCCCGTCAGTGGCGTGAGGCACCTCGATTGGACCAATGCTGCTTAATAGTGCAGCAGCGGTGACACGCTCCGGCAGGGCATAGGCAACTGCCGCAACATAGGGACCTCCCCCGGAATGGCCTGCAATCGAGAATCTTGCGATGTCAAGATGATCTGCCAGTTGAGCAATGTCGTCTGCCCAATCTAGAATCTTGCGTTCAGGTTGAAAGGTGGATAATCCGTAACCCGGCCGGTCGGCGGTGATCAGCCTGACGCCCAACCTTATCGTCACATGGTCCGGCGGTCTAAATATCCGCGAACCGGGAATGCCATGGAAAAAGAAAACGGGGCAGCCGTCTGAATTCCCATACTCGGCGTATCCCAATGTTCTCCCGTCACGAAGGGTAATTTCCACAACGCCTCTCAAATAATGATGGGATGGAAATTCGTTTATCCCATCGGTCTTACAGTTTCACTTTCTCCTGGGTTAGAGCCTTCGCTTCCGTCATTGCGTTTGAACGAATGGTGATCGGAAATCGTCCATTAAGCGGGCTGATTTTTGCCCCCAAAGCCGTCGGGGCGTAAAGTCCCCACTTTGCCAACGGCCGGATAAATCCGGTCAGGGAGGCGGCGTCAGCGAGTTCATCGAGGGTAGCCTGATCCCAACCGCCAAACAATCCGTAGAGGAACATGAAAATGGGGAAGCTTGGCAAAACACCGATGAAAAAGATCAGCACGCTGGTGAGCTGATCGCCGGTCCAGAGGAAACCTGTCAGCCAGAACATGATCCCGAAGTGGGCTGCCCCGGCTAAAATGGGAGCGGTGAGCGACTGCCAGACAAAGAAACGCTGAGGGTAGCAAACTTTATTGTTTATGAAATAAGCCGCTATTCCCTTTGAAAAAAGGCCGATGAAATAGGCGATAATCAAAGCCGTCACCTGGAAGCGTTCGAGCAAAATCCATGTGAAGATCACACGTATGACTTGCTCGGCAAATACCAGGATGGCTTTGAGGTAGGGTTTGTTTGAGCCGAGTTGGACATTGTCGCCCACCCAGGAAGGGAACTGGAATGCGCCCCAGATGATGAGCGGGATCACATATACTGCCGCCCGCTGAAATTCCATCCCCGAAGCGCCGATGATGAATTTCGGCGCGACCGCCAGTAGCACGGCTGCTAAAAATGCGCTGAAAATCCCATTGTATTTATATGCCATCACGGAGTAATACTGGCTTAGACACAGCTTGCCGTTGGAAAAAGCCTCTGAAATGGCGGGCATGACCCCGTCGTTGAGCGTTTGTGTGACGTTGAATGCAAAAATGAAATTTTGCGCCATGCCCCAGTTCCCCCAGATTTCGGCGTAATTGATGAGCCTGTTCTGGGTGATGGCGATTTCAGCCGCCTGGCCGAACGACCAGGCGGCTGACCCCAGCATCTCGAACACACCGAATTTGAAACTGGTTTTGACTACTTCCCAATCGAAATGAGCCAGAAACAGGATGCGCGCATTATAACCTACCCGCCGATAAAGCCACCAACCGCCGGCAAATGTGAGCAGTTCAGCAGCGTATGCTGCCATCCCCAGCCCGAAGAGTCCACCCAGGGGACCGCCGTACATCGGATGTGTCTTGCCCCAGTAAAACATGAGACCCACAAAGATAGGCTGGACGACCATCGGCAGGACGACCTGGTTGAGGATGTCGAGTAGGCGGGAGTAGTCCAACCGCTGGAAGCCTGTCAGCGCGTGGCGGAAAACCTGGTAAAACCCAGGGATTTGAATAAGTGCGTGGATGATGATGCTCCACGCATAAAGCGCATAAGCCGATTTTGGCGCGAATGCGCTTGCCAGCCCTATCACCAGCGCAACCTGGACTGCCCCCGAAAGCGCCTGCCACCACACGAATACCTGGCCGTATTGGATACCCCTTTTCGGGTCGCGTACGCGATATTCTGACAGGTATTTAATAAAGGCGATGCTCGTCCCCATGTCGAAGAACAGCCAGGCCAGACTGAAGAACTGGGTTACGCGCCCCCAGATACCCAACGCCTGCGCGGAGGGCAGGATAAATGTCGGCAGGATCAAATTTTGATAAATAATGAGAGGAATGAATAAAATCAGACCGATCGACAGCGCCACCAGAAAACCACTCAGAGGCCGGTGGAAACCAACCTCTTCCCACTCTGTACCAGCCTCCCGCTTATCGAATTGGCTGTGATCCGCAACGATCCGGTCCAATTCCTCCGGATGCGCCATGCTGTAACGGCGCACGAGGAAAAACGCAGTAAACGTAGTCACCAGCATAAGTGCCATCAACGCCCACAGCAAATTTCGCTCGCTGGCATGGGGCACGGGGCTGGCAGGATAATCAGCAAAGGACTGAGGCGTCTGCCCTCCCGCGCGTGTCGTCAGATGGTAAATTAGGTAATTGAAATATGCCCATTCCTGGATCTGCGGGTTCGCACCGTTACTCAAAAAGGCATTGAACACGAAAATGTTTGGCCGCGCCTGCCAAAGAATCCACTCGCCATCTTCATAGGCAGTCACCAGCGGCTGCACCGATGAAAGTGGAGTCAGCGTTTCCATCCGTTCCCGGACTTGCGGCGAGCTATTCCAGATGACCTCCGTCAGGAGAGGATCGGTGGCGCTGGCGGCGGTGGTAAGGCTGATTGCGTTTTCTTTTTTCTGGAGCGTGACCGGGAAATCGAGCAAGGCTTGCACCTGCTCTTCATTCATCCCATCCCCGAGGATCAGTACCAAACCCGCCTCGCCCGATTTTATTCGTTCAGTAATGAGCGGATCGTTTGGAATTTCACCATTGAACACAAACACCAGTGCCGTTGCGGGGTCAGTCACGATCGTAAACTCTGCCAGCTCAAGCGCGGAATAGATCGTGCTGTTCTTATCGCCGGCATAATAAACGATCAAGGAATCATCCGCTTTTGCGGGTGTGACCAAAATAAAAAGCATGGAGAGAACCAGCAGGAAAATTAATAAGCGGCGCATATTATTCTCCAGGAACATTGAAACCATTTTCCTTGATGACTCCGGCAAACCACTTCCCGCTGTCTTTCATTGTCCGTTGAAGCGTTTCATAGTTGATATAAACCAAACCGAATCTTGGACCATACCCCAAATTCCACTCGAAATTATCTGCAAACGACCATACGTAGTAGCCTTTAATATCCACCCCTGCCCGGATCGCACGGTGCACCTGTGAAAGATGGTCTCGCAAGTAGCGTATGCGCCGTTCGTCATGGACTTGCCCGTCCGTATCCGTCACATCGGGTACGGGGACACCATTCTCGGTGACCATTAACTCGGGCATTCGCACACCTTTCGCATACGCTGGGACATAATAATCATCCCAGATTTGAGTGAGCAGATCAAACAATCCCGGCGGGTAGATTTCCCACATTTCGGAATATTCACTCCCTTCAGGCTTGACCTCCTCGGCAAAAATCGGGAAGTTCTTCCAGCTGAATTTCATAACATTACGGGAGTAATAGTTAACGCCCAGCAGATCGAGCGATCTGATTATTTCCATATCCCCCGGTTTGATAAACGATGGTGCGAGCCATTTCAACAACCGGTTTTCAGTCAGCGGAGTCGTGCCCAGCAACAGGGGATCCAGCGTGGAGCGATTGATCAGGGCATGAGAACCTTGAGCAGCCTTGGTGTCGCGCCTGGAGTTCGTCGCCGGATAAAATGGCGAGAGATTGAGTGTAATCCCCACTTTCACCGGTTTCCGGGCAGAAGCTCGGATGGCCTCGGCAGCCAGTCCATGTGAGAGCAGGACATGGTGAAGGGCTTTGAGACCGTTGAATATATTATTTTCACCGGGTGCATGGATGCCGATCATATAACCCGCGATGGCTGTCACCCAGGGTTCATTATGGGTCATGATCGTCGTCACCCGGTCGCTGAGACGATCGGTCACGACCCGTGCATACTCTGCGAAGTGATAGGCGGTATCGCGGTTCTTCCAACCGCCGCTTTCCACTTGCAGAGCCTGCGGTAAATCATAGTGGAACAGGCAGGGGGTGGGTTCGATTCCCCGCGCGAGACAGCCATCCACAAGGCGGTCATAGAAATCCAGCCCACGCGTGTTGACTGCCCCTCGTCCGGTTGGCAGGATGCGGGTCCATGCGATTGAGAAGCGGTATGACCCAACCTTAAGATCCCCCATCAAGTCCAGGTCCTCCGGCCAGCGATGATAATGGTCAATTGCAGTGTCCCCGTTCTGATCGTCGACGACTTTTCCGGGGATGTGGCTGAAGGTGTCCCAGATGGATGGACCTTTCCCGTCTTCGTTCCATGCGCCTTCTATCTGGTACGCGGATGCTGCAACGCCCCAGACGAAGTCTTTTGGGAAGGTCAATCTCATGTCACCCACCTCGCTGGGCGAGAAACAGGAAGATGGCACCTGCACCACAAGCCATAACGCAGAGGATTATTAATACAATTGCGCAGGCAGGGACGACGCGGCGGAAGAGACTGCGGAATAGCGCCCAGAATCCGTACGCCTTTACCGCGCTGGTGGCGAGCGGCTGCACCTGGCGTAGAACGTCAGTGATATCATCGCTGGACGGAGGTGGGGGCGGGATGAAGGGAGGTTGGGCTGGCGCGCTGCGGAGCGTTTCAACGGGTCTGGCTGCAAGGCGCAGGTTTTCAGGGATGGTAGCGACGCTCCCGCAATAGGGGCATGGGAGGCGGGTTTTGCCGGGTAGAGGTTCCACCGGTCCACCGCAGGAGGAGCAGGGGAAGGTCAATCGGTTCATGGTCATGGATTTAGAAAAGGATATATGAAAAACAGTTGTGCAACAAGTAACATTTGTGACACTCTGCTGCCCCTAAAGGGGCGCAGCTTCCTGGGTCATGAAAACCCAGGCCACTTGCCCGGTGTCCGCGGGACTACGCTTGCCCGTTGCATCGAACGGGTGACGATACTTGACTATTGCTGGAGGACGGATCTGGCCCACCTTCCCAAACTGCAATCGAGAAAGCA
>JBGPQJ010000128.1:0-8943 GCA_041488995.1 Anaerolineae bacterium
AGCTATCCACATCAAATATGACCCCTGCTTGTGTGATAGACTCCATTTCGACCTCCTTCGGTTTTGTTTGTGGCTGCACACAAAGCTTAATCGAAGAAGGTCACTTTTTACAACTCAGCAAAAGACTTTGAGAACACCCTATGCCAGCCTGGATGTCCATCACAAACCACGGGCGCATTCTAGCGCCAAGCTGGCGATCAAGTTGAAGGCAGCCGGGGGTCTGGGTGATTCGTGGTAAAATTTTCGCCGTGCCCCTGTAGCTCAGTGGATAGAGCGTCGGCCTCCGGAGCCGAATGCAAGAGTTCGAGTCTCTTCAGGGGTACTTTCAATCCAAAAAACAATCATTCAAACGGGCAAGAAAATCCCGCCAGCATGCTGGCGGGATTTTCTTTATAACGCGTAATTCTCTACTTTTTACTTTAAACTATATTTGTTTGGTTAATATTAGTTACCACACGGGGCTACGTTGCGCCAATTGAGCACATCATCATTCACAATTTGAGTTCCATTAGTCCCGTAGCCAAGCGTAAGCATGCGATTTGCAATTTCGCCGCAAGCATTATCCTTCTCGACATGATCCCAATCGCCAAGGGCATATTTATATTCGATCTGTGTGCCTTCTTTGCCGGTGAGTGAGATCGTCCAGTGCGTGGCATCCACTCTTGTCAGGACAATACCGCCCGGGTTCCAATCTGGCAGGCCACCGTCGAGGCGACTGAGCGTGCCAGCAATGTAAACCGAGCGAGCCGTAGCATCTGTCGTGGCGGGTACGGTGACATTGAACATCACGGTGACAGTCCGTAGTTGGGTGGTGGCAGAGACCTCGCTTGAATTGCCCGAACGATTGAAGGACAGATCGAGCGAGCGAACCACATAATAGTAGGTTGCGCCTTCGGTGACGACCGTGTCCATATAGGAAGTCCCTGTAACGCGTGCGATCATCGTGTAAGGGCCACCTGAAGCATCAGCGCGCAAGACTTCATATCCATACAAAGAAGGATCACCGGCTATGGCGTCCCACGCCAGCTCAATCCCGGCGGGAGAAGCAGATACAACGTTCAGCCCGGTCGGGACTGTCGGTGGGGTGGTATCGCCACTCGAATTTACGGTCAACTTTCCGGCATGGGCGGGATCGTATCCGTTGGTAGTTCCGTTCAAATCCGCGTAGACCCAGCTCGTGCCGTTGGTCGTTGTATATCGGTAGGCGTAATCGAATGAACCGATCGATTCAGGCAACATGCTGGCGACGAATTCATCATTGTTGCCCACGTCCGTGTTGAACGCCGCATCAACCCAGACCCAGGCCTGGTTGCCGTTTGGATCGCTGTTAGCAGGTCCAAAGCCCAATTGCGCGCGCAGGCTTGGGGATTGCCCGGGCTGATTGGTCAAGCCATCGATCCAAACCTGACCATAGGCGTTATCGGTGCGATTGACTGCGTTGATCGTATGGGTCATAGTTGGCGGCCATTGCAGGTTGGCCCACCCGATCGAGAGATGTGGCAAGGCGCTGACCTCATTGGAGTATCCGCTTTCGTTGCCGTGGTCGTCCATGGCCGTGACAACGTAATAATAAAGTTTGGAATTCTCCAGTCCAGTATCCGTGAAGGCGGGGTTTGTCAGAAGACTGCTGTTTGCCTTGATCCACCCACCGCCGCTCAGAGGACTGCGGTAAATGTTGTAGCCAGTGGCACCTGTCACGCTGTTCCATTCAAGGCTGACCGTTTGGTTGCCTTCGTTGGTCACGTGCAGGCCAGTTGGATTTGACGTGGGCTTTAGGTCAACGCGACCGCTGATGAAGATCAGACCGCTTAACGGGTCGATGTTTCCAACGATGGCACCGTTCGTTACCGTGACCTGCAGCGGGCCGCCGTTACCGACAACATATCCACGCTTCAAGAGGACGCCGTCCGGTAGATACCCTGCAACGGGGATGGTGAATGTCTGAGCTTGAGCGCTGCGATTGATGATGACAAACGCGCCTTGACTATCCGTCTTGCGGCCATACGCGAGAAGCTGTGAAGCATCATCCGTGAACAGGACTTTGAAATCGCCATTCACCAGCACGTCCTGATTCTTCCTCAGGTTATTGAGTGCTTGATAATGTTTGAAGAGACTTTCATCCACGCCTCTTTCGAGGGATGGCATTGTGCGGCGGTCATCGGGATCGTCGTCGCCGGTCAGGCCTGCTTCGTCGCCATAAAAGACGGTTGGAGCGCCGGGCACGGTGAACTGGATCAACGAAGCGAGGCGCTGACGCTGCTTCCCTTCGGAAACATTTGCATCGTTGAGTTCTTTTTCCGCAGTGGTTTCCTGACCTGGCGTCAACGTCCAGCGGATGCGTTCGGTGTCGTGACTGTCCACCAGGTTCATCAGCGAGTAGTAGGCGGCATCGGGATAATCTTCGCGAATGGACTCGAGACGGGATGCAAATTCCGAAGGCTGGATGATTCGTCCGCTATCGGCAAAACCTTTCGAGTCAAATGGCTGAGGCGCGAGCAATCCAACGATGGCGTCGCGCAGGCGATAGTTCATGGTGGTATCGGCGCGGTCGCCGCGCAGGAAGCGCAGGAGCGTGCTATCCTTTTGCCAGAGTTCGCCGATGATAAGCGCGTCGGATTTATTGTTTTTCACCACGCTGCGGAAGGATTCCCAATAACCGGTCGGGAAGGACGAATCGCCCATCACATCCAAACGCCAGCCGCCCGCACCATTGTTCAACCAGAATTTCGAGACGCTGTTTTGACCGGTAACGAAGTATTGCTGAACAGCGGGAAGGGATTTGTTGATGACCGGAATCGAGTCGAAGCCGAACCAGCCATCGTAGGTTGCGGAATTCGCCAGTCCCGAACTGCCGACGCAGGTCCCTGTCCCTGCGGTGACATCATGGAAGGTGAACCAGCTTCGATAGGGGGATTGAATGGACTCACAAGCGCCGACCGCTGAAAAATGGTGGTAGCGGTCAAAGAAGGGAGAATCCGATGAGAGGTGATTGAACACGCCGTCCAAAACAATGTTGATGTGTTTATCCTTGGCGTGCTTCACCAGATTATCCCAATCCTTTTGCGTGCCGAAGTAGGGATCGATCTTGTAGTAATCCTGCGTGTCGTAGCCGTGATTGGAAGCGGAGTCGAAGATCGGATTGAAATAGATGGTGGTGATGCCGAGGGACTTGAGATAGTCCAGCGATTGATCCACGCCTTTGAGATCGCCGCCGAAATAATCTCGGCCGCGTGGCGCTTCTTTGGTTGGACTCCAATCCGGTGGAGTCGTATCGAAACGCCACGGGCAGTTCGTCGCGCCATCGGCGTAGTTGCGGCAAAAGCCTTCGGGCAATGTGCCCCAACTGAGTTTCAGCACCGGGTCATCGTAACGGAGGTCGCCGGTCTTCGGGTCATTGTTGGAACGGCCATTGAAGAAGCGATCGGGGAAGATCTGGTAGATGCTGGCGCTCTTTGCCCATGAAGGTGAGGTGAACGCTGGATCGTAGAACATCAGGGCGTAGCTGTTATCCACAGCATCATCGCTGGAATTGCCGAGGCCGCCATCGAGTGCGGGCGTGTTATCGGCATAGTAATCGGTATCCGTGCCATCGGTGACTATGAAGCGATACCACAGGTTGTTGGCAGCTGCTTCGTTCAGACCGGCTTGCCAGAAATCGCAGGTGAATGCCTCGAGACCAGGCTGATAACACGAGACGTCCGTTGCGGCAGGCGACATGGGGATGATGCGCTGGGCATTCGCGTTCAGGTCATACACGCGCAAGGAGACGCCGGTCACATCGTTATGGAAAGTGCGGAAGCGGATGAGTACGGGCGTGCCAGCCGTAACTGCGCCGCCCGGCGTGCGATACAGGAGATCACGCGAGTCGTGCCTCAGTCCGTCCCAAAAGACATTGTTATCAGGCCCAGGTCCAGCCTGGATGGTAAGCACATGGCTGGATGAGTCATAGGAGAAGATCACTTTTGTGTTGTTGGATGAGACTGTGAACGCAATGTTCGCGCCGTTCTGTACGCCGCCCTGACCGTAATTCACATCCCATGCTTCGTTAAGCGCAACCTTGCCCTCGTAATTGCCAGCGGGCAGCGCGGTGGTTTCAAAGGTGTACATGCCATCTCCATCGGGATCCTGCAACCACGAGCGCAGACAATCCGGCTGCCAATCGCCCGGGCAACCCAACTCACTCTGGAAACTGCCCGCTGCAACGGCAATGACCGAGCTCATGCTGTCTGTAGCCCAATGAGATTTGTGATCGTAGTAGAACTTGACCGTCGAATCTGCCCCCAATGCCAGCGGAATATTTGCGCCGCCGGGCGCTGCGTGCAGGCCGTAATTCTCATCCCATGAATCGTTGATGGTGGCCTTGTATTCGTAATTGCCGGCGGGAATTGTCCACGATCCCTGCCAGACGTCATCGGACAAATCGTAGGTGAGATGACTCGTGGCGCAGGTGGGGTCCCAATCACCGGCGCAGCCGATTTCACTTTGGAGTGAACCGGCGATTGTCACGCTGGTGGGATCAGGAGTGTGTGAGGCGGATACGGGTTGAGATGAGATGACTCCCGTGATCAAAACCAATAAACTGAGACAATTGACAAGCAAGCGATAAGAGTTCTTACTTTTGGCGTTCATTTATGTTTCTCCTTGTTGACATGGTGGTAGGACAGAGATTGTTATGAATTTATTTTACTGGCTGTCAGAAAGAAGTCAATAGAGAAGTGAACCAAACGGGATCTTAAAATGAAAACTCCACAGGTTATGAATCTGAGGAGTTTTCCGCGCGCATATCCTCGGGCAGGGCTAAACCGCCGCTCCTCAGGGGCGGCGATGTCAGCGACTTGCTTAATCTGCGATACCCCAAAGGGATGATATGCGGCGCATTCACCGCACCATCAACGATCAGGCAAGTTGGTGGCGAACGCCTTACTCCAGACAGTTGCTGCAATGAGTAAAAAGAAATAGGCTAAAAACAAGACCTCCAGGGAGAATGTCCCGGAGATCTTGTTTTTTTGATGCGGAGTCTGCCCCCTCACCCTTTTTCCCTCTCCTCGCGTAGTACCCCCGAAGGGGGCTGGGAGAGGGGTAGGTGTGAGGCATATCACGCGGGTATGAAGTTTTCCTTCTTCTTTTTCTCGTTCTTCAGCTTTCGCTTCTCCTTGGGGTTAAGCTTGGGTTTTTTCTTCTGTTCCCTGTTGCCTTTATCTTTTTTTCCACTGTCGTGCATCTCTTATTCTCCTTTCCTGATGACAATTTTAAATGGGTCGTTTCATTACTTATACTCACATTTATTTTTTAGAACTATGCCAAGCATAACGCAAATTTCACCGTCTGACAATTGCTGTGCACGAAGAAAATCCCTCCCTTGGGTTATTTCTTCACAACGATATTATATTCCTTTTCCCCTGTCTGTCCGCTCACTTGAGTTCCAAAACACCACACGCTGACTGTGAAAGTAAAGGTCCCCGTTTCTTCGGGGATACCGCTGATCGTTGCGGCATCTTCGCCTTCCACCTTGACGAGTTCCAGCCCGGCGGGGAGAGTCCCATTTGAAAGAGAGAAATCGCCCGCAGGGGTGTTATTCCCTGTGATGCGGATCTCAGCCTCGTACATCACGCCGGCTTGCGCAGGGAGCAGGGCATCCGGCTCAAACTTGAGCGGACCGCCCGTGGGACCAAAGTTTGGCTCTTCCGGCTGGGGTGTCCTCGTGGGGTTGGTGAACAATAGGCAGGACATGGAAACGAGCGCTGTAAGTAGAACTGCCGACAAAATGACCAGGGTTTTGCTTTTCATACGTACCTCCAGGTAAGGGATAACCATCCACTAATCTACTCGACATCATGCCCACGCCGTTGGTCATCGCATTCAATAGGGCGACTACTCGATCATATCCAAAAAGCGATACCAGGCTTTTCCAATGTTCACAAACCATGCTTTGTCCTGATAGAAAGGGACACGTGGGATGTGCAGATCTGCAAACGGGTTGTTGCTTGCTTTGCCAAGGATCCCATTTGCCATTTGCTGACCCAGATAGGTGGCAAGGGTTACGCCATGCCCCACATAACACATCGAAAACCATATGCCGTCCACTTGACCGGCATGCGCGTTACGGTCGAGGGTCATCCCAAGCGTTCCACCCCAGAAATAATCAATGGCAACATTTGCCAATTCCGGGTAGACCTTGATCATTCCACGCCTCAGCGTGTTGATGTTAATCCTGGGACTGAGCCCGAGGGCGGCGCCTTCGCCGCCCCATACCATGCGCCCGTCAGGCGATAGGCAGTAGTAGGCGAGCATTCTCCGGGTATCGTACACCACACGTTTGTTGGGCATCAACCGTCCTGCCAGGTCTTTGGGCAGGGGCTCTGTGGCAATGATGAAACTATCCGCTGGAAAGACGCGCAGGCGGAATTGCGGCGCGATTTTCCCGGCCCACGCATTGGCGGCAATTAGAACCTCTTTGGCGAGGATGTCCCCTCGTTCAGTCTTGACCATGAAGCGGCTTCCGTCATGAGCGGGCGAGTTCCCGATGCGTTCGATCCCGAGGACGTGCGTGCCTTCATAAATATCCGCACCTGCGCGTTCAGCAGCGAGCGCCATGCCCTGCACGAATTGGGCGGGTTGCAACGAACCGCTGCGAGGGTTGATCATCAAGCCGTGATATGCCGCGGTCCCGAGTTCCGACCGCATTTCGCTTTTCGATAGGATCTGGACGTCATAGTTAGCCACCTCATGCAGTGTTTCCTGTTCTTTTTTCAGCGCGTCGAAGTGAGCGGGCTGGCTGGCAGCTTCGATGTTTCCACAGCGCGCATAGTCGCAGTCAATCTTTTCCTCGCTGACGATCCCTTCGACAGTGTTCGCAGCCTGCACGGCGGCGAGGAACATTTCCCTTGCGCGTTCCCGACCGTGTTCTTTTATCAAATCGGTGAGCGTGTGATGCAGGCACGAAAGCGCCTGTCCCCCGTTGCGTGAACTCGCGCCCCAGCCAATGGTCTGCGCTTCAAGCAGGGCCACGCGCGCACCCTCTTTTGCCAGTTGCAGCGCAGCAGAGGTGCCCGTGAAACCGCTGCCTATGACAACCACATCGGTTTTAGCAGGAAGCGGTTTATTCAGATATGATTTCGGCGCCGGCGTGGTCACGGACCAGAAACAAGCGAGTTGAGTCATGAATTTTTCTCCGAAAACGTACCTCAACAATCCCCAAAACAGCCGCTCCACATCTGCCCCGGTGGGTTGCCTGCCCCGATGTATTTTCGGGGTGCCGGCGTGCCCGTAGAATAACCACTCCCCTGATTGGTGTTACGCAACCTTAATAGTTTCATTTTGTCCAACGGATATCTGACAGTACTTCGAAGTCTTTAGTGCGCGGGATCAAATTGAACGTTTGCACTAATTCAGGTATTGGGAGGGCAGGCTTGCGGGTGGACAAGTCCAGGATCGTTCCTTCAAGGTCAATACTGACCGCTTTCTTCCCATTGGAAGATTTGAGCACATCATGATGGACTTTCCAGCGCCCCCCTTGCGGCGAAAATCCGGACAGGGCATAAGTGATGGTGACCATTTCACTCATGCGCACTTCCCGCAAGAACTGGGCGTGGATCGCGGTATAAATCGGTCCGACTCCGAGCTCCTTGAATTTCTCGGGCGGAAAACCGTGTTCGATAAAGAAATGGTAGCGCAAATCTCCCGCGGCATCAATATAAGCGGCGTAATTCACATGTCCGTTGGCGTCGATATCCGACCACCTGATTTCATAGGTTCTGGAAAATTCATTCATGGAATCTCTCCAAACAAGGGGTCAGTTTGCCTATAGGCCGGTCTTGTTTACCAATCCTTCGCAGATGCGCCATAGTTTTTCTTCAGCTCTTTTATTTCTAAACTCACAGGGAAGCTCCTTGCGCTCTTCGAAGAATTTGCTGCTCACGCCCTCCACTTCGGGGGAGCTTGCCAGCCAGACGGTTGTATCCGCGCCCTGCGCGCTCGTCCGCCCGCCGGAATACTGTGTCAGGCGCTGGACCAGTTCCGGCGCGGCATTGCGATAAAGCCCGGTCTCTGTGATCAAGCCCGGCGTCATGGCATTGACGGTCAGGCCGCTCCCTTTCAGGCGCCGCGCCAGCGCCCAGGTGAACAGGCGGTTGCAGGCTTTCGACTGGGCATAGGCTTTGAAACTTTCAAAGGGGCGACGCTCGAACTGCAGATCGTGCAGATCGAGATCACTGGCATAGACCGAGGCCACGTTGATGATGCGCGCCGGCGCGCTCTTCTTCAGCACTTCAAGCAATTCCTGCGTGAGTAGAAAATAGCCGAGCACGTTCGTGGCAAAGGTCAACTCGATGCCATCGACGCTCGCCACCTTTGGCAGCGTGCCGCGGTTGCCCGCTGCATTATTGATCAGCACGTCGAGCCGGCGATACTTGCGACGGAATTCCTGCGCAAACTCGCGAATGGATTTCTGACTGGACAGGTCAATCTGCATCACGGCCAGTTTCGTAGCATCGGTGCGGCGGGTGATCTCCGAGGCGGTCTTGTTCCCTTTCTGGATGTCGCGGCAGCCGAGGATCAGCTCAACACCGAGAGGGGCCAACTGCATCGCAATCTCTTTTCCAACGCCGGAGGTGGGACCGGTAATGAGGACGCGCTTGCCTTTCATTGAATTCATCGAAATGCTCCCATGTCTTTGTTTGACAGTTTTAGCCCCCTCCCCAGCCCTCCCCCCGTTCGTACCGTTAGCACGACGGTGCGAGAACGGTAAATTCTGCGAATTTGGGGCACCCAACGGTGTGCAAGCGAAGGGTGACCGCGAAGTACCCGCGAAGTACCCGAAGGGTGAAGGGTGAAGGCGGAGAGGGTCCTCACGGATTTTGACGAAGAATCTTCCGCTGTATCTCTACACAACCAATATCAATAACAAAAATGGGTCGTTTCATAATTTTCTCTCTCAACTATTTC
>JBGPQJ010000129.1:0-8914 GCA_041488995.1 Anaerolineae bacterium
GTTATCAGAAGCAACGTGCGCCACGACCTTACCACCGTTGGCGCCGCGATCCACGGTGAAAACGGGAATCCCAGCGTCGTTGGCTTTCTGGATGGCGGGCACAACGGCATCAGAGTCGGTTGGGTTGATCAAGATGGCAGAGACCTTCTTGGTAATCAGATCTTCGATGCCAGCGGTCATCTTGGCTGAGTCATCTTGCGCATCCACAATAATAAGTTTCACGCCAGCAGAATCGGCGGCTTTTTGAGCGCCATCTCTGAGTGTGACAAAGAACGGATTGTTCAATGTAGACAGAACCAGACCAATGGTCTTTTCGGTCGATTGAGCAGTAGTGCCGCCACAGGCTGAAAGCAGGACGGAAACCAGCATCAGCAGGCTAAACAGAGCAGTAATTTTTTTCATTGTCTTCTTCTCCAATTGAAATATGAGTTGAATAGGGTGGATAGTACTACAGACTGACTACTTGATATGTTTTGTTTTGCGCTCCTTTCTTCAGGCTATTTTAATGGTCGGTTGATAGCTTTATAAAACAATAAAGCCAGCGCGATCACTACACCTTTTATGACCTGTTCCCATAGTTGCGAAACATTCAGCAGGTTCAGACCGTTGCTGAGAGTTTCTATCAGCAGGGTTCCAAGCAGTGTCCCCAGTAGTGTTCCTTCACCGCCTGAAAAACTCGTCCCGCCTACAACAACCGCCGCTATGGCGCTGAACTCATAGCCTACGCCTATAACAGGCTGTGCCGAGTCAAGCCGCGCAATCAGGATCAGTCCCGCCAACGCGGCGCACATCCCAGAAATCATGTAAACATACATTATCATGCGGTTGGTGTTAACTCCTGCCAGCCGCGCTGCGACAGGGTTATCCCCAATCAAGTAGATATATTCGCCGAAGCGCGTGCGGCTGAGAACAACTGCAACTAGAATAAATAGCAACGCAGCAATGACAATCGGCATTGGCACAGGCCCAATCGAAGCTGTGCCGATGAAGCGAAAGGCATCGGGCAAGCCTGTGAAAGGCTTGCCCTGCGTGTACATTAATGTTAAGCCGCGGCCAACCGTTAACATTCCCAACGTAGCAATGAATGGGGGAATATTTCCGCGCGCAATTATCAAGCCGTTCACCATGCCCATCAGCGCGCCGATTCCGAGCGCAATGAATACAGCCAGTAAAACAGGTACGCCTTGTTTGAGAAGATCGGCAGTTACCACAGCCGAGAGCGCCAAAATCGAGCCAACCGAAAGGTCAATCCCTGCGGTCAAAATGACCAGCGTCATGCCAATCGCCACAATACCGCTGATGGTCGCCTGACGTAAAACATTAATCTGGTTCGCACCAGTCAGAAAACGGTTTGAGAGCAACGAAAGCCCCATTGCTAGAATCGCGTACGCCAGTAATAACCCGAAGCGCTTTAAAAATGTGCTCAAGGTGAACGAGGCAAAGCGAGGTTGCGCAACAGGTGCGGCCATCTTAAAAAACAACTCCTGACACTAGAATCACATTGGCGTAAGGAGCAAATTCGCCGGTACGCACCACAGCGCGGGCGTCGGAAGTCATCGTCTTAAATGTAGTGTGTGGCACAAATTCCATTGGCACGCCGGGTAAAAGTGTCTGTACCGCTTCCAGAAATTGCGGGTTGCGCGCCTTCACTTCTTCAGCCAGGATAACCTTCTCAACCTGCATTTCATCCAGGATAACCATGAGCGTTTCCACCGCGCCAGGCACACCTTTGGTCAGCGCCAAGTCAATGCGTTCAGTCTCAGGCGGGACGGGCAAGCCAGCATCTGCCACCACCAATGTTTGCATGTGTCCAAGCGTGGCAATTACATACGATAATTCCGAATTCAATAACATTGTTTTTTTCATTTCTGGCCTCCAATAAATTCGTTTACTTCTTTGCGCATCGGCAAAGAAGGCTGTGCCCCGTGCCTTGTGACAGAAATCGCCGCTGCCGCATTTCCCAGTTGGACGGCACCCTCCGTGCTCATGCCTTCTGCCAAACCTGTTGCAAATGCGCCCACGAACGCATCCCCGGCGGCCACTGTATCAACAGCTTTCACCGGATAAGCAGGAAATTGCCTGCGTCCTTCGGCGTTGACAACCAGTACACCTTGTTCGCCAAGCGTGATAATCAGATTCCGCACACCCAGGCCGAGGTATTTTTCAATTGCAACTTCAAGCGACTTTGCTCCAACCACCTGCATGGCTTCATGTTCATTGGGGATTAAGTAATCTACTTTGGATAATAATTCCGCGCTCAGGGATTGGGCTGGCGCCGGATTCAGTACCACCCACATCCTGTGTTCTATTGCCAGGGCAAGCGCCTCGCTGACAGTTTCCAGCGGACTCTCGAGTTGAGTGACCAGGACATCAGCGTTGGTAAAGGCTGGTTTTGCGGTTTGCAGATAACGGGGAGTCAGAGCGAGATTCGCTCCCGAAGCAACGATAATAGTGTTTCGTCCTTCGGTATCCACCGTAATGAACGCGATTCCTGTCGCCTCCTGTTCATCCACGCCTACGTATTTAATATCAATTCCATCTTTGGTGGCGCTGGCGCGTAACTCGTCTCCAAAACCATCCTGCCCTACACGGCCAATCATCGTTACCGCTGCTCCCATACGCGCCGCGGCTACCGCCTGGTTGGCGCCCTTGCCGCCGGGGAAGGTGGCAAATTTGCCCCCCAAAAGCGTTTCACCGATTTGCGGGTGACGGGCAACCCTGACAACCAGGTCCATATTCAGACTACCAACAATGAGAAGTTTTCCGTGCATCAAGATCTCGTGGAACTTTCGCGGATGACCAGTTGAGTGGAGAGTACGTTGTGACGCGGCGGCAGTGAGGGACTGCCCATGCGTTCAAAAACGAGTTTTACAGCCAGTTGGCCTATTTCCTGTTTGGGTTGGGCAACGGTGGTAAGCGGTGGAGTGGTGTAAGAAGCCAGTTCGATATCGTCAAAGCCAACAATCGCTACATCTTCAGGCACACGCAAGCCAAGCTGGGCGGCGGCGCGCAGTGCACCGATTGCCATCATGTCATTGCAAACGAAGATTGCAGTTGGGCGTGGGGTGCGTTGTAGAATCTGCATGGCCGCCGAGTAGCCCGACGGGGCATGAAAATCGCCGCGTACCAGCAGGGATTCTTCGACTGGAAGCCCCGCCTGCTGTAGCGCGGCGCGGTAACCTGTGACCCGATCGGCACTGGGGGTAATGTTAGACAAGCCTGTAATACATCCGATGATTTGGTGTCCGAGTGAAAGCAGGTGCTGGGTTGCAATCATGCCGCCGTGATGATTGTCGGTTGTAACTGTGTCTAATTCGAGACTGCCCATGTCGCGGTCCACCATCACAAGAGGCAATCCGTTTTTGATGATGGCTGAAATGGACTCATGGTTTTCACCTGCCGCAACAAAAATCATGCCATCCACCTGCTTGTTTTCGAGCACCTCGGTATAAAGCCGTTCTTTATTATCATCATTTTCTGTGTTGCACAAAATGACACTGTACCCAAGCGCAAACGCGGCCCCTTCAATGGCATGACCAATTTCAGCAAAGAATGGATTGGCACTATCAGGTAATATCAGGCCGAGAGTGTGTGTCTCGCCGCGACGTAGTGAACGGGCCAGCGCGTTAGGTCGGTAGTTCAACTCACGCATAGCAATCACTACACGCGTACGCACGTCTTCAGAGACAAAGCGTGTGTTGTTCACGACATGTGACACTGTGGTGGGGGAAACCCTGGCTTTTTCGGCGACTTCGCGAATAGTGATCATGGTGGAAATTCAACGCAATCGTTTACGCAATCGTTTGCCTGAGTATAGTATTTTTCTAGAGCAGAGTCAATACCCTTCAGCTAATATCAGTAATTCTCAGTAAGGCATCAAAGTTAGACAGGTATTTTCACCTGAGAGTAAAAAGCGACTTGGGATACGCTAATTTCCACACAGGCTAATTTCTTGCCCGTTTTAAGAAATATGACATCCACAGTTTCATTCATACTGAGAATTGCTGCCCCGGGCGCTTTCGGTGTAAAATACTTCTCCTATGGCAGATGAGACACCCCGCTACCCGATAACCTTTCTGCGCCATGGCGAATCAACGGGCAACGCCGAAGATCGCCATCAAGGGCAGAGCGATTTCCCCCTTTCCCCTCTCGGAAAGGCACAGGCGCACGCCCTAGCTTCCCAGTGGAGGACGGCAGGTGTCACCTTTGATCGGATTATTACCAGCACGCTGAGCCGTGCTTTGCAAACTGCCGAAATCCTTGCGGCAGAATTAGAGCTCTCGATTGAACCTGACCCGCTCTGGATGGAACGCCACAATGGGCAGTTAGCTGGACTCCAATATGATGAGGCGAGGGTCCTCTACCGGCAACCTGCTTTCACCATCCCCTACGAATCATACGCTGAAACGGGCGAAGGCGATTGGGCACTCTATCTCCGGGTTGGACAAGCCTTACATCAACTGATGCAGCGTCCGGTGGGGAATTACCTGGTGATCTCCCATGGCGGGTTTCTCAACCAGGTGATGTATGCAGTCACCGGGATTACGCCTCAACCCAATTTCCGGGGACCGCGGTTCCGGTTTGACAATACTGGTTTTGCGGATACCAGCTACGATCCCGCCACCTATACCTGGCGGATCCTCTCCCTCAATGATCTTGCCCACGCAGATGGGGTCGGTTTCGAAGAGATCACGGATGTAGAATCAGGGTAATGAGATGGATGACAAGTTGAGAATTCTTTCTTTCGGAGCGGGTGCGATCGGCACCTACATCGGCGGTTCGCTCGCCCTGGCCGGGCATGACGTTGTTTTTGTTGAGCAACCTGCTGTCGCTGAGGAATTGCGGAAGAATGGAATGATGCTCGACCTGCGCATCGACTCACGCCGTGGAGAAAAAGGTATTTTCAGCATCCAGGCGCCAGCCATCGCGTTCGAACCTTCGCTGGAAAGTGCACTCGCGCGCGGTCCGTTTGATATGTCACTCTTTGCGCTTAAATCCTTCGACACCATTCCAGCCCTGGAAGGCATGAGAAATTTTGCCGGTAAGTTGCCGCCTATCTTGTGCCTGCAAAATGGCGTGGATAACGAACCGGCGATCGCTGCTGCCCTGGGCGCAGAGAAAGTCATCCACGGGACAGTGACCAGCGCCGTAGGCCGCCAGGCTGCCGGCAATGTGATTCTGGAAAAACTTCGGGGATTGGGCATTGCGTCCGGGCATCCATTGTCTGAAAAACTGGTCGCTGCGTTGGATGGGGCATTACTCAATGCGCGTCTGTATCCGAATGCGGCAGATATGAAATGGTCGAAGATGCTCACGAACCTGGTCGCCAATGCGTCTTCAGCAATCCTGGATATGACGGCAGCGCAGATTTTTTCACACCCCGGTTTATTCCTAATGGAGATGCGCATGTTGCGCGAGGCACTGGCCGTGATGGCGGCTCAGGGCATAAAAGTGGTCGATCTGCCCGGGACGCCCGTCCGCGCACTGGCCATGGGAACCAGGCTGCCGGGTTTCATCTCACGCCCTTTCATGGTAAAAGCAATCGGTGGCGGGCGGGGCGGGAAAATGCCGTCTTTCCATATCGACTTGCGGGCGGGGCGCGGCAAAAGCGAGGTGGATTATCTCAACGGGGCGGTCGTGAGGGCAGGGGGAAGGACGGGTATCCCGACACCGGTCAATACGTTGCTCACCCAAACTCTGCTTGCCCTTACCAAAGGCGATCTTGCTCTGGACGCCTACACTCACCAGCCTGAAAAATTGCTGGCAGGGATACCGGTATAATTATAGTTTGACTAAGTTGATCAATTTAATCTCATCCTGATAATTGTGGCGTAGATAAAAATTTACAAGATTTCAATCCTATCCTTCTTCTCGGCTATTTGAATATGTTTGGAAGATAAACCATGTGCGCCTCTCAAGTATCCTTTGTCACCTCAAGTGAAAATGTTCAGGCTCATTTACCCGACGGACGCGTCCTGCAAGGACCTCGCGGGGCATGTGCATCTGATTTCCTCAAGCCCGTGCTCGATACCCTGCCCGCGCCGGCTGTTGGAGCGGTCATCAACGGTGAACTGCACGAATTGACTTATCCGGTTCTCATGGAAGCATCTCTCGAGCCGGTCACGATGAAAGATGCGGATGGCATGCGCATTTATCGCCGTTCATTGACTTTCCTGCTGGAGACTGCCTTCTCGCGACTTTTTAAAGAGGCAGCGCTTATCATCGATCACTCCGTCTCTTCCGGAGGCTATTACTGCCACATTACAGGTCGTGTACCGCTCTCACGTGATGAACTGATGGCTCTCCAGAATGAAATGAGGGACCTGGTCGAGGCGGATTTGCCCTTCGAGCGCCGTGAAATGCCCATCGCCGAGGCGATCGCCTTTTTTGAAAGAGAAAACTATCCCGATAAAGTGGGTCTGATGCACTACCGGCGCAAGCCGTATGTCACACTTTACAATATCGGTGCCCATATCGACTATCACCACGGTTACATGGTCCCCTCTACTGGTTACATCAAGTGGTTTGCCCTTCTACCGGCCGATGGCGGTTTTACGTTACGATTCCCTCAACGCCGTGCTCCCACCACCATCACGCCCATGGAAGACTATCCCAAGTTGCTTGCCACCTTCCGGCAGTACGGCGACTGGCTGGAAAAACTGGGTATCGACAATGTGGGGTCGTTGAACAATGCCCTCGAGGCGGGACGCAGCCGCGAGGTCATTCTGGTCTCCGAGGCAATGCATGAGCAGCACATCTCATCCATCGCACAGCAAATTGCCGCTCACCACGACGAAGTCCGGGTTATCCTGATCTCGGGCCCTTCATCGTCGGGGAAGACCACCTTTTCAAGGCGTCTTGCCGTGCAGATGCTGGCGTTAGGGCTTTCGCCTTATGCGTTGGAACTGGATAGTTTCTTTGTGGATCGGGACAGGACGCCGCGCGACGAGGATGGAAATTTTGACTTCGAGGCGCTGGAAGCGCTCGATCTGGATCAACTGGCAGACCATCTCACCCGACTCCTGCACGGTGACGAGGTGCAGCTGCCCCGCTATGATTTTAAATCCGGAAAACAGATGCGGGGGGATGTCGTCCGGTTGCGGCATGACCAGCTGATCATCATGGAGGGGATTCATGGTTTGAACCCGCGCCTGATCCCATCCACACTGGCAGGGCACGCGTTCAGGATCTATGCCTCATGCCTGACGCAGCTCAACCTCGACCGGCATAACCGTGTCTCCACGACCGACACGCGCCTGATCCGCCGCATCGTGCGCGATACCCATGAACGCGGTTACTCTGCCCAGCAGACCATCCGACGCTGGGAATCGGTGCGTCGTGGAGAGGAGCGGCACATCTTCCCTTATCAGGAAAACGCGGACGTTATGTTCAACTCTGCGCTGGTCTATGAACTCTCAGTGCTCGGTCCCATTGTCGAACCGTTGTTGCGCCAGGTACCCCTGGGGACGCCTGAATATAGAGAGACAAAACGCTTGCTGGCTTTTCTCGAATGGTTCCTGCCGGTGGAGACGGAAATGATCCCGGACAATTCGATTTTACGGGAATTCATTGGCGGCTCCATTTTGAAGGATTTCAAGGTGTGGGGCGTATGACAGTCTTTAAGGACCTGTCAGATTCCAATAACTGGCAGGTCATTTTTTGGAAAGCTGTTAAATTAACAGAACCACGACTACTGCAAACGCCCCGCATGCAAAATTAACCCAATCATTATCCAGCCACCTCCAGCCGCGGATTTGAACAGTCGGCGTGCCGCAGGTGTGCAAGGGATATCGTTCGGTTTCCTTTTCACAGGACGGACAATGGTACATCGCCTGGACGGTAGCTCCGAGCAGCGAGTCAAACAGCGAGCCGAGCAGCCCTGCCAGGGTGACGATGATGACCGTTGTCCAGGGATCGGGTCCGGGGGGTAACGCTCCGGCGAGCAGGCCGATCAGCACTGCCCCGGCCAGGGCGGCAAGAGTCCCCACGAGTGAGATTCCACCAGAGGTCCCCTGTTCGACTATTTTTTTAAGGTTGGTGATCAACCGCGGCGGGTGCGGATTGAGGACACCCAGTTCTGTTGCCCAGGTGTCGGCATTGGCAGCCGCGAGCGCAGCGGCGAAGGCAAGCCATAAGCGCGGATCGTTCGGGTAGAAGGCGGTCAGACCGGCAAAGAGGGTCGCCAGACCGCCGTTGCCAAAGACCTGACCGGCGTCACGCTGGCCGCCTTTGGAGAATTTTTCACTCAGTCCGGATTTTCGGTTTTTAAAGGCACGGGTCAACGCACTGGAGGTGATAAAGAACGTCAGAAGCAGTACCGCCCATTGCCAGCCGCCAATCCCAAAGATGACAGTACCGACCACGACCGCCGCCATTGCCCCGGAGCGACTTAAGCTGTGGGCACGGTAGGCGGCGAATGCAATGATGACGGCGATGACAAATCCGGCGACGAGCTTCATGGTCAGACAGGAGTATTGAGCAGTACCAGGACTGAAATCAGAAAGAGCAACGAAGAGAAAGCACCGGTGCCCCAAAGGATGAATGCCAGTGTCTTGTATTCCTCCCAGCGGAAGAAATAGAGGCCGGCGATGAAGCCAGTCACATACAACAAGACGCTTAAAATGGGAAGAATTATGAGCTGTATGGCAGGCACCACCAGCGGTTCACCGGTGGGGGTAAAACCCAGAGCAACGGTCTCAAGACCGGGAATGAGCACGGTCACCCAGGCGAGCAGTCCGATGTTAAGAAACAACCCAGCCAGCCACAGGTAGCGGGCGAGCATGTTCTCCCATGCCAGCGAAAGGACAAAAGAGGGGTATTGTGAGTGGCCGATCCCAGGGGCAAGGCTCCCCTGCTCAATTGCGTGCTGAAAACTGGAGACAAAGCCCGCGGCATCCGCAGGTGAAATGGCATA
>JBGPQJ010000130.1:0-8848 GCA_041488995.1 Anaerolineae bacterium
GGCATCGTGCTCGACTATGAAGAGCGCAAGTCGCTGGTGATCGAGCAGGTCAAAAAAGCTGCCGCGTCTGCCGGTGGGGAAGCGATCATCGAAGAAGGCCTGCTGGCTGAGGTGACAAACCTGGTCGAGAAACCGACCGCCGTGCTGGGCAACTTCAACCCCGACTTCCTGTCCCTGCCGCGCGATGTATTGATTTCAGTGATGAAGAAACACCAGCGATATTTTCCGCTGGAGAAGAATGGCAAGCTGCTTCCCAACTTCATCGCCACCCGCAACGGTGATGACCAGTATCTGGATATCGTCCGGCATGGCAACGAACACGTGCTCGGCGCGCGCTTCAGCGATGCCAATTTCTTTGTCCGCGAAGACATCAAGCACCCGCTCGAATATTACCGCGATGGTTTGAAAACACTCGTCTTCCAGACCAAGCTGGGGTCGATGCTGGATAAGTCCGACCGGCTCGAAAAACTGGTCAACGACCTGATTCCGCTGCTGGGTCTGGATGCCGATGAGGCCATGTTTGCGCGCCGCGCCGCCCACCTCGCCAAGGCGGACCTGACCACTCAGATGGTGACCGAGATGACCTCATTGCAGGGCATCATCGGCCGCGAGTACGCCCTGCGCTCGGGAGAAGCCCCGGCTGTTGCACAGGCTATCGCCGAGCAGTACCAGGCCCTGCCCGGCAGCAAACCCGGCCTGGCTATTGCCCTGGCGGATCGGCTCGACTCGCTGGTCGGCCTGTTTGCGATGGATCTGGCTCCCACGGGCACCAAGGACCCGTTCGGCCTACGCCGCGCTGCAATTGGTGTGGTCCAACCCTTGATCGAGCATGATCGCGACTTTGATTTGTCCATGGCGGTCCAGAAGTCTGCGAAGATACAACCGATACCCGTCACAGATGAAGTACAGGTGCAGGTCCTTGATTTCATCACCGGGCGTTTGAGCGTCGTCCTGAAGGAGAGCGGCTACAAATATGATGTCGTGGACGCCATCCTTGCAGCGCAGTCCAACAACCCCGCGGGTTCCGCGCGTGCCGTCAGGCAGTTGCAGGCGTGGGTCGAGCGCGAAGACTGGCATACGCTTTTGCCTGGCTTTGCGCGCTGCGTCCGCATCACGCGCGATCAAAAACAGACGTTTAAAGTTGACGAAAAGGCTTTTGTTGAGAAAGAAGAGAAAGAGTTGTTCAGGGCTTTGGAGAAAGCGGAAAAGACCAAACGAGCAGAAGGCTCCGTGGACGATTTCCTGAAGGCCTTTGTCCCGATGATCCCAACCGTCAATGCCTTCTTCGATAAGGTTCTCGTCATGGCAGAAGATAAAACTCTGCGGGAGAACCGCCTGGGGATCCTGCAGAGGATCTCAGCACTGTCCCGCGGGGTGGCAGACCTGAGCAAGCTCGAAGGGTTCTAAACAATATGGAGGCGACCAACCGGTCGCTTCCTTGTTTTATCTACCCTTCGTGCTACAATAATTCTGTAAAATTGGCTCACCGGGAGGAGGAAACCATGTCCGTTGATTACACCCAGAAAGCATACTGGCTTAACAGCTATGGGCCGTACTCACCGAATCAACCTGTTGTAGGTGATATCGGTGTAGACGTCGCAATCATCGGTGGCGGATACACTGGCCTTGCGACAGCATACTTTTTGCGTAAAGCCGAGCCGGCCATGAAGGTCGCCGTGCTGGAGGGAGAAGTCGTTGGGTTTGGTGCGAGTGGAAGGAACGGCGGTTTTGCCATGACGCTGTTCGGCCTGGAGCCCGCCGTGACGGCCATGTTGTTTGGCAACCAACGTACAGTCGAGGCGCATCACTACTGCGAGCGTTCCGTGGATCTGGTGCGCGACTTGATCACCGAACACAAGATTCAAAGTGATTTTGAATATACCGGTTTCTTGCGATTGGCAACCACCGAGGGCTATGTCAAACGCATTCATCATGACCTGGAATTGCTGACCAGCCTGGGCGTGACCGGCATCGAGTGGATCGATCAGGAAAAAGCGCGCGCCGAAGTGAACAGTCCGCTGGTGCTTGGGGCGTGGAAGGAAGCGCGCTGTGGGATTTTGAATCCTGCCAAGCAGGCGCGCGAGTTGAAGCGCGTGGCGCAGGAAGCCGGTGCGACCGTATATGAGCAGTCGCCTGTGACTGAGATCCTGCGCGGGACGAAATTCACCTTGAAGACGCCGCAGGGCATAGTCACCGCGGATAAGATTGTCTTTGCCACGAATGCCTACTCGCACCTCATCCCCGAAATATGGAACAAGCAAGTGCCTGCCTTCACGCACATGGTCATAACCGAGCCACTGACCAAAGAGCAGATGGATTCGATTGGCTGGAAGAATCGTCAGGGTCTCGAAGATGCGCGTAACCTGGTTCATTACCTCCGTCTGACGGTGGACAACCGCATTGCCATTGGCGGCAGTGATGTGTCCATTACCTACAGGCGCGACATGGAGCGCGACTTGAACGAAGCGACCTTCCGGCGATTGGAAAGAAACCTGGTTACGCTGTTCCCAGCCCTGAAAGATGTGAGGTTTACTTTCCGCTGGGGCGGTCCGGTTAGCGTGACACTGCAGATGGCTCCGGCGATTGGCATGGTCGGCGACCCGCGTGCCTGGTACAGCCTGGGGTGTGTGGGGCATGGCGTCGCGCCCACTCATCTCAACGGGCAGACTTTGTGCGACCTCCTGCTGGAGCGCAAGACCGATCTTTCCTCGGTGTGGTTCGTGGAGCGCAAGCCTATCCTGTGGCCGCCCGAACCCCTGCGCTGGGTCGCTTCACAGGCGTTGCTGGGATACCTTCACGCCGAAGATTGGTGGTACGAGCGCGGGACCAACGCGCGCATGTAAGTTGTGGCGGGGTCAAATTGCCAACCTGTCCAACGGCATCCCATATTTGAGCAAGCTCGAAGGGTTCTAAAATTTTGAATATATATGTAGCGGCGCTGCAAAACTGCATCCCTACAGATTTTTAACGTTCTTTCAATCATTTTCGAGTTGCATCCCGCCCTAACCGAGTCTATAATTCACCTGTATATGTCCAGCATTGACGAAATCAAATCCCGGATCGACATTATAGACCTGGCCACGGAGAGCGGTGTCAAGCTGCGCCGCTCTGGCAAGAATTACACCGGGTTCTGCCCGTTCCACAGCAACACCCGCACGCCCGCCTTTGTCGTCTGGCCGGAGACGGGCACGTGGCGCTGCTTTGGGCAATGCAACGAGGGCGGTGATATTTTCAAGTTTTTGATGAAGAAAGAGAATATCGATTTCCGCGAAGCGCTGCATCGTCTGGCGGAGCGTGCCGGGGTCAAGCTCGAGGAATTCACCCCCGAAAAACAGGAGCAGCTCGAGGAAAACGATCGGCTGCGCAATCTGCTGGAAGAGGCAGTCAATTATTACCGCAATGCACTTGTGAACACTCCCGCGGGGAAGCCCGCCCTGGACTACCTCCTGCAAAAACGCAAGCTGACCGGCCAGACGATCGAGATCTTTGGATTGGGCTATGCCCCGGCAGGATCTCACGCGGTCATGGAATATTTCAAGTCCAAACGCTATACAGAACAGGAGCTGATCGACTGCGGGCTTGCCAGCCAGCGCGAAGACGGGAGTCCCTTTGACCGCTTCCGCAACCGCATCATGATCCCGATTCGCAATGCGGATGGGGGTATGACCGGTTTTGGTGCGCGCATCCTAGACCCCAATGACCAGCCAAAATTTCTCAATTCGCCGCAGACGGCTCTCTTCGATAAGGGTCACCTGCTCTACGGTCTCGACCGTGCGCGCAAGCCTATCCGCGCCGCTGACCAGGTGGTGATCGTCGAAGGTTATCTTGACGTGATCGCCCTGCATCAGGGGGGATTTGAAAACGTTGTCTCGCCGATGGGGACTGCGCTGACTGAGGACCAGCTACGGCTGCTCAAGCGTTTCACCCGGCGGATCGTGCTCGCCCTCGACCCGGATGTCGCCGGCCAGAAGGCGGTCCTGCACGGGTTGGAAGCCGCGCGCACCTCGCTGGACCACGCGGCCGAGCTCCGTTTCGACGCGCGCGGCCTGCTCCGCCATGAAGCTCGCCTGCAGGCGGACCTGCGCGTGGCATCCATGCCTGATGAACTCGACCCCGATGAGATTGTCCAGCGGGATCCTCAGGAATGGAAACGGCTCATCGACACGGCAAAGCCGATTGTGGAGCATGTGCTCGAGGTGCTGATTGCCGATAAGAACGTGAACGACCCGAAGGTGAAGGCGGAAATTGCGGCGCAGGTTCTGCCTCTCATCGAAGATTTACCGAACCCGGTGGAACGCGAATATTATCGCCAGATGCTTGCGAGGCGTCTGCGAGTGGACGAACGCGCTCTGATCGGCGCACAGGCCCCTCGGGCAAAGCCGTACCGGCGGAGCAAGGCCAAGGAGCAGAGTGCAGCATCGAAGGCGGAACCCGCACCCAGCACGCTGGCAATCCGTCAGTCCCGGGATGTGGAGGCCTACTGCCTGGCTGTGCTCTTAAAACATCCCGAGTTGCTGCACCGCCTCGACCGCGATCTGCAGAAGGCGAGCCTGAGCCAACTTTCAATCCAGGATTTCGAGTATACTGACCATCAGGAATTTTTTCAGTTGATACGTCAGTCGCTTGAGCAGGACGCTGCCGAGACCCAGCACTATGTGGAGGATCACCTGGGCGAGGACTTGCGTGACCTGTTCGTGGAACTCTCAGCCCAGACCGTCCATGAACCCCTGCATGATAAACTGGTGGCGGAATTATACCGTTCGGTGATTCGCCTGCGGCGGGTGATGGTAAGCGAGAGTGTCAGCCAGTTGCAGTTCCTGCAGCAGGAAGCGCAGCAGAGTGGCGACCCGTTGGCGGCGACCTACGTGGATCTGGCCGCCCAGTATGGGATGACCTTGCAGCACTTGCATCTGGCGCTGGCAAGGCGCGATGAGACCAGGAAATAAACGCTTCGGGCTCTCAGGTGAAGAACCGTAGCAGGCAGACTATTACTCTTAACATCGAACTTTGGTGAATTATGCCCCAGCGAAAAAAGACCGTCACCCGCAATAAATCCACGGGTAGGACCAAACGGAAGGAAATTAATATCCCGTTGCCGCCGGATGTGGATGGCGATGGCGGGTTAGAAACCGATCTGGAGGCGGACGGCGAAGAGCCGATGGTGGTGCCGACAGAGGAAAATGGCGAAGTCGTCATTGACGAACCCATTGAAATCGCCGATCCGTCTGTCGCCTTCGAACTCTCTGAGGACCCTGTACGTCTCTACCTGCGGGAGATCGGTCTGGTCAAGCTGCTGGACGCGGATAGCGAATTCCGCCTGTCGACGGTCATCGAAGCGAAGCGCCTGATCGTCAATCTCGAGAAAAGACATCCCCGCCGCGGAACTCCGCCTGCCACCGCTGTCTATCGAGCCCTGTTGGATGAGCTTGGCACGGCCTGGGTGCGTCTCGGGCAGGATGCCAAGCGGCTCGATGCCAATCTGCCTGACCTCGCGCTCGTCCTTACGGAAGCCCAGCATCTTCATCTGGAATGGGAGATCGAAGCCCCCTCCTATCTGCGCGCCTACCTCGACAACGGGCGCTGGGGAAGCGACCCGCTCTGGGATGGGCTCGTGTTGAATGCCTTTTCTGTTTTACTGTGTCTCTACGGCCTGCCGGAATCGTTTGCCAGATGGCTCAGCAAACACATCCAGACGCACCACGCGCTGCCGGTCGTCCGCACCCTCCAGCGCAATCTCCCGTCCGAAAATGAATTGGAGATGGAACTGGATGCCATCCGTTATCGCGCCGATGACGCCAACCACGCTCTTATCCGCGCCAACCTGCGGCTCGTGGTCAGCATCGCAAAACGCTACCTGGGGCGCGGCATCTCCTTCCTCGACCTGATTCAGGAGGGCAATCTGGGCCTCTTGCGCGCCGTTGGAAAGTTCGACCCGCGCCGGGGTTTCAAATTTTCAACTTATGCGACGTGGTGGATTCGCCAGTCGATTAACCGTTCGATCGCCGAACAGGCGCGCACCATCCGCATCCCCGTGCACCTGTTTGAGTCCATCACCCGCATCCTGCGCATCCAGCGACAGCTGGTCCAGCAGCTGGGGCGCGACCCCAACACGGAAGAGCTGGCGCTGGAAGTGGGCTACCTCTCGGCCGTCGATGTGAGCGCCATCCTGCAAGCCAGGTCCGAGGGGACGGAGCTGGAATCTGCCCTGCATCGCCGCTGGGAAATCGCCACCGGCAAAGTGGACCGCATCCTGCGTTCGGCGGAAGAACCCGTCTCGCTCGAAGGCCCCGTCGGTGATGAGGATTCCAGCCAGCTGGGCGATTTCATCCAGGACGAAGACGCTCTCGAGCCGATGGATGCTGCCGCGCGGGAAATGCTGCGCGAACAGGTGCAGCACGCCTTGGCTGCGCTCTCTGAGCGCGAGCGCCAGGTGCTGGAGCTGCGCTTCGGTCTGATTGATGGCAAGGACCACACGCTGGAGGAAGTCAGCCGCTATTTCAACGTAACGCGGGAACGAATCCGACAAATCGAGGCCAAAGCGTTGAGAAAACTGCGCCATCCCACCCGCAGCAGGCATCTCAGGGATTATCTGGGATGACATCCGCGAGACTGCGGGAAGGTGGTCAGCTGTAAGTCATCCAAGGGCAGCGCAGTACAGGCATACCCACCGCACGTATTGAGACTGGGGGGCGGCATCACAACAAATCTGTGACGTTGCTCGCTTTTTTTATTATTAAATCCACTTCCGAAATAGGACAAAGTTTGTGAAAATTAACACTGATAAACTCTGTTATGTTATACTTGCGCCTCAGTATCCTCAGAATTTTCGGGAGGAATCACCATGCTGATTGAGTATGTTGCTATTGGCATCTTCGTTGCCTTGACCGCCCTGGTCGCCGTCATTGCCATTTCGCTGGGCATGCTATTCGGCCCCAAGCGCCAGACCGCCCGCAAAGCCGCCCCCTATGAATCGGGCATGTCGCCGATCGGTCCAGGCAGCCGCCGTGTACCGGTGCGCTACTATCTCATCGCAGTCCTTTTCATCTTGTTTGACATCGAAGTGGTCTTCTTCCTGCCCTGGGCGGTGGTCTTCCGTCAGCTGGGATTGTTTGGTCTGGTTGAAATGATCATCTTTATCGCTATCTTACTGGTAGGGTACATTTACGCCTGGAAGAGAGGAGCGCTGGAATGGGAGTAGAGCAAAAACTCGGCAACATGGGCGTTGTCACCACGACGCTTGAACAAGCAGTTAACTGGAGCCGCACCAATGCGATGTGGCCCATGCTGTTCGGCCTCGCCTGCTGTGCCATCGAAATGATGTCCGCACAGGCGGCACATTATGATTTGAGCCGCTTCGGCATGGAATTGATGCGCCCCTCGCCCCGCCAGTCGGATTTGATGATCGTGGCCGGGCGCGTTTCGCGTAAAATGGCACCCGTCCTGCGCCGCCTGTACGACCAGATGCCCGAGCCCAAGTGGGTAATTGCCATGGGCGACTGCGCTTCGTGCGGCGGCGTGTTCAACAACTATGCGATCGTGCAGGGGGTGGATGAAGTCGTTCCGGTGGACGTGTACGTGGCGGGTTGCCCGCCGCGCCCGGAGGCGCTGATCCACGGCATCGTCACGTTGCATGAGAAGGTGCGCGGCGAGAAATTCAAGGATTGGGCATAACCATGAATGAGCAAAAATTCATCAGTGTTCTCAAGAGCCAGTTCAACGGCGAGCAGCTTGAGTTCAGGGGCGAGTCGATACTGGTGATCAAACGGGACCAACTTCTCGATGCAGTCCGGAAAATCCGCGAGATGGGATTCGAGCGACTGTCTGATATCACCGCGGTGGATTACTTCCCGGAGGAGACCCCCCGCTTCCATCTTGTCTACCAATTCACGTCGCTCTCTAATCACGCCACCCTCGGCCTGCGCGTGCCTGTGCCTGGCACGAATCCCAGCGTGAGCACCATCGAAACCGTTTACCCCAACGCCAACTGGCGCGAGCGCGAGCTCTTTGACATGTTCGGCATCGGCTTTGACGGCCACAGTGACCTGCGCCGGATCTTGATGCCGCACGATTGGGAGGGGCATCCATTACGCAAGGATTACCCACTGGGCTATGAGGAGCCGCAGTACTCGTTCAACTTTGATGAAATTGACGTGCGCAAGCCCTATGCCAAGAAGGACACGCTATGACGCAGATTCAGGCTGTCAGCGTTTCTCTGGATGATTTCAAACACCTGGTATCGAACCGGGCTCTGACCGGTGAAACCATGCTGCTCAATATGGGTCCCCAGCATCCCTCCACCCATGGGGTGCTGCGCCTGCTGCTGGAACTCGATGGCGAGACCATTGTCAATGTCATCCCCGACGTGGGATTCCTGCATACCGGCATCGAAAAGAATATGGAATCCAAGACCTACCAGAAGGCAGAGGTGATGACCGACCGGCTGGATTATATGAATACCACCGGCAACAACCTGGTGTATTGCATGGCTGTGGAAAAGCTGGTGGACCTGGACGTGCCCGTAAGGGCGCAGGTCATTCGTGTAATCATCACGGAACTTCAACGGCTCGCCTCCCACCTGGTCTGGCTGGGCACGTCGGCGCTGGACGTGGCGGCGATGAGCACTTTCCTGTACTGCTTCCGAGAGCGCGAGATGATCCTCGACATCCTCGAACTATGCTCCGGCCAGCGTATGATGACCACTTATTTTCGCCCTGGCGGGTTGTGGCGGGATGTGCCGGTGGAGTTCGAGGCGGCGGTGCGCGATGTGCTCAAGGTTATGCCCCGGCGTATCGATGAATATGAATCGATGTTGACCAAGAATCCTTTGTTCGTCGACCGTACCGTTGGA
>JBGPQJ010000131.1:0-8829 GCA_041488995.1 Anaerolineae bacterium
CATGTAAAATGATGAGTGCAGGCCGGTTTGCTCGATGACCATGCCGGCCACAAATGAGGAGATGCCCCATCCGAATGTGCCTCCAAGGCGAACGCGGCCGTACATTTCCGTTTCGTCGGCCAGCATGGTCATCGTAGCGCTGTCTGCCAATGAACCGGCGGGGGCAATCGCAAACGCAAACAACACAACAAGTGGCAGCAGTGCCCAAAAAATGGACACCGTCGACACAGCCAGCATGGTGAGGATGCAGCTCAATAAAGACAGGGAGAGCACAAGCCGGTGACGGTGGGTTGAGTCAGCGATACCTGTCCACAACGGCGCACTGACCAGCGTGATGAGGGGCGGGAGGGCTGTGAGAACGCCAATTTGACGCCCTGCGAGCCCCAATTCCCTGTAATACAGCACGAGATAGGGGAGCAGGGTTGCGATGGCGGCGAAGTAAAAAAAGTAAAAAGAAAACGGCCAGATTTTTCTCATGGCGTCCCGTAGTTTCTGTACCAATCGGGTGTGATGGGTGGAGAGATATAAAAATCTGTGAAGGGCTTGGCCATGTGGTTGCACAATTCAGTCAGGCGGACCAATCGTTCGCGCGCGATGGTCTCCAGGAAGTGGGACCGCCCCTCGCCGGTTAATGCGACAGCCTCCTGCCAGACTGCCCGGCCGACAGCAATTCCGGAGGCTCCGGCTTCGCAAGCGACTGTCACCTGGCGCATATAAGTCTCGAAATCAACGGCAGCGGAAAGCAATATCCAGGGTATCGTACTTGCAGAGGATATTTCTGAACAGGCTACCAACCAGGATGTTTCTTCCCGATCCTCAGTAATATCGAGCGGGAATTCAACCTTGAGGATATCCACGCCAAGCGGTGTAAGCCTGCGAGCAGTCTCGACAACAACAAATCGTTTTTGCCCTGAGGTTAGTTTCCTGCTTTCATCAAGCGAATACGACAGCGGTTCGAGCATGAAACCGAGGTCATATTTGATGCAACCTTCAGCAACTCGTTTGACGAACTGCTCAATTTCCGGGGCGGTGGGGGCATCGGGATGGTAATACACCAGCAGCTTGACCATGCTGGCGCCCATTTTTTTGGATTTTTCCACGCTCCAGCCGGGCAGGATCTGGCTCTGGCGCGCAGTCACGTCGCCTGAGTAGCCGGTGGATTCCAACGCGACAACCAGTCCGGTTTCGGCGGGTATTACACCCGCTGCCACCGCCTGTGCGGCGCTGTATTCGGGGTCGAGCAGGACGGCGGTAGCACTGTTCGCGAGCGCGGCGGTGACCTCCAGTTTAAAACCTGTCAGATCCACATCGGTGACGGAATCAGGCAGGGAGGGGTTGAGCGCCCGGCGCAGGTTCTGGCGATGGTCCAGAGCCAGGCAGGTGAAAGTTCCCCCTGGACTGGTACATTGTTGTAAACCGCGTAGTTTTCCGATGGAGAGGATCTGCATGAATCACCGGGGGATACCCAGAGGTTTTTATCCCATTTGGCAATGTGAAATCAAGGACAGGCGATCCGGAATTTGGTCAAGAGCCGATGCTTAAGGATAACACTAAAGCTCAAATCCATGGCTTGCATGCAGGCCGCGTTGAAATCCACGCCGGTGTCGTCATATTCAGCTGCGAAAACTGGTTTACCTGCCTGGATAAAGGGGATCATTTGGTTGCACCAACCCTGGTCGAAACAATCCTCGGTGATGGCAAAATCAAAATAGGGCAGCAGTTCCTGGACCTGATCGGGGGTGTTTTTCAAGCCGATGGCGAGTCCGCGCGAGTGGGCTTCGTCCGCCAGCCACTTTGCATAGTGAATCTGATCCTCATAGGTGATCGGAAATCCTGTGTTGTTATCATAGATCTGCATGTTGTCAGGTTCAACGGCATCAAAGCCTTTGGCTTTGCAAAGTTCGAGACGGGCGCGCATGATCGGAGCAAGTTGTTCAATCTGTCGGATATCAAGCCAGCGTTCACCGGACCAGCCCTCATATTCATTGCCAATCACGTCAGGAGGGAATTGGTCTTTGTCAGGGCGCCAGTCTTCCCAGGATCCGACCGAGATATAGCAGATAACTTTGCGTCCTTGAGCATGCAGGTCAGTGATAACGGAGGGATCATTGTCCACAAGGTCGATATCAAAAACATCGGCATCCACGGCTGCATCCACGGGCAGCTCGGAAAGTTGCCATTGCCAGGTGAGACCGGGGGCGGGATGCCACCAATCACTTGAGAGATTGGGTGAAGTCGGGGTCATAGAAGCGAATTCCTGTGGGTTGGGTGAAGTTGTTTCTGGCAGGCTGGTGCAGCTGGCCAGAATAAAAATCAATAGCATGAGCGATAATGTGCGCATTTTCATTTTTATTCTATCATTTCCTCGATTCGGCGGTTTTAATGTCTACATTTTCTTGAATTGATCTGGCCAGGTCTCAACGGAGGATGCTGCTGCATTGCAACTATAATTAATCACACGCTGCAGGAGACAACCTTATGATGCATGAAATTCCTGTCACCCTGATCCTGTTAGATGGCATGCGCCCGCATGCGCTCATGCAAGCGGATACGCCAGAGATGAAAAACCTGGTCCAACATGGCTCACATACACTTAAAGCCCGTACTGTTTTTCCGTCTGTCACGTTGCCTTGTATTGCATCCATCTTTCTGGGGGTGTCACCCGAAATCCACATCACCATTGGAAATTTGTGGAATTCGGTAGAATGGCAGGTGCCCGGTCTGATTGATTTGTTTCATTTGGCAGGAGGTAGGACGGCAGCATTCTATAAGGGGAACAACTCCACGACATCTCCCGTACCCGCTCGCTCGATGTTGCCATCTGCCTTAACCATGCCGAGTCGCAGGATTTATCGCTGGGCGAAAACGACGTCTTAGTGACCAATTCTGCGCTTTCGTTCCTTTCTTCAAATCAATTCGATTTTACATTCGTCTATTTCGGTTGTACCGACACAGCTAGTCACCGTCACGGGTGGATGTGACCCGAATACCTGCGGGCAGTGGAAAACGCCGATCGCTGCATCGGCAGACTGCTGCAAACGCTCCCGCCCAAATCCTATGTAGTCATTGCGAGCGACCACGGCGGCGGCCACCAACGTACGCACGGTACCGATGAAGACTCGGTTATGACTGTCCCATTGATTTTCCACGGCGAAAGGATCAAGGCAGGTGAGCTGCCGACCCCTGTCTCTGTGCTGGATCTTGCTCCTACCATCGCTTCTCTGGCCGCTTTGGAGAATCCACCCAATGGCTCGGTAGAAATTTACTTTAAATAGATTCCCTTCACCTCGTAAAAACCAGATTATTCCATAAGGTAGGATTGCCCCAATTGCTGGAGGATTGCGGTGCGGAGGACATCATCATCTCCTGATCGGAACTGCCTGGGGTATCGGTATCACTGGGTTCAAACGTCGCGCCGATGGTCTGGCCGGGCGCGAGTCGCAACCCTTTCAGGAGTTTCTTGGGTATTTTTATTTCACCCGCATAACCCTTACCGGTTTTGACGACCTTATATCCCACCTGATCGTTGTATTCTTCAGGGTTTGTGGGTGGTGTGAAGATGACAAAATCGAGTGGTATACTCTCGAAATTACCGGGACTCATTCCCAGTTGATAATCATCTTCGCCTGCCTGGTTGGAATCGAAGTCGAGTTGAAGCTGGGTATCAAACCACAGCTCGACATGGTCGCCTTTCCATAAATTGCCGCCGGTGTAATTCTGTACAATGACATCGTCTGTGATATCTAATCCGATATATATATTATTGTCATCCCAGCCGTAGCAGATGCGCCCGCTCAGATCATCAGGACCGCCCCATGCGGAGGCTTCGCCATATGAGACCTGGTCCATTGTGTTGACTTCTATGCAAGGCAGGTCTTTCCATTCAGACAGGTCACCGTTGATGACGGGAGGGGTGGTTAGATAGGTGGCAATCATGTCAGTGCCATTGCTTGCCGATCTGTGCTTCTGCTGGTCGTAGGGCAGGAGGGGTTCCATGGCAATGGCTGCATAGGTGAATGCCCAGTCCAGTGTGTTATCCAAAGGTTTCGGGTCGTCCATGCCAATTGTAATTCTGACCGTTACATTTTCTTCAGGACTCTTGTAGGGTACGCTCCAGTCGAAGGAATCGCCAGGGGCAAAGGTCCCCTTAATGCTGGCGATTTCCTTTCCTCCAATCGCCAGTGAAATTGGGACATCCCTCACATCTCCAAGACCGACATTTTGGATGCGTGCAATGAGTGCGACGTTGTCTTCATCACCCTCAGCTTTCACAGATGAAACGCGCATGTCAGCGACACCGGGCTTGTCCAGTCCGTAATAGGGGATGTCATCCAGGTCAATGACCGAAACAGCAGAGATGAAACCATTGCTTTGAGCATTTTTAACTGCACGATAAGCCATGCCGGGATTATCCAAGGGAGCGTAATCGAGTGAGAGAACAGGCAGTCCGGTTTGAAGGTGCAACGCCGCCATATTCTGAATCTCCGCAGAGTTGTCGACGTAGATGTATTCCTGTTTTTCGAAGTCGTATGAAGTACTGACATCCTCAAACATAATGCCATCAAGGGCAGCAATAACTTCATCAACCACACTAAAACCGCGGTTCTGAACTATGACCACATCTGGATAAGCTGCTCGCAAATCGGAGATTAGCTTGATCATGCCTGCGCGGGTTTGCGGGAAAGCATCCACTGTGTCAACGGTGTCAAGGAATACACCGTCATAGCCTTTCTTGATGAACTCGCCGGTCAGTTCTGCCATGAGTTCTTGCCAACCGGGTTGGCTGGCATCCACATAGTAGGAGCCCCAGTTTTCATTTCTGCCGAGCAACCAGCGGGGGTTAACTCGACCATCGGTATACCATGGGCGTCCGGGTTCCGCTTCACCAACGCTCAGGTAGGCAGTGACCAGTGTGCCTTTATCCTTGAGCGATTTGATTTCGGATGGGGTGAGCGTTTCGGGCTGGACGATGGCGAGGTCATAACGGGCAAGCTCATCGGCGCGACCACTCCCGTAATAGACGATGTAATTCTTGATGGATTTCATCCGTTCGCGGGCAGGTGCTCGTGCAATGGCAGGTGTGCATCCCGAAAGGAAAATGGACAATAGAAAAAATAATGCTAGTTTTAATACCCTCATGGGATCTATCTCTTCACTCCACTCAGGGCGATGCCTTCGATGAATTGTTTCTGGGCAAAGAAGAATACAATCACCAGCGGCAGGATGCTGATGAGCGCGCCCGCCATCAGGACAGTAAATTTACCTCCCTGTACCAGTTGCTGTTGGAAGAATGCCAGCCCCACGGTAAGGGTTGTGTTTGGGACAGCGGGCATAAAGACGAGCGGGTGCAGCAGGTCGTTCCAGGCACCCTGAAAAACAAAAATGGCAAGCGCTGCCAGTGCAGGTTTGGATAGTGGCATGTAGACTTTCCAGAAAATCTGAAAGAGAGATGCGCCGTCCACGCGGGCGGCATCCACCAGATCACGTGGGATGGTGAGAAAATATTGCCGGAGTAAGAAGGTGCCGAAAGCGCCTCCCCAAAAAGCAGGCAGCCAGAGGGGAATACTGGTTCCGACCAACCCCACCATCTTGAAGATTATGAAGTTGGGGATCAGTGTCACCTGGCCTGGGATCATCAATGTAATGAGCAGCAGGGTAAACAGGAAATCACGCCCCTTGAACTTGACTACTGCAAAACAAAAGGCTGCCATGGCGCAGGTCAATAACTGCCCGATGGTGGCCAGGATGGAAATATACGCGCTGTTGAAGAACAATTTCGGAAAACTGATGTCGACCGCAAATAGCTCACGAAAATTTTGCAGGGTCCAGGTCGGCGGAATCAGGGTTCGGGTGAATTGGTCAGCGGGGAGTTTGAAGGCTGTCGATACCATCCAAAGAAAAGGACCCAACATGATGACCGATCCGGCGATCAGGATGGTATAGGTGAGGATGTCAAGGAAGAGTTTTTGAGTGTGTTTGGTCATCTCTGGCTCCTATTCATACACTACGTAGCGGCGTTCCATCCAGAAATAGAACGCCATCAGGAAGACGACCAGTATGGCAAGTTCCACTGCCTGAGCGCTGGCACCGCCGTAGTTGAAGAATGTCCATGCATTACGGTAGATGGAATAAACCACCACGGGGAAGCTGCTGTCCCCTTGACCGCGGCGGGTTAGCATATAGATATAATCATATGCCTGGAAGGCATTGATGGTCGCGATGAGGGTCATGAAAAATATGCTTGGCGTGACCAGCGGAACGGAAATCTGCAGGAATTGCTGGAAGGCATTTGCGCCATCCAGCATGGAGGCTTCGTAGTAGTCTTTGGGGATGGCGGTCAACCCAGCGAGGAAAATGATCATCCCTTCGCCGATGGCCCCCCAAACATTCACAATAATAAGAGCCATAAGGACTTTGTCGGTGCAAAGCCAGCAGACAGCCTGGCCTCCGAATGATTCGATGACATAGTTCAAGATGCCGGTATCTTTGCCGTATATCATATTCCACACCAGTGCGGTGGCTACGGCGGATGTGACCGCCGGCAGGAAGTAGATGGTGCGAAAGATGGTTACCCCGCGAATCTTACGGTTGAGCAACACCGCGACCAGCAATGAGACCACCACCACGCTCGGTACGTAGAGCAGGCTGAATTTGAAAGTGTTGGTCATCGCTTTGGAAAGCTTGGGATCATTGAAGAGCGCGATGTAATTGACCAGGCCTGCCCATTTGGGGGGTGTGAGCAGATCCCACTTGGTGAAACTAAGAACGAGTGTAGCCGCGATGGAACCGAGTACGCCAAATGCCAGCCCGATGAGGGTGGGTGTGAGCATGAGCCAAAGAGAGATTTTTTCACGACCGAGCGGCTTGAGCCCGTATAGCATGTCATATCTCCTTATTCCCCCTCTCCCTTTAAGGGAGAGGGGGTTGACAGGATACCCGCACATTGGGTGAGGGAATACTACTTACGTCGAACTACTTACTTATTCTTTTCCAGTACGGCATCTGCCTGCGGGACGATTTCGTCGAGCGTTTTGTTAAGATCCGCTTCGCCGCGCCAAACCGCACCCATGCCATCTCCTATGACGGACGCCCATTCATCATAGCCCTTGAAGACGGGTTTCATATGGGCGAAGGCAAGAGAGTCCAGGAATACTTTTTGGTTGAGGCTGGAGCCCTTTTGTTCAAGGAAAACCGCGCTTTCAGCAACCGACTTGAGGACCGGGATTGCGAAACCGAGCTCCGCCAGCCGGGTCTGGCCGGTGGGGCTGAGGACGAACTTGATGAACTCAAAGGCAGCATCGGGGTTTTTGGAATCTTTCGCGACTACAAATCCGGCGCTGTTGACGCTGGTTGCAGATCCGGCCGGTCCTTTCGGCATCGGGGCAACATCGTATTTGAAACCTGCAGTGTTGTAGCCCGGCACAGCCCAGTGTCCCATGGGGAACATCGCAGCAGCGCCTGCTTGGAAGAGGTCGCCACCATACTGACCGATGGTATTGCTGTCGGGAGATGATTTGTCCACGAAGACCATGTCATAAAGCATCTGCCACGCTTCGCGCGCTTTCGTCTCACCGACCAGAGTCTTGGTATGGTCAGCGCTGATAATATCTCCGCCATACGACCAGAGGGCTTCACTCCAACCGGGTTCCATGTCCCACTGGTCGAAAATGAAGCCATACTGATCGATCTTGCCATCGCCATTGGTGTCCTGGGTAAGTTTTTTGGAAGCTGCCCGCACGTCATTCCAGGTCCAGTCGGCAGTCGGGTACGCCACGCCGGCTTTGTCAAACATGTCTTTGTTATAGAAGAGCACGATGGTCTGGAAATCACGCGGCAATCCGTAATAGCCATCGGTCGTTTTATAGGCCTCCAATGTTTGTGGGTAGACATCTTTGAGCATGTCGGGGTTCTTATCCAGATAAGGCTGGAGATTCTTCAACACTCCCCGGGTCTGGTAATCCAGAAAAAGCGGCGCATCCATAGCGAATACATCCGGCGGAGTCCCGGCGGCCAGCTGAGTCTTAAGTTTATCCCAATAAGCTGTCCAGTCCGAAACTTCGACATTGACCTTGATATTCGGGTTGGCTGCTTCGAAATCAGTGACAATCTGATTCCAGACAGCCAATTCTTCCGGGGCGCCCCAGGCAGAAAATGTGATTTCTGCCGGCGTACCGCTTGTTCCAGATGCGACCTCTGTTGGCTGGGTCGTTCCACATGCTGCCAGTAGGATGGCAGCAATCATCAGGACGGAAAACAGGATTCGTTTCATCTTTTTTCTCCTTTTGGTTTTTGTCCCTCCCCCGCAGAATCCTTCCACAGGGAAATGGGTTGAAAAAGTGTGGAATAGACAAATAATCATGGCAAACTTAATGTTACAACCGCAGTCAAGTGGTTGGGGCGATCGGGGTTCAGACCTTTTTTTATCGAGCGGAAATAAGCCATCATCTGCAGAACAGGTAAATATAGGACGCCCCGGACGGATTCGGCTATACCGCTCTGGAATGCCACAAGGGTGTTTGTCTCACCTAAGCTGGCCACGTGTCCTCCGAGCGCTGTCATTTCATCGAGGACTTTCTGCTCGTGTTCCCGCTGGGAGTCAGAGAGCAAGCCGATCACAACAGCCGTGTCTGTGACCATGCTCATTGGTCCGTGGCGAAACTCTAAAAAATGGAACGGCTCGCTGTGGGTGAGGGTCATTTCCTTCATTTTCAGATTGACCTCGCAGGCCAGCCCGTAACGTGACCCCGAGCCGAGGAAGTAAAAGCGGTCCAAGTTCAAATCCTCACCGATCTCGCGCGCCAGAGATTCATATGTTGCGATCAACTTGAC